>JAKSTR010000182.1 GCA_024402495.1 Treponemataceae bacterium
TTCTTCGGCAGTTGGAGAAAAAGACTTGGAACTGCGGACAATATGAAAGATTGCGGCACGTGCAAGGACTCTTATGCGGTTAGAGATGAATGTCGAGCATGGCGAGGCACGTGCAGGGGGTGGTTGCCGCACGGATGCGGCAATGTCATAACGGGTATTCTGTTTAGTCTGCAAACACGATGTTTGCAGACGTGCCGCGGCTTGCCGTGGTGAACAGGAATACACGTTATGACAAACCCCCTTAACCTGCTTTTTATATGATATGCCGGTTTGAAGGAATGCTGGCTGAGATTTTGTTTTTATTATAAGCCCTGTGCAGAGCCGTGAAACATCTGCATTTTGCTTGCGGTAAAAAAGGCAAACGCACAAATGAAATGTTTAACTTTATTCTTGCTATGAATGTGGACGGTTTTTTTAGTAAAACTGAAAATTGTTTTGCCGTTTTTGCTTGCAAGGCACTTGTTTTGCAAAACATACAGCGCAAGCTGTTGGTTTTGCAAAACGTGTGCCGTTGGGGGCGTGAGGCGGCTGGCAAAAGGCGCGGTAACAGAAACAGACCAGCCGTTTTCCTTACGCCAACTTGTTAAACTTGCGCATTGCCTGAGCCGGGGGAAATGTGGTGGAAGAGAAGAACATGCAATGCGCGTGTTTTTTGGCGTAAGGGAAAACGGCGTAACGCATAGTGACTGAAACAGAAGAAGAGAATGTATGGTGAATGTGGGGGCGAAGCGGAAGAACTGGGAGAAAGACCGGTGTTTTTAACAAGCCCGGAAGAAAGGAAAGCGGAAAGGGCGTGCAAATAGCGTGAAAAGTGGTGTATAAAAATTTACAAAAATATAAAAAAAGCGGAAATTTGCAGCATTTTTAATTATAACCGTTACAAAAAGCGTTATAAAAACCGTCTAATTAGTTCTAAATAATTCCAAATAGTTCCAAAAAAACTTGTAAATTTGCAGATATAATGATAAAATTAAGTAATTTATAGGGCAATTCTAAGAAAGGAATGATGTATTGAGCCACTCTTAATCTGTGGGTCGATGGTTCGAACCCGTCGTGGCTCAAAAAGGCATTCGGTTTTTCCGGATGCCTTTTTTTATTTGCAAAATGAAAATATTCTTCTATGCTGCAATTACGAGGTGAAAAATGGCGATACAGATTTTTGGTACAAGTAAAAACTTTGATGTAAAAAAGGCGGAGCGGTATTTTGCCGAGCGGCGGATTGCGGTGCAGAAAATTGACCTTAAAGAAAAGGGAATTTCTAAAGGTGAACTGGAAAACGTTGTCAGTTTGTTAGCTAAAAAAGCAGGCAGCCGCGCCGATGCAATTGAAATGCTTGCTGACAAAAAAGCCAAAGATTATGCAAGTTTTGCCTATCTTGATGACGGCGACAAATTTGAAAAACTTCTGGAAAATCCGGCACTTTTGGCGCAGCCGATTGTACGCAACGGCAAAGAAGTGGCTACCGTCGGGTATCAGCCTGAAGAATGGAAAAACTGGAACTGATTTGCAAAGGCATTTCGCATATTTTTAGTTTTGCGATGGTTTGATTTTCTGGTAATATGTGCGGAGATTTTTTTACCGGCATCTGTTTTTGCCGCCGCTTTTTTACTGGATGACGGCGAAGGTTTTTTATTCGTGCGGAGGGTTTAATACCCCGACGCTTGCGTTGTAACAAGGGGTATTAAACCCGACTGCAACCACTTATTAAGAACAACAACCTCGCTGCTTGCGGCGAGGTTGTTGATTAAATCATGTATAAATTATGAAAAAACGGCATAAAAACAGAAAAAATAATCAGTCCT
>JAKSTR010000183.1 GCA_024402495.1 Treponemataceae bacterium
GTTTTAAAGTTCTGTCATTCCGAATTTATTTCGGAATCCGCAGCTTTTGCTGCTTGCGTTGTCTCTAACCGTTGTTTGGTGTAGGCAAAAGCCCCCAGTTTTTGCTTTGCAAAAACTGCGACTATTTTTATGCAAGTTCCCCGCAAAAAAAAATTTTTGCGGCTACATTTAAAAATTTTTCTAGCCGTTCTCAAAGTTTAGAATCGCCATTCTCAAAAATAAATTTAAACGCTCTGATTTTTGAATTTAAACGCAAAAATTTTTTATTACTGGTGAAAAAATATTTATCCGAATAGGGTTCAACTTGTCATGCTGAGCTTGTCTCAGCATCTGCTACAAGTGTTTTATGATTATCTTGCAGGATATTCTGCTGTAAACAACTTGCAATCTTAAAAAAAAATTTTTCAAACATTTAGACTCCTTTTTTTAAGATGTGAAAAGACTGAAATAAAGTAAAATTGTCAGAAAAAAAACTTCAAAAGTACCGCTGTTGCAAATTTCTTATGTGTTTCAAAACCCAATAAAAAGCAAGTTTTTTATATTCCTACCAATCTTCCCTATTTTTGCTCCGCAAAAATAGGGGACTTGTGCCCAGACAATCGGCAGTAAGAGAAAAATTGAGAAGCACAAGTATAAATCTTTTATAAATCTTCGCCAAAAGTGCATAAAAATTATTTTTTTGACAAATATATCCTTTGTAAGGCAGCTTACAAAGGAAAAACTATGAAAAATAAAAAAATGATTCCAATTACCAATGCCGTAATGTTCGCTATGGTGATGCAGGACAAGGAACTCTGCCGGCAGGTACTGGAAACCCTATTGCAGATTGAAATTGACCATCTGGAAGACGTAAAGACCGAAGAAGTTCTGAAACCGGCGCTGGAAACAAAGGGCGTGCGCTTAGATGTGTTCGTCAAAAACAGTACCGCGGTTTTCGATGTGGAACTGCAAATGACAAACACTGGAAATCTGCCCCTGCGCGCACGCTATTATCAGGCGGTCTGTGATTACGACGTGCTGAAAACCGGCGCGCCGTATCAAGATTTAAAGCAAAGCTACGTAATATTTCTGTGCCCGTTCGACCTTATCGGCGACGGTGAAGTTTGTTATGTGGTAGAAAGCGCCGTGAACGGCAAAGTAAGCGAAAAATACAACGACAAATGCAAAAAACTGTTCTTCAATTTCACAAAATTTGCCAGTTGTGATAATATTCATACATCGGCGCTGCTAAAGTTCTTTGCATCTGGTCAGCCCAGCGATGACCTTACGAAGAGGCTGAGCGAAAAAGTAGTAGAAAACAACGGTCACGAAAAGTGGCGGAGGGAAAACATGACACTGGAAATGTACGTAGAAGACAGAATGTTTGAAGCCAAACAAGCTGCATTTGAAGAAGGAATAGAACAAGGTATTCAGAGTGGTATTGAACGCGGTTCATTTCAGAAAGCATACGAAACGGCATGTAATTTTTTGAATATGGGCTTTTCTTTAGAACAGGTGTCCAAAGGTACTGGTTTTTCAATAGAAGCCGTTCAGGAAATTGCAGATGAACTAAACGCTGATAAATAAAATCAATTATTTTCTAAAAACAACTTATAAATATCAAAAAAAACATCGCGAATGCCAAAGCTTTCGCGATGTTTTTTTGTCCCTGTTTGCCTGCCTAAAGTTTGCTTTTAATCTGGAGAGTGCATAAATTTTCCGGCGCTCTGTGTCGAGGCAGGCGGGCTGATATAAAAATAATCATAAATTTCCTCAAAATAACCTATAAAAACAACCCCGAAAATTTCAATTTT
>JAKSTR010000184.1 GCA_024402495.1 Treponemataceae bacterium
CGGGTGGAACACGGCGTAATCGTCGTTGTGGAAAAGAATGCCGTCATCGTATGCAGTCATGCTGATGTCGTCCCAGCTTTTCTGATAAGTGCCGGTTTGACCGCTCATGCCGGGAACATAATCAATTTCGTAATTGTTATTTTTTACGCAGCTTTCAATAAGATTCTTTTTCCACGCGTCTTCTTCTTTGCTGCCAAAATAATCAACCATCATGTCAATAAATTCCATAAACTCATCATCGCCCAAACGCGACTTTGCAGCGCAGCAGCAGGTAAGAATAAACTGGTCTTTTGCGCTGTCGGTTTCGGCAATAATGTTGTGTGTAAGGATTCTTCCAAAATTATTAAAGGCGCTGTCACTGTCCGTACCGCCAACAAACAGATGGCATATAATCAGGTCTTCTTTTTCTTCTTCCTTGCAGTCGCATTCGTCAAGTATGCTCTGGCAAATTACTGTAAACGGGTGATAGGTAAAATTTTCCTTGTCATAAGGGCTGTTCATTATGGGCTGCGACAAAAGCATCATATTGTGAATAAGCATTGAACGGTACCAGGTTGGTTCTTCAAAAACATTTTGGTTTAAATAGGCATCCTTGCAGACAGAAAGGCTTTTGTCTATGTCGTCTGCAACAAGCGAACCAAGCAGAAAACTGTACGCAGCAAGAATTGGTTTTTCTTCAATATTCTGAAAAGTCAAATCGAAAAACTGCTGGCTGTCAATTCCAGTCCTGCATAATTTATCCCTGTATTTATTAATGGTCATAATCTGAAAAATACATTCCTGTTCATAAGTGTGGGAAACAGGAAACCCTATGCCGCCGCAGAAAGCCCAGTTGATTCGGTCAAGCATAAGGTAGAAGTAATAAACCTTTTCTTCTGCCGTTGTGTTTTTGTTTTTCAGTTCTTTTGTAAGCGTTTTTATAAAAAAAGAATCCTTTACAAGCATCCGCACGTCAAGGCTGTTCACCTGCTTTTCAATCGCTTCCGGGTGTTCGCGAACCGTTGCAAGCAGTTCCTGCGGTATGTTTTTTGCCCAAACAGTCCCAAAAACTGCAAAACCCATAACAAGGGCGCATAAAACAATTTTAATTTTCATTTTTTTCTCCTGCTGATAAAAACTTTTTTAGCTGAAACATAATTGCATCTTTTTCAAATAGCATCAAAAAAAGTGCAAAATGCCAGTTTCTTTTGATTTTTTCTGCAAAAGTATATCAAAAAACAGAAAAATTTGTATTATGTAAAGCAGTTTAAATGTTCAAAGACGCAACAGGGGAAAGGTAAAAAATGCAAATACTTCAAAGGAAACTGCCGGTTAGGATTTTTGAGGCGTTTGGAAGCTTTATATGCGGTCCGGCTGTTGCTCTTTTAATAGTCATTTGCTTGTATTCAGAATTAATGTTTTTGCCCAAAGCCGTTATTGCCCTGATGGTTATTATTGATTTTGGCATTTGTGCCGCGTTTGTTGTTGCCGGCATAAACATATTAACGGCAAAAATTGAATATGACAGCGAAAAAATGGTGACGCGAAGCTTCAAAAAGCAGCGAACCTTTTATTTCAAAGACATCGTGTTTTTCGGCAGAAAGATGGGCGGCATCAGGACAGTGCGCTCTGCTACGGATTACTGGAT
>JAKSTR010000185.1 GCA_024402495.1 Treponemataceae bacterium
CACGAATACCCCGAAGGCGATGCATGGAAAAATCATCCGCGTTTTAAAAACGACCGCCTGGTTGAAGACATAGAAAATCACGTAAAAGATTTTGACAATTTTTTAGCAGGCTACGGGTATGTGCGCCAAGGGCAGCTTTACCGTATAGAAAAACCCAATGCAAAAAATATTGCGCTTGTTTGTCACGGCGGAATTACTGCGGCTTTTGCGGCGCATCTTTTAAATATGTCGTTTTTGGAATTTATTACGCACACGCATATTGGTTTTACTTCGGTAACAAAAATTGCCCTTGGCGACAAAGCCGGTTATAATGCTGCACGAATGATGTATTTTAACGACTGCCGCCATTTAGGCGAAAGATAGATTTTAAATAATTTTACAGACAGGGAAGAGCGGAGATTTTTATGAAAAAACAGATTGCATTTACATTCATTTTACTTACGATTTTTTCGGTTTATGCACAAAGCAGAAGAACGCTGGAAGTTACCAGACCGCGAATGAACGGCGAAGACGTAAAGATGGTGCAAACAAAGCTTGTGGAACTTGGCTTTACGGAAGTTGGCGAAATTGACGGCTATTACGGTCCGAAAAGCGAAGCCGCCGTAATGGAACTGAAAGGTCTGACCGGCATTCCTGCCAAAGGCTATTTTGATATTGTATATGATTTTCTGGAAATCCCAGATTCAGATTTGCTGTATAAGGCAATAAAAACCTACAACCAGAATAAAAACGAAAAAAACTGCGTTTCAAAAGAAGAATACAGCGAAATTGGAAATTCTGCGTTTGACCCGACCATATACGTTTATAAAACCGGCAATAAAACCGCTTACTGCCTTTATGAAGAAGTATATGATTTTTACAGCCTTTCAACATTCATTTTCAAAGTAAACGATTCTGCCTATTTTGTTACGGAAAAAGAAAGTTCTGCCTATAACGAAAACGGAGACGGCTTTAATCCCTGGGATGAAAATGCGAAATATGAATACAAAACAACAATTACATCTTACTTGATGAGCGAAAACCGCCTGTTTAAAATAGAAAAAGGCAAAATGGAAAAAGCAGAGAATGACGATTTAGCAAAACTGATTGCTTATTGCAAAGCCAAGTTTTAACTGATAAAAAAAGGATTGAAAATATTATGAAAGTTAGAAACGACTATAACAATTGCCTTACAAATGTTGCGTGTTCAATACGCAAATATTTTGATTTGCCTTACGCCCACAAAACAATGCCGGAAGTAGATTCCGTTCTGGAACGTAAAAACCCTGAAAATGTAATCGTATTTCTTTTGGACGGAGTGGGCGCCAATATATTAAAGCGCAGTCTTCCGGATCCTGATTTATTTTTAAGAAAACACACTGTAAAAACGATGACGTCGGTTTTTCCGGCAACAACAACTGCGTGTACAACATCAATGCTGACCGGCTTAAATCCTGTTGAACACGGATGGCTTGGCTGGGATATGTACATCAATTCGATTGATACAACGGCAACCCTGTTTTTGGGCGTAGAAAAACTTTCTGGTCAAAAAATCAGTAA
>JAKSTR010000186.1 GCA_024402495.1 Treponemataceae bacterium
AAAGAAAGACCGGCGCTGTTACAGCCCGGTCTTTTTTTTATGCACCTTTCAACGTAAGGAAGGTAAGCTTTTCAAAATGCTGGCGCAAAAATTGAATATTTGAAAAAGCGAAATATTTTGAGAAGGCGTAAAGCACAAAAATGAACACATTTGGAGCAACGCGCGCACCGGTGCGCATTTTTTGACGTTTTCTCATTACATATTTTTTACTTTGATATATCAAAAACTCGACTTTAGCCCCGTTTATGGTTTACACTGAAACCATGAAATTATATTCACGCAAACAATTTTTAGGTGCAATAATCATTACAGCCGTTGCCGTTTTTGTTTTATGCGGTGGTGCGTTTTTTTGGCAGTTTGTTCAGAATGTGCAGAACAATAAGGAAGATAAAGACAGCCAGCAGAAAGAAATTGCCGTGCAAAAACCTGCGCAAACTGAAACAGACGATGTTAGCTTTGATTTTCAGACCAATGTTTTTACCGACGTTTTGCAGGTAAGCGACAATTTGGAAAATTATACACAGGACGAATTGCAGAACATTTCGGTTTACCAGAAATGCCAGGACGGCGTAGTAAACATTACCACCGCGGTAATGGGCTTAAACTGGTTTCTTGAACCTGTGGCGCAGGAAAGCGGAACCGGTTCCGGCGTAATTATAGACAGGCGCGGTTACGTTGTTACAAACAATCACGTAATTGACGGTGCTTCAATAATTTACATTTCGCTTTCTGACGGAACCCAGTACGAAGGCAAGGTAATCGGTGCAGACGCTACAAGCGACCTTGCCGTGGTAAAGTTCAATCCGCCGGAAAATATTTCGCTGACGACAATTGATTTTGGCGACAGCAGCCGCCTTAAAGTAGGGCAGAAAGTAATTGCAATCGGCAACCCTTTCGGTTTTGACCGCACAATGACCACCGGTATTGTTTCCGGTCTTGGTCGCCCTATTCAGACAGACAGAAATACGATTATCCGTGACATGATTCAGACTGATACGGCAATTAACCCGGGTAACAGCGGCGGTCCGCTTCTGGATACACAGGGCAGAATAATCGGTATAAATACTTCAATCTATTCAACGTCGGGCAGTTCTGCCGGCATTGGTTTTGCAGTACCGGTAAACACTGCAAAGCGCGTAGTTTCGGAACTGATTCTGCACGGAAAGGTACAGCGCGGCGGAATTGATGCAAGCTTTGTTCAGCTGAACAGCACGATTGCAAATTATGCAAAGCTTGCCGTTAACAGCGGTCTTTTGGTGCAGCAGCTGGAAGAAAATTCTAAAGCCGCAAAAGCCGGTCTGCAGGGCGGAACCGAAGCCGTGCGCTATGGTTCGTACCGCAACAGTCAGATTATTTATCTGGGTGGCGATGTTGTGGTGGCAATTGACGGCATTGCGGTAAACTCGTTTGCTTCTTACCTTGCGGCACTTGAAAGCAAAAAGCCCGGCGATGTTGTAACAGTAACCGTTGTGCGCGGCCGCAAAACCCTTACGCTGCAAATACCATTAAGCGCAAAAGAATATTAACGCTTTTT
>JAKSTR010000187.1 GCA_024402495.1 Treponemataceae bacterium
AAAGCTGCGCATGCTGCTATTTGCGGTTTTGGGCGATTAAATCCTTGTACCAGTAATAGCTTTCTTTTGGCGTGCGTTTCTGGGTCTGGTAATCTACGTGAACAATTCCAAACCGTTCGGTATAGCCGTTCTTCCATTCAAAATTGTCTAAAAGCGACCAGTGGAAATATCCGCGTATATCTGCGCCCTTTGCTTTTGCCTTGCTCAGTTCTTCAAGATAGCGGCTTGTAAAGTCAATCCGGTATTCGTCGTGAACTTTTCCGTCAAGGCAGACCAAATCTGCGCCGGAGCAGCCGTTTTCCGTAATGTAAACCGGCTTTTTATAGCGGTTGTAAATGTATTCAATAAAATAATTTAAGCTTTTAGGCGTAATCGGCCACTTTGCCGCGGTAATGTCCATGCCCTGCCCAAACGGAATGTGGTGGAAACCTTCCGGATTTTTACCGTCGGCAGAACCCGCCGCAATAGGGCAGCCCTGATAAACATTCTGTCCGTGAAAATCCAGATCCTGCGAAATCAGTTCCATGTCGCCGTCTTTAATCTGCGGCATTTTGCCCTTGAATATTTCAAATGCCTTTGCCGGATATTCGCCTTTGTAAATTGGGTCGCAGTAATATTGCAGGCTGCTGCCGAAAAACATACCCGTACCTTCCTGCGGTGCATAGGCAGCCGGAGCACTTTCAAGGCAGTCCATGGCGCGGTTAAAGGCTGCAATGTCTTCCGGGTTTTCGCTTGCAGGGAAAGGCGCAAGCCCGCAGTGCGCAAAGCCTATTTTAGAACCGGCAACGTTCTGGCGGATAACTTTTGTCATGTTGCCGTGGCACAAAAGCATGTTGTGGATAATGTTAAGGTATTCGCGCAGGTTTATGGTCAGCCCCGGCGCCATCCAGCCCTGATAGCCGCCCAGAATGCACGGCATTTCGTTCAGGGTCATAAAGTGCTTTACGCGGTCGCCAAAATGCCGGGTCATCAGGTCGGCATAGTCCGCCAGCCAGTACATAATTTCTCGGTTTCTGAATCCGCCCATGCGTTCCAGTTCCAGCGGCAAATCCCAGTGATAGAGCGTCATCCACGGTTCAATGTCGGCTTCCAGAACTTCGTCAATCAGCCGGTCGTAAAAATCCAGACCTTTCTGGTTAACAGCCGGTTTTACGCCGGTATTGCGGTAAGAATTGTCATAAGTTAAAACCCGGCTCATTGCAGTAGAAAACCTGTAAACCTGCACGCCAAGGTTTTTCATCAGTTCAACATCTTCTTTGTAATGATGATAATGGTCGCAGGCAACGGTGCCGCCAAAATGGTCTATGCTTTTGCGGCTTTGCTGGCAAAAATCGTCCCAGATGGTTTCCTGCTTGCCGTCAACATCGGTTGCACCTTCTATCTGATAGCTTGCCGTAGCAACGCCCCATAAAAAATCTTTACCAAAATCCATGTTAACCCCTATTTTCGTGTATTTTACTGAAATTGTACCATGAAATTGCCGTTTTTTGAAAATTTTGTCATTCCGAACTCGTTTCGGAATC
>JAKSTR010000188.1 GCA_024402495.1 Treponemataceae bacterium
AACCAACGACCTACGCATTACGAATGCGTTGCTCTACCAACTGAGCTAAAGTGGCACTTGCGGCTGCAAAAATAGAAAATCTTGTCGAATTGAAAGCCATTTGACTCAAATTTTTTAAAATTATGTTTGGCTGTCGAAAATAAACTATATTTGCATTGTCATTGGCATTTGATAAATGAAACTCACGCAATTCATTCTTATTGTGTTACTTGCTACGGTCAAAACACTGGTTTCACCGCCTGTGGCATACGCTATGGGCATGACTTTATGGCCGGCTTTTTTGGCCATTGCTTTGGGAGGCGTTTGGGGATTTGTGGTCACTTTCTACCTTACTGATTCAATCGAAAAGTTGAGACTGAGAAGAAAAAACAAAGTCAATCTCCGCAAGGCGAGGAAAATAGTTGCATTGAAGCAAAAACACAATTTAGGTGTCTTTCTGTTTGTTTTGCCGGTTTTTTCCGTTCCTGTGATGGCCTTCATCGTTAGGAAATTCTATGGACGCGCAAGGAAAATCGTTTTCTCCAGTTGCCTGATTATCATTTTATGGTGTCTGGTTCTTTGCTTGTTTTATTCACCGATTCAGCGATTTTAGCACTTTTTGCGCCTTGCTTTTCAGTCCCACCGAGGCGTAATCCATTATGGCGTTGATGATTATGATGATTTCCTGCGAAAGTTCAGGCTCGATTTTGCAGAATTGCTCCAAAATGGAAAGCGCATTGCTGCGTGTGCCCGGTGCATATAGTTCGGAAGTCACGATGGCGATGCAGCGGTCGTAAAGTTCAAAATGGGCGCGTTTTTCCTCATCGGTCGAAATGCCGAACAGGGCGTTTGCAACAAACAGCAAATTCCGCAAAATGCGTTCGTCCTGATATTGCAAGACGGCCTCGTAGCAGATTTGACGATAAGGAAAAATGACGGAAACATCTTTTTTTGCCACGTGCATCAAGGCCCAACCTGCATTTTTCAAATAATTTGCCGAGCAGTTTTGGAGGCCTTGCATCAAGTCGCCAATTTCGTTCCCGTGCAATAAAAGATATTCGCTAATGGCTGTTATGTCATTGATTCCCAATTGATTTTCTAATATTTCAGAAAGTTTTCCGTCCATCGTTTTTGCATTGACGGAGCAAAGATAGCGAAAGTTTCATTTCGTTTTAAAACAAAGAATTTTATTATAAAACTAAAAAATTAGTTGCACGATTAAAATAATTCATATATTTGCAGCGTTGTTTGAAAGTGGAAAGATGAAAGTTTTAAAGTGGAAAGTAATAAAGTGAAGGGTGAGAAATTTGTTGGTGTACATGCACGTCTTGAAAGGGCAGATTAATAAAGCAAAGGGCAGAGTGAGCTAGCAAACGACACCCTTTGCAAATATAGAGACGCGATTCATCGCGTCTGAAATCAAAAAAGTCTAAAAGTCAAAAAGTCAAAAAAGTCATACAAAATGAAAGAATTAACGAAAGCAGAAGAACAGGTGATG
>JAKSTR010000189.1 GCA_024402495.1 Treponemataceae bacterium
TCGCCACTTTGTAAAATTTTCGTTCATTAATGCGTATCTATCAAAAAAAAGCTATAATTAAGGCATACCCATCACAAATTTTAATAAATACACATCAATTTTTTGTTTAGGTGAGGGAAAAAATGAAAAAGAAAAGTATTGAAGAAAGGGCAATTAGAATTAATCTTACACTAGACCAAAAGTCCCTGGAAAAATTTGATAGAAACATTGAAGAATTCCAAAAAATTTTAATCGCAGCTGGTGGTGATGAGACCGAGGTAAAGCGCAAAGTAAGCCGTTCTTCTATGCTTCGTGAGTTTATCCAGCTTTTGTCTAATAATGCAGGCTTTGACCTCATGAAAGCGACTCTTTCGCTCTCTTTGGGCTTGTCTGATAAGCAAATCAACCTTTTTGATTCGCTCTAAAAAAAAACGTCCGCACGGTGCGAACGTGCGGAGTTTTTTTTAGAACGTAAGGAAAAACGTTTATGGCAAATATAACAAAACGAAAGGACGAACGCAAGCGCTTTTTATCTTGGGTATGCATTATTTATCCAGAAAGCGCTCCCGCAAATTGGAAAGAAATTGTTGGGGATCTTAAAATCCCTTGGGCGTGTTCTCCTCTTCACGATCGTGACATAAGAGCAAACGGAGAACCAAAAAAACCCCATTGGCATTTGTTGCTTTCTTTTCGCTCGGTCAAGACTTACGAGCAAGTAAAAGAGATAACGGACAAGTTAAATGCGCCTTCTCCCGAAGAATGCCGAGACACAAGGGGTCAAGTTCGCTATTTTCTGCATTTAGATGACCCTGATAAAGCACAGTATAACCGTGCGGACATTCAAGCGGGTGGTGGTTTTGACATTGAAAACGCATTGAAGGCATCGGTAACCGAAGAAGAAGGCATCTTGGACGAAATGTGTGAGTTTATCGAGGTCAATTGGATTACTGAATTTTGCGACTTTAACTCGTATGTACGCAAAGAAAAACCTAATTGGCGTACAATTCTCCGTAAGAATTGTTTCTATATCTCACAAGTCATCAAGAGCCAGAGGCATAAACAACGTGAAGAACAAATGAGAAATTCCTAGTTTCCCTAGCCTTGTAAATGGCTACCCACAACGCCCACAGAGCAAACGCCTTTAGGCTTGCCTGCGGGTGGTGTGGGTTAGGCTTTTAAAGACCTATAGAGTGCGCTCTATGGGTCTTTTTTGGTTGCTCACGGCCGAGGGCCCTGCGGGGCATAGTCTCCGCTTTTTGGGGGAAGGAGGGCTCCCGCTCCCACGGGAGCGGGCGGGGGGTGAGGGCTTGGCCGTTTTCGGCTCACTCTCACCAAGATAAAGGGGGGCGACTACGACCCCCCCTTTATCTATCCACTATCCACATTTTTTAAGTTTACAAAAGTTGTTTTTTTTTTTGAAAAATCGCCACTTTGTAAAATTTTCGTTCATTAATGCGTATCTATCAAAAAAAAGCTAT
>JAKSTR010000019.1 GCA_024402495.1 Treponemataceae bacterium
AATATTTTTAATTTTTTCTGTGCTTTACCAGTTTCTTTCGTTCTACGTTGAAAAAGTGAAAGTGTGCAAAAATGGGAAAGCCCGAACTGGCGGTTCGGGCTTTTTGAACGGTATTTGGCATTTTCTGCCGTTTTTTATTACTTATTTCCTTGTTCAGTATGACGTTAAAACTGCTTATTTTTCGTCAGTTTTTTTTGGTTCTTTTGTAAAATAGCTGTCAAATTCTTCGTCGCTGCGGTCGTCTTCGTTGGCACTGCGCATATTTGCAGTAAAAGCTACGTCGTCTTCCTGAAAAGGGCGTTCCGGCATGATAACAGCTGCGATGATATAGGCAAGAATTCCAGTACCTGCGCTAAAAATCGTAATAAAAACCATTATCAGACGGATAATTGTAGAATCAATTCCGAAAAAGTCTGCAATTCCGCCGCAAACGCCTAAAATTCTTCTGTCCCGTGATTTGTACAATCTTGTTGCCATTTGTTTTCTCCTGTGTTTGTTTCCGGCGGCGGCTTTTACGTAAAACGCGTGCCGCCCAAACCGGGTATTTTGTAAGTTATCTGCTAGTCTGCAAATTCAATGTGAACGGCACCCATGCCGCAGTTAATGGAAAAATGGTTTTCCTTTTTTCTGGTACTTGCATTTTCGGCAACACCGGCTTTTTTTTCTTTATTAAAAACCACTTCTCCAAGCCCTACTTTAGAATCGTAAGAATATTCTTCAGCATTGCCTGCAATTTTAATTTTAACGGAACCCATACCGCAGTCAACTTTGCAAAGCGACGTTAACTTTCCGGTAATTTCAAGGTTGCCCATACCGCAGCGAATGTCACTGCGTCCGCTTTCAATTCTGTTAAGAACCATGTTGCCGGCGCCAACATCAAAACAGGCGCGGTTTGCTTCAACATTCACTTCTTTGGTCACCAAAGAACCAGCCCCGATGCGCACTTTAAGCGTATCAATTTTTGCATTAGCCGGCACTGTTACCAGAAGCCGCGGATGCCAGTTTTTGCCTGTTCCGCGTTCAAAAAACCGGGTAAGCGGCATTTTGCGCTTGTTTTCTATTAAAAGCGTGCCGTATGGCGAAACTGAACAGTTCAAATCTCCCGGTTCAAAACCGCGGCTTTCTACCTTGTAATTTTCGCCGGAAATTACAACAACTTCTGCCATTGCAATTGAAAGGTCTAAAGAACGCACTTCGCTGGTAGAAAACATGAAGCTTTGTGCCGAACTGCCTGCATAACTGCTGCCGCCAAACTGTTCGTTTTTCTGTTTTTCTTCAGTTTTTGGTCTGGCTGCGGCTGCCGGTACGCAGGCAAATTTTTCTTTAATTTCAGCGGCAAGCTTTTCCGGCGAGCCCAAATCTTCAATTACTTTTGTGTCGTCGTTGGCATCTTCAAAATAGTTGAAATAATATTCCATTGCTTCGTTCTGTTCGTCCAAAGGCAATGCCGCAATTTGTAATCTAAGCTGTTGCAAATACTCATCTCTAGTCATCAGTTTCTCCAAGCAAAATACTGTTAATTTTTTTGCGGTATGCAATCCATTCCCGGCGGCATTCATCAAGTTTCAATATGCCTTCCGCAGTTATTTTGTAATAACGCCGGTTACGTCCGCAAAACTCCTGGTCATAGGTTTCCAAAAGCGAATCTTTTTGCAGTCTGCGCAAAACTGGGTAAAGGGTGCTTTCAGAAACGTCTAAAATCGAACGCACGTCCTGTGTGATTTTATAGCCATAAGTTCCTTCGCTGTCGCTGGCAACAACAGAAAGAACAATGGCATCAAGACTGGTCGAACCCGTGTTAAAGGTCATTTAACCTCCGTTTGCTGCTTTTTTACTGGCAACATTATTGCGTTAACAACGATAATATAACAAATATAATATTATTATGTCAAGCGATATTATAAAGATTTTTTTTATTTAGCTTCAATATCGTGTTCTTTTAAATTGATAAATGAAAAACGCTTTTATAAAAATACAGCTCACTTTGTCATGCTGAACTTGTTAGCCTTCGATGGCTGCGCACATACTAACCTACAGTAAACAACAGTCATAAACAAAGCAGCAGCAAAAGCATGGATTCCGAAACGAGTTCGGAATGACAGTTTATTTTTTCATGCTGAATTTAGTTCAACATCCGATATGGAATTTTATACGGATTCCGAAACGAGTTTGGGATGGAAAAACTTTCAAACCTGATATTCGGGCTAAATAAAAAAGCCAGCGGGTTTGGCTGGCTTTGGGCTTTATGGCGGTTAAATACCCAGCAGGGTATAATTTGTGCCGGTTTTTATAGCGGCTATATAATCTTCTATTGTTTCCAGCGGAGCATTGAAGGCTACGCCGCCGGTTTTGTTAACGCCCATCGCGGCTGCTTGTTCCGGGCTAAACAGGTTTGCCGCATTATGAATATCCGAACCGCTGGTCATTACCAAACCGTTTTGTTTAGCATATTCAATTGCCTCAAAGTTTTCGGTCATGCGGTTGCCTGCATTGTAAACTTCGGCACCGTGCACATCTTTCGGGTGCAGCCGCACTTCCTTTATGTAGCTGCGCCGCCTGAAAGGATGCGCCTGAATCATCAAACCGCCAACGCTGTTTATGGCTTCAAAAAGCTGGGCGTGGTTCATTTCCATAATTTGCGGCATTTCCTTCAAATGCTTTTTGGTCAAACCGTAAAGCAAATATTCATCGCCGCCAAAATTATATTCAATGCCAAAAAATACCTTAAAATTTGTACCTTTCGCCGCATTAAGCGCGTTTTCGTAGCCAAGACAAAAAGCGTCTATTTTTTCTTCCCAGCTTAAAAACGGGTTAACGCCGCAGTTGCCGTTAAAAAAATGGTCGGTAACAATTATGCCGGCGTAACCCGCATTTGAATACGCTTCGATATAATCCGCGGCAGGACTTACACCGCAGGCACTAACTTCGGCAGTGTGCAAGTGTGTTTCATATTTGTAAACAGCCATTATTCTTCTGCCTTTTCATTTTCAGAATTTGCAGAAGTTTCTTCGTTTTTGTCTGCGGCAGTTTCGCTTGCGGCAACTTCTGCATCTTCTGCACTTGCAGAATTGGCAAAAGGCTTAACATTTGCAAGTTTTTCGCTGATTTTTTCTTTTATTGCGGCAGTTGCGCTTGTCTGCTTCTGGTTATCGCCAAATTCTTCGCGCAAAAGCTTGATTGTAGTGCCTTCTTCGCTTTCTACCATGGCGCGTTTGCCCAGCAGAACTTCTTTTGCAGAATTAGCGGCGGCAATTTTTTCATCAACGGTTTTTGCTTTTTCCTGCAATGCCGCAATTTTCTGGGCAATGTCTTCGGATTCTTTCTTGAACTGGTTGATTTTGCGGTCAGCTTCTTCAATTTCGCTTGTAAGCTGCAAAATTTCATAGCGCCGGTTAATGCTTTTAAGCTTTTTGCGCTGTTCAACAATATGCGGCATTTCCGTTTCGCCAATGCCTTCGCACTGCAAAATTGTTTCACCGTCCATCGTGCAGTACAAGTTTACGTAATTCTGCCCTACTTTCTGGCAAAGTTTTTTCTGGGCATTTTCCAGACCGGCAATTTCTTCTTTGATTTGGGCAATCCGGCGCTTGCCGTTAGAATCGTTTACCGAAAGCGCCACCAGACTGGTGCGCAAAGCGATGCTTTCTTCGTTTGTGGCAGCAAGAGCGGCTTTTTTCTGGCTGATTTCTTCTGCAACGGAAATACCGGCGGCAAAAGCTGCAAGCAGGGTATCCGGCGCAGGCATTTGGGCAATTGCGTCTTTGCCCTGGGCAACAACTTTGCCGGCGCCGTTTTTAAACACGCCGGTAAGTTTTTTTTGCTGCATGGCAAGGGAATTGTTTATGGAACCAAGTTTTATCTGCAACGGAATTTTCTGCAAGATTGTTGCGCGTTCAAGTTCAAGCTTAATGTCGTCCGCTTTCTTTTTGTAGCCGTTAATTGATTCGGTCAAAGTATCGGCTTCGCCTTTTGCTTCTGCAAATTCCGGCGGAACGTAAGTGCGGCAGGCGTTGTAAAGTTCGCTGCCCAAAGTTTCCAGCCGGTTGCCGTTAATCTGTTCCAGCTCGGCAAGCTGTTTTTTCTGTTCTTCGGTGCTTTCAACCGATTCTTTTAATTTTTGAACAATTTCTTCAATCTGTCCAATCTGGCGGTTAAGCGCCTGTTTTTGGGCGGTGTAATCGTTAAATTCTTCTACCTGATTTGCTTCGGCGGTTGCGGCGCTTAAAAGCTGGCGCCCGATTGTACTTTCGTAATTCTGCAAATTGCCTACAACTTCTTTGTGCTGTGCGTCCAAAGCGGCGGCTGTCTTGTTTTTTACTGGCATAAAATCTCCTTGTTCTATATTTTTAGCGCTTTGCAAATGCGCGGCGCGGTATTTTTTTGAAAGGAAATAAAAAGTTTCTTCTATATTATAAACTAAAAATTGCGTATTTTTCAATTTTTTGTTTTAGTAATTTTATTTACGGGCACGCAAAGCTTGAAAAAATATGCGCTTTTGCATAAAACAGAAAACATAAACGAATTACGGAGTTTTTTATGGACGACAACGAATATTATGCAATGATGCGCCGGCAGTACAGCCATCCGGTGCAGATAAAAAAGCCAAATGCAGCAGGCAGCACAAATACCGCACCGACAGAAAAACCGGCGCCGGCGCAAAATACGGTAAAAAGCAGTTTTTCCAGCTGGAACGCCCACCACGGCAGGGAAGACGCCGAAATGCTGAACGAAACCAGCAGCGACGACGTTGAATAGATGAAAAACAAATCGATACATGATAAAATTGGAATCGGGGAAAAATTATGTATTCATATTTAACGCTAAATGACGGAACAGAAGTGGTTCATTCTAAAATAATTGAAAAAAACGGCATAAAAACGGTTCAGGTTCATTTTGAATGCCCTGTTGAAGGCGGTTTTAAGTCGGCTCGCTGCGAACTGCCTTCTTATTCGTGGCTTTTTAATGAAGGCTATTCTGATGAAGAAATTAAATTTTTTACAGAGTTTTTGGAGCACAATGCCCACCTGCTGTTTGAATTTGCTTCTGAAGGCGGTATGAAAATTGCCTAGCATTTTAAAAATCCGGGGGTATTGTATTTACTTTTGGTCAAACGAAAATGAAGAACCCATTCATGTTCACATTGCTAAAGGTATTCCAGTTGAAAACGCAACCAAGCTATGGATAACAAAAGACGGTGGCTGTATTGAAGCCAATAACAACAGCCACATACCAGAAAAAGAATTAAAAATACTTTCAAGAATTATATCTGCAAACTTTTTTGTAATAATGTCAGCCTGGAAAAATCATTTTCCTGATTACGAAATAAAATTTTATTGCTAGGTTAAACATTCACATATCAAAAACACGGTCATGCTGAACTTTTATAAAAATAGTCGCAGTTTTTGCGTATACAAAACAATAGTTAGAGACAAATCAGGCAGCAAAAGCACAGATTCCAAAACGAGTTCGGAATGACAGAATGACCAAAGTTTAATCTAGACATTTGCAATAGAATGGAAAAAGTTTGCAAATATTGCGATGTTTTGCGTAACAAAGGAAATTTTTAGTAACCATTGAATTTTTGAAGTGTTTAATAATAAACGGTTTTTATCGATAAAACTTAGTTTTTTGCGAATTTAAACACCCAAATTGGCAAAAAGTCAAGCACTGTACAAGAAACTAAAAAATTGTTATGCTTGCCTAAGTTTTGTAAATCCATGTAAACTAAAGCGTGCCAAATGCTTTATTGTATTTGCCGCTAAGGAATTTTAGCCTTGCAATATTGCAGGGCTTTATAGGAGTTTAAAATGAAATCTATTTGTAAAGTACTGGCTTTGTGCCTTTGTTTTGGTTTGGTAATTACAATGTGCGCCTGTAAAGGTGGTGGTGGCGGAAGCAGTAGCAGTTCTTCTACTGCACAATGGACAACAGGAAATACTGTAGCTAAATATTCAGCTACAGATGTTAGTGGTCAGCAAGCACACTATTTTGTTTTTCAGTCTGATGGTGTAGTTGGCTTTTACGATGCTATTAAAGATAATGTTACAGGAAGACCTGTAAAAATTGGAAGCTGGGATACAAAAACTCAGGATCCTAAATCTGGTGGTTTTGAATTTACTATTGATGGAACCAAAAAAACTGTTACATCTGGCGAATTTAAATACACATGTGAGCATGGTGAAAAGACTTACAAAAAATAATAATTCACTATAACCAACCATAAAACACCGGTAAATTACCGGTGTTTTTTTATGCCCAAATCTAAAATTACAATTTTTCAGCCTTTAACACGCAAACATTTGCAAAACCTAACTAGCCCATCGGAATGACAGAATAAACAAACAGCAAAAGTACGTTCAACTTTTGTAAAAATAGTCGCACTTTTTGCGCAGGCAAAAAGCAAGTCATGCTGAATTCATTAGCCTTCAGCGGTTACGCACAGCATCTGGTTTGTTATCAAAATCGGATTCCGAAACGAGTTCGGAATGACAGAATGTGCAAACATCAAAAGCACGTTCAACCTAATTACAAAAAAAAAGGCAAAAAAATGTCCAAAAACTCAATTTTTTTGCAAAATTATATCATTTTTCGCTTTTACCCTATTGACATTTTTTAATTTTTTCTTGACAACTCCCAAATTTCAAACTTATGATGTTTTATAAAGTTTCTTATGCAGACTGAATGGCGGATTTTACAAAAAGGCACAAAGGCTGTCTGTTAAATGTGATAAAACAGCCTTCATGCATTCAGCATAAAACCGGCGTTCTGCATTACACGAAACTTTGCAAATCATTTTCAACAAAAAAAGGGGAATACATGGATTATACAACAGCAAATGTACGCAACGTAGCCATTGCCGGACACGGACAAAGCGGAAAAACAACGCTTTTTGAACAGCTTCTTTTTGCTTCTGGCGTAATTGCCAAAACAGAACAAGCCGGCACAGGCAAAACAGTCAGCGATTATACCGCAGAAGAAATCGAACACAAAATTTCCATTTATTCAGCCCTTGCCCACGCCCAGTGGAACGATAAAATCATCAATTTTTGGGATACGCCCGGTTCTTCGGACTTTGTAGGCGAAGTTATTTCGGCTTTCCGTTCAAGCGAAATGGCGCTTATGCTGGTAGACGGCAAAAACGGCGTGCAGATTGAAACAATTAAACTTTGGCGCGACCTTGACCGCCGCAACAAGCCGCGCATGGTGTTCATTAACCGCACTGACGACCAGCGCACAAATGTTGAAGCCATTACAAAAGACATTCACGATAAATTTAACGTAGAAGTCTGCCCGATTACAATTCCAATGGGCAGCGGCAGCAGTTTTAAAGGCGTAATTGATGTTTTGCGCGGCAAAGCCCTGCCGGCAAGCGGCAAAATTGAAACCGAAAGCGAAATTCCTGCCGAATATGCTGAAATTTATAAAAATGCCCGGGGCGTTTTAGCCGGTGCCGCCGCAGAAGGCGACGACGAGCTTTTGATAAAGTTTATAGACGAAGGCGAATTAACGCAGGAAGAAATTATTTCCGGCTTAAAGCTTGCATTTGAAAATAACCGTATTGTGCCGGTTTTCTGCGGCGATGTTCTGCAAAATTCCGGCATGGCAAGCGTGCTTAATTTTATTGCAGACATTGCACCAAGTCCGGAAAGCCGCATTGAAACCGCCAAAACCGCGGACGGCACTGACGCAGTTTGCAAGATAACGGGCGAAGGCGCATTTACCGGGCTGGTTGTAAAAACCGCAAGCGACCAGTTCAGCGGACGGCTTTCCTACATTAAAGTAATTACCGGCGCCCTTAATGCCGAAACCGAAGTTTTTAACCTTGCCGAAGGACGAAAAGAAAAAATCGGCAAGCTTTACCGCTGCCTTGGCAAAAAACTGATTGAAGTTAAAACAATCTGCGCCGGTGACATTGGCATTGCGGCAAAACTTTCTGCAACCAAAACCAGCGATACTTTGGCGGCAAATCAGGACGCGCTGACTTTTGTAAAACTCCGCCACCCGGAACCGGTTTTTTCTATGGCGGTAAGCGCAAAAGAAAAGAAAGACGAAGACAAAATGAGCGAACTTCTGGCAAAGTTTGCAGAAGAAGACCGTACGCTTTCTTACAAATTCAATGCCGAAACAAAGCAGAATGTTTTATCCGGCATGGGCGAGCTGCAAATAAATATTCTGCTTAACAAGGTGCAGGCACAAAGCAAAATCAGCATTATTACCGCCGTGCCGCGCATTGCCTACCGCGAAACCATTCAGCGCAAGGCGCAGGCAGAATATACACACAAAAAACAGTCGGGCGGACACGGACAATACGGGCGCGTTGTGCTTTCTATTGAAAGTTTGCCGCGCGGAGATAATTACAAGTTTACAAACGCTGTTTTTGGCGGTGCAATTTCAAAAGGCTACATTCCGGGCATTGAAAAAGGCGTGCACGAAGCAATGGAAAACGGCGTTCTTGCCGGCTATCCGGTTGTAGACGTTGGTATTACGGTTCTTGACGGAAAGGAACATCCGGTAGATTCCAGCGAAATGGCTTTTAAAATTGCCGCCCGCAATGCCTTTAAAGACGCGATGCGCAACGCCGGTGCAATTCTGCTTGAGCCGATTATGAACCTTACGGTTCTGGTTGAATCAAAATATCTGGGCGACATTATGTCAGACCTTTCCGGCAAGCGCGGACGTATTTTGGGACAGAGCGATATTGGCGGCGGTATTGAAGAAATTCGTGCCCAGGCGCCGCAGGCGGAACTTTTGCGCTACGCGATAGATTTGCGCGCTTTAACCAGCGGCACCGGCAGCTTTGAAACCAGCTTTGACCATTACGACCCTATTTCGGGCAAACTGGCAGACGAAGTTATTAAAGCCGCCAAAGAATTTATTACCGTAAGCCAAACCGAAGATTAAATATTGCGCTTTGGGTTGCTGCGGTTTTGAGAAACGGCGCATTTTGCGAAAATTTCCGGTTTGTTTGCAGAAGCAATTGAAAAGCCTGCGCAAAATGCGCGTATAAACTTTTACAGACAATATTGAAACTGCAAAAATTTTCAATATCGCATAAAGTTTTTGCCATATAAAAAAGTACAAGCCTTTTTAATGCGTACAGATAGCGCCGCATTAAAAAGGCTTTTTTTTATCAATTCCGCATTCAGCCTGAAAATTTTCCGTAATATTTGGCGCGGCTGTTTTTTTTCAATTTTCTTCTATTATACATGCAAATAAACATGAACCCTAAATGTTAGGTTTCGTTAAATAGTCCGATATTGTATTATTCATGTTAAGGAACGTTTTATAAAAAACTGACATCCGGATATGTAATTTTTTAGCAAAACGGCAATAATGCAAAAATTGAGGGTTAGGTTAAGACTCATAAGTGCCGATATAAAAAGCTGTAGAATAACAGACTTTTCATAAGTGTTGAACAATTCAATTTACTGTTATATTATGAAACGAAATTGGCAATTTTTTGCCGTAACATGGAGAAGTTATGAAAAAGCTACTTTTAAAAGCAATGGCGCTCTGCCTCATTGTTTCACTTGTTTCTTGTGCTTCATCTAAAAAAGCTGCACCAAAAGAAGAACCATTAAGTGTTACAACCCAAGACAACAAAAAAGACACTTTTCCGGCAGCAGATAGTCCAGACATTTCTTCTGGTTTTGCCGCTGACAACTTAAGTGATACTATCATCGATACTGATTTGGACAAAATTAGTGAACCCGGCATGGTAGTAACTGAAGACACCGACGGTTTAAGTGATTCCCTTACAACCCACGATAAAACCCAGACAAATGCTCAGGGCGAAATTAAAGACGCTAACTACGTTGAAAGCAGTGATGCAGCCGAACTGGCAGCCCAGCGTGCCGCAGCAGAAAATGAAGCTGCACAGTGGAAACAGAATCATAATGCTATTTTGAGCAAAAGCATCAACAGCATCACAAAAGACGACATTGCTGCAATTCAGAAAGCAATTGATGAATACGGCAAACTGAGTCCGGCTGCAAAAAATCTTTTGACAAGCGAATACAAAGATTTGCAGAACAAGCTTGCAAAAGCAAATGCTGACGCAAAAGCAGATGCAGACGTTGCAAAATGGAAGCAGACTCACAATGCAATTATCAGCAAAGATGTTAATTCTATTACTGCAAACGATTTAGACGCTATTCAGAAAGCAATGAACGATTACAATTCTTTAAGCGATGCTGCAAAAGCAAAACTGGTTAAAGAATACAAAGACTTGCAGAACAAGCTTGCAAAAGCAAAAGCCGCCGCTGACAAAGCCAAGGCTGACGCAGAAGCAAAGGCTAAAGCCGATGCCGAAGCTAAAGCAAAAGCAGACGCTGCTGCAAAAGAAAAAACTGCTGCTGAAACTGCCGCCAACAAATGGAAGAAAGATAACAGCGCAATCATCAACAAAAATATCAACGATATTACAGCAAATGATTTGAATGCTATTCAGAAAGCAATCAACGAATATAACGCTTTGAGCGATGCTGCAAAAGCTTTGGTACAGAAAGAATACAAAGACTTGCAGAACAAGCTTGCCAAGGCAAAAGCTGATGCTGACAGCGCAAATAAATGGAAGCAGAATAACAGCGCAATCATCGGCAAAAACATCAACAGCATCACATCTGATGATTTGAATGCTATTCAGAAGGCAATCAACGAATACAATGCTTTGAGCGACGGTGCAAAAGCTTTGGTTCAGAGCGAATACAAAGATTTGCAGAACAAGCTTGCTAAAGCAAAAGCTGATGCTGACAGCGCTAATAAATGGAAGCAGAACAACAGCGCAATTATTAACAAGAGCGCAAGTTCTATTACCGCAAACGACTTGAACGCTATTCAGAAAGCAATTAACGAATACAACGCTTTGAGCGACGGTGCAAAAGCTTTGGTACAGAAAGAATACAAAGACTTGCAGAACAAGCTTGCCCTTGCTAAAGCTGATGCAGAAAATGCTTCTAAAGATGCAGGTAATACACTTTCTTCTAGCTTAACAAGCGGAACCGGTAAAGAAACAAGCAACCTTGCAAACGGTCACGTTGTACTTGATAACGCCCAGTACTACACAGTACGCCGCGGTGATATGCTTATCCTGATTGCACGCCGTTTCTACGGTTCAGAACGTGAAAACTACTTCCCGGTAATTATTGCTGGTACAGAAGACAAAATTGAAGATCCGGATGTTATTGAACCAGGTCAGAAGTTGACAATTCCAGATATTAAAGCTGCACTTTCAACTGAAGATTCTAAAGAATACGTACGCAAAACATTCTACGATGTTGCTGACAAATACGATCAGAAAGGCAAACCGGGAATGGCTTCTCAGTTACGCGCAATTGCAGCTTCTCTGTAATTTGTAAAGTAACTTAAAAAAAGGATGCTGAAAAGCATCCTTTTTTTATGCCCTTTTGAGTTTTATATTGTATAATTAAACGGATTTATTTTTCATTTTTTTTATTTTGGAGGAAAATATGGGAACACCACATAACAACGCAAAACCGGGCGATATTGCACCAGCCGTTTTATTGCCGGGCGACCCTCAGCGTGCAAAACATATTGCCGAAACTTTTTTGGAAAACCCTGTATGCTACAACGAAGTACGCGGAATGTTAGGCTACACAGGTACTTACAAAGGCAAAAAAGTTTCGGTACAGGGCACCGGAATGGGACAACCTTCCCTTTCAATTTATGTAACCGAATTATTTAAATTTTACGACGTTAAAAAAGCCATTCGCGTTGGCACTGCCGGCGGCGTAAGCGCAGATACAAAAGTAAGAGACATTATTCTTGCAAGCGCCGCCTGTACCGATTCTGCAATTAACACCCACCGTTTTAAGGGCATGCATTTTGCACCTGCTGCCGATTTTATGCTGTTAAAGAACGCATACGACGCGGCAACTACGCAAAATCTTTCCGTAAAAGTTGGTTCAGTATTATCCAGCGACCTTTTTTACGAAGAAACCGAAGCATGGAAACTTTGGGCAAGTTACGGCGTTTTAGCGCTGGAAATGGAAGCTGCGGAACTGTATACCCTTGCCGCAAAATACGGCAGACAGGCTTTGGCTGTTCTTACAATTTCTGATAACGTAGCAACACACGTAGAAACTACGCCGGAAGAACGCCAGACCACATTCAATGATATGATTAAAATTGCACTTGAAGCTGCAATTGCAGACTGAGAATCAAGCAGTTTATAAAAGCAAAAGCCCTTTCCTCGCGGGAAGGGCTTTTTATATGCGAACAAATTAAATTACTGTTTTTCCCAAAGCTGTTCAGGATAATAGTTTGTTTTAATTTTATCTGCAATTGCTTCTTTTACAGAAGCACGGTCTTCCGGATATGTCATGCCGAACCATTTTTCGGTAGAAGTAAAAGCTTTTACAGTGCCCAGTTTTTTGTTAACAATTAAACCGGCGGCAACAGGCAGCAAGCCTTCTGCTTTTTCGCTCTCAATATTATTCTTAACAAAATCATCCCAGTAAAGATGAAATCCTTCAAAAGCGTTTGGCGTAAAACCAAAAAAGTTCATCGAAACGCTTTCTTTGCCGGTAAATTCAACGTTGCCGCCTTCAAGCTGGCTGATGATTTTATCGCCTTCAAAACCGATTTTGGTATGTTCGCACATTGAAACAAGCAAACCGTTTTCAATCTGGCACACGCCGCGGGAAACCGTACCGTTTTTGCTCATTGTATTGGCAAGCTGGTAACTGACCATCGCGTGTTCCGTGCTGGAATTGTCCAGACCGGACAAATATTTGCCGATTGTCTCAAAACCTTCGCGTCCATAATAATCGTCGGCATTGATAACGGCAAAAGGTGTTTTTATAGCATCTTCGGCACAAAGAACTGCGTGCATTGTACCCCAGGGCTTTTTGCGTTCCGGCGACTGTTTTGCAAGCTGTTCACTTGTAAAGCATTTTTTAGGATCCTGAAAAACATATTCAGCGTCGAAATTCTTGGCAACCCGGTCAAAAAGCCGTTCTCTAAAATCTTTTTCAATATCTTTGCGAATAATATAAACAACCTTGCCAAACCCACTGCGCATTGCATCAAAAGTAGCAAAATCAAGCAAAGTTTCGTTGTGCAAACCAATAGAATCAATTTGTTTTACGCCACCGTAACGGCTGCCCATTCCGGCTGCAAGAACTAAAAGTGTTGGTTTCATATAATTTCCCTTCATATTTTTTCGTTTTAAAATGTATTAGTAGATTGTAAAATGAGCGCTTTGTATTGTCAAGGTAAAAGAAAAGCTGAAAAATTGCACCAAAAAGCCGTTCGTGCAAAAAAAAGTCAGCTACCAAGGGGAAGCCGGAGAGAGATAGCTTCGTGCCTCAGTAACTGACACGTCTATAATGGCATAAATAGAAAAACTATTCAATATGAAAATGTCAAATTTATCTAAAAATTCCAAAAAATCTATTTTTCAGTGGCGGCAGGCGTTACCATTTCTTTCTTCATAAACTGAAACATAATTAAAGCCATTGTCACAGAAAAAATATCTGCGATTGCCTGACAGTAAATGATGCCGTTTAAGCCCGCAATTGCACGGGTAATAAAAAGCAGCGGCACAAAAACCAGCCCCTGCCGGCTGACAGACAGAATAAGCGACGGCAATGCCTTTCCCATTGCCTGAAAAGTATTGTTCAAAACAAACAAAATACCCAAAACCGGCATACTAAGCTGCAAGGCACGCACCATCAAAATTGAATATTGCACGGTTTCCGGGTCGTCCATAAAAACGCCAACGATTTGCGCCGAAAAGAAAAAATACACAACCGTTAAAACCGAACCGATTACAAGGTTTCCCATGCTGGTAAAGCGCACTACTTCGTTCATGCGCCTGTAATTTTTTGCGCCAAAACTGTAGCCAACCAAAGGCTGAACGCCAAATGCAAGCCCAAGCATAATGAAAACGATGAACATATTTGCTTTTCCGGCAATTCCCATGGAAGCAACGTAAACATCGCCGTAACCGGCAAGAAAATTGTTCATCATAATGTTAGAAAGACTCATCAAAACGTTGTTTAACGAAGCCGGCGTACCAATTGCAAATACGTTGCTAAAAATGCCGTCGCCCAAACTTACTTTTACCGGGTTAAGCGAAAGCATGGTGCGCTTGCTGGTTAAAATATAAACAACATAAAAAACGCAGGTAATAATATTGCCTATTACGGTTGCAATTGCGGCGCCTGCAACGCCAAGCTTCATTCCCAAAATCATTATCGGGTCTAAAACCATGTTTACAACCATACCGAGTGTTTGACCGAACATTGCGGTTTTTGCAGCACCTTCGCCGCGCACCATGTTGCTGAAAGCTACGCCAAAAACAACCATCGGCGCGCCGTAAGCAATCCAGCGCAAATAATCAGAAGCGAAACCTAAAGTATTTGGACTTGCGCCGCAAAGTGTCAGCAAAGGTTCGGTAAACAGCAAAAATATTGCGCCGATTACAAGCCCTATAACAATTCCGCCGTAACAGCAAAATGCCGAAATATGGGCAACCCTTTCGTGTTTTTTTTCGCCCAGCGAGCGCGAAAGATAGGCGCTGCCGCCGATACCAAAAATGTTGCCCGCAGCCATTAAAAATAAGAAAACAGGCGTTGCAAGGCTTACGGCTGCAACCTGGTTCGGGTCGTTTGTGCGGGCAATAAAAAAAGTGTCAACCATATTGTAAAAAACGTTTACAAGCATTGTAAGAATGGTTGGCAGTGCCAGCTTAAGCACGGCTTTTGGAACCGGTGCACTTTCAAAAAGTTCTGCATTTTTAAACATAAAATCTCCAGTTTGTAAAACAACAATTTAAACAAAATACCGCTAAAATTCAACAAGCTGGAAAAAATAATGTGTTATGCAAAAACAACTTATCAGATTCAATTTTTAAATGGAAAATTTCAGAAAAAGCAGACGTTAAACCTGTGTGGCGGTGAAAAGAATTTATAAACTTATTGAATGCATAAAAAAGGCGCGAAAATTGCAGAAAATTTTCACGCCTTTTTCAATTTGAATTGGTATCAGCGAAACCTTTTATTTTTCAACTGCAATTTGCACTTTGTTTGCGTTTAATTTGCGCACAATAAACGGAATTGCAATTGTTGCCGCAACGCCCAAAACCAGCGGAACAACAGGATTTTTGATAAAGCCTGCAATTATGTAGCACACAAACGAAACTGCCGCAACGGTCAGCGAATATGGCAGCTGGCTGGAAACGTGGTTTACGTGGTTGCACTGAGAACCGGCGCTTGCCATAATCGTGGTGTCGCTGATTGGCGAACAGTGGTCGCCGCAAACCGCACCAGCCATACAGGCAGAAATTGAAATAATGCGAAGCGAATCGCCTGCGTCCGGGAAAACCGCGATGCAAATTGGAATGAGAATACCGAATGTTCCCCAGCTTGTGCCGGTTGCAAATGCCAGAAATGCCGCAATTACAAAAATCAAAGCCGGCAAAAAGTTCATAAATCCGGATGCGCCGCTTTGTACCAAATCTGCAACAAATTCTTTTGCGCCCAAAGCATCGGTCATGCTTTTCAAAGTCCATGCAAGGGTCAAAATCAAAATTGCCGGCACCATTGCCTTAAAACCTTCCGGCACACATTCCATGCAAGCCTTAAACGGCAAAGTACCGCGAATGCAGTAAATAATCAAAGTAATAATCAGCGCCATAAATGCGCCCATTGTTAAACCCACGGAAGCATCGCAGTTTGCAAAGGCTTCTATAAAATTGCCGCTGGCATCGCCGCCAAAAAATCCGCCGCTGTAAATCATTCCGATTACGCAGGAAATAATCAAAACAACGATTGGCACAATCAAATCCACAACCGTGCCGTTGCCGGTAACGCCGCTCGCTTTGCTGTCCTGCAAATCGTCGGCTTTTTGCGCCAAAGCTTCAAATTTTGCCATTGAACCAAAATCGCATTTAAGAATAACAATAGAAAGCATCATTACGATTGTTAAAAGCGCATAAAAGTTATACGGAATTGCCTTGATGAAAAGCGCAATTCCGTTTTCACCTTCCGTTACAAAGCCCGCAACAGCCGCCGCCCACGAAGAAATTGGTGCAATAATGCAGATTGGCGCTGCGGTAGAATCGATAAGGTATGCAAGTTTTTCTTTTGAAATGCCGTGCTTGTCGGTTACGGGTTTCATTACCGAACCGACGGTAAGGCAGTTGAAATAATCGTCAATAAAAATGAAAATGCCTAAAAAAATTGTTGCAAGCTGGGCGCCAACTTTGGTTTTGATATGTTTTTTTGCCCAGTTGCCAAACGCCGCAGAACCGCCGGCTTTGTTCATTAAGGCAACCAGAATGCCCAGAATTACCAGAAAGATTAAAATGCCCACGTTGTAGGCATCTGCAAGCTGACCGATAAAGCCGTCGACAACTACATGGTCTAAAAAGCCTGAAAAAGAAGCGCCGGCGTAAAACAAGCCGCCAAGCAAAATACCAATAAAAAGCGAAGAATAAACTTCTTTGCTGATTAATGCCAGAGCAATTGCCACAACTGCCGGCACTAAAGACCAAAATGTTCCTGTCATTTTGAAAAACCCCGCAAAAAATGTTAGTTTTTTTCTGCATTTGAGCCGGTTAAAACGCCAAACACCGAAAAATTGTAAAAGCCGCCTAAAAATATTGTCATGCCGGATTCAGCCCGGCACCTGCACAACCGCATGCAGCCCCAAAACCAGGTTCAGGGCGATACAGCTGTTTTAATATTCAAGCAGTCTTTACTATTTTCTTCCAATATAATAATTTTCGCAAGGTGGTTTCGTACAGGCAGTTCCGAAATTTACAATTTTGAAGGCAACCTGAAACTTTCTGCAATTCAATTGAAATAAAAAAAGCGAACCATCGCAATTATTTTGCGACAATTCGCTTTTGCATTTTTATAAACGCCCTGACGTTTTGCGCCTTTTAAAAGCCCAAAACATTATAATTATTCAATTACAAAAGTGCGCGACTGATAAACGAAAATTGAATGGGCAAGATAACGGCGCACAGCTTCGTACAAAACCCGGCGTTCAACGTCTTTTCCCATGCGGATAAACTCGTCAATTGAACGTGTATCGTTTACGCGGATAACATCCTGATAAATAATCGGACCCTGATCCAGATCCTGGGTTGCAAAATGTCCGGTTGCACCAATAATCTTTACGCCCTTGTTCCATGCCTGATGGTAAGGTTTTGCACCCTGAAAAGCCGGCAAAAATCCGTGGTGAATGTTGATGCAGCGGTGGTTCCATTTTTCGCAGAAATCGGCACTCATTACCTGCATATAGCGAGCCAGAACAACCAGTTCAATATTGTACTGGGCAAGAATTTCGTTCAGGTCAGCTTCGTATTCTGCCTTGCCTTTTTTGGTATCAACCTGAAAGAAAGGAATATGGAAAGAAGTTGCAACGTGAGCCAAATCCGGGTGGTTGGAAATAATTACAGGAATTTCACAGTCAAGCTCGCCGTCGGCGTATTTAAGAAGAAGCTCGTAAAGACAGTGGCTGGTTTTAGAAACCAAAATTGCCACGCGCTTCTTTTTAGACATGTCAAATACGTTCCAGGTAAGTTTATATTGTTCTTCCAATTTGGTAAAACTTTTTTTAAAAGCTTCCAAATCGAAACTGTCGGTTGCTTCAAATTTAATCCGGCAAAAAAACATGTTTATGTCGGTTGCAGTGTGCTGGGCAAGGTTCAAAATGTTGCAGCCGTTTTGTGCCAAACAGCCGGTAACCGCGGCAATAATACTGCTTTGGTCTGCACAGGAAATTGTTAATACATAAGTCGAATTCATAATGCTGCATTTTACCACAAAGCAAGCGTACTGTTCAACAAATGCGCAGACCCATAAAAAAAGCATCTCCAAAATATTTTTAGAGATGCCCCTGATACTGCGCCGCAAACAAATTATTTATTGCGTTTGCCGTATACTATGTTTAAGGTTTTGCTGACATTATTTGCATTGCCGGCATTAGCTGCGGCGGCGTTTTTTGCAGCAGCTGGCGTACAGCCCGGAAAAAATACCGCAAAACTGCAAACAGCCGCAAATAAGGCAATGCTTGCCAAAATCTTTTTCATTTTATTTACTTTCCTCTTTTTGCATTTGAACTTTTAAAATTCTAAATCTTCGTTAAAAAGCGGCGTACTGAAATAGCGTTCGGCGGTGTCCGGCAAAACAGTTACAACGGTTTTACCTTTACCCAGCTTTCTTGCCAGTTCCAAAGCGGCGGCAACATTTGTTCCGCTGCTGATGCCGCACATAATGCCTTCCTTGCGTGCCAAATCACGGGAAGTTTTTATGGCTTCGGCATCGGTAACAATATAAATATCGTCGTAAATATCCTGATTCAGGTTTTCCGGGATTAAACCGTCGCCGATACCCATTTGCAGATGGGTACCAACCGTACCGCCGGCAAGAATGGCGGCATTTTCCGGTTCAACAGCCCAAATTGTAATGTCAGGATTTGCTTGTTTTAGCACTTCGCCAATGCCTGTTATTGTGCCGCCAGTACCAATGCCGCTGCAAAAACCGTCTATCGGGCAGTCTACCGCGGCTAAAATTTCTTCGGCGGTATGGTCGCGGTGCACCTGCGGATTTGCAGGGTTTTCAAACTGCTGCGGAATGAACACGTTAGGATTTTCGTGCTGCATGCAAAAAGCGGTGTTTATGCATTCTTCAATGCAGGCGCCAATATCGCCCGCATCGTGAATAAGCTTAACTTCTGCACCATAATGCTTTACAAGCTTGCGCCGTTCTTCGCTTACAGAATCGGGCATGATGATAATCGTGCGGTAACCGCGCACCGCGCCGATAAGCGCAAGCCCGATTCCCTGATTTCCGCTTGTCGGTTCAACTATAACCGTATTTTTGTTGATTAAACCTTTTTTTTCGGCATCTAAAATCATGTTGTAGGCGGTGCGTGTTTTAATAGAACCGCCTACGTTCAAGCCTTCAAACTTAACAAGTACACGTGCCATGTCAGGCGTACACAAACGCTGTAACTTAATAAGGGGCGTATTGCCCATTGCATCCAAAACTGTATCGTATATCATTTTGCAAAATCTTCTGCTGCTTTTATAACATTATAAAAGGCTTCGTTGCAAGAATAATCATTTTCAAAAAGCGGATTTTCGCACAAATCGACAAACTGCTGTTTGGGTTCTCTTTTAAAGCCCCGGAAAGAGATGCCGTAAATATACGGACTGTTTTGCAGGCACTTTGTCAAAAAATTGTAATAGCTTTCGCAAATTGCACGCTCATTTTCCCGTCCTTCAACGCCGTCAAAATCAAGGTTCTGCAAAAAAACCTTCAGGTCTTTTCCGGCAAGGGTTTTAATTGAAGAAAAAAACGGCTCATATTCCGGCCAGTCAACGGCGAGATGAGAAGTAACGCCAATCTGGTCAATTTTTCCGCCGGCGGCGCGTATTTTTTCTACAAGCCCTATAACTGCGTTCAGCTTTTTGGGCAAGTCCAGCGAATAATCGCAGTAGCACAGTTCAAAAAGGTCTCCGGCATATCTGGTTGCATAAACAAACGCGTTTACCGCAAAACTTTCATCGCCGTAAAGCCGCGCCCACATACTGCTTGCGCCGCTTCGCAAAGTACCGTCGTCGCTAAAAACTTCGCTGATAACGTCAATTGAACTTACAACATTCCGCGATTTGCTCCAGCGATCCTGCCAGTTTATGACATATTCAATTATGGTGCGAATGTACCATTCAAGCCGCGCATTCATTTCTGCCGTGCTGACCAGAGGTTTTGACGTATCGTAATCTTCGTAAAAAAAATAAGCCGGCGTAGTGTTCTGGTTAATCAGCAGGTGCAGGCGCACGTCAATCTGGGTGTCGCGGGCATCCTGCAAAAAGCCAAAAAGCGCAGACATACTGATAATATCCGGCACTTTGTAGTTTTTGCCGTCGCTGGCGATAAAAGTTTTAAACCGAAGCGGCGTTTCGGGCAGAATGCTTTTAATGCTTACGCTGCTGCCGCTAGTAATTTCGCTGTAATGGCGGCGAAAAACCATAACGGTCTGTTTGTCGTTCAGTTCTGCCTGCGTAGCACTAAGCCCGATGCTTTGTATGTACGGCCAGTAACTTTGGTAAATTGAAGGCGTGCGTTCAGAAGCGAGCGCCAACTTACCCTTTTCAATTAAAGGTTTATTTGATTTTGCCAAAACCGGGAAAGCTAAAAGCAGCAGAAAACCGGCAGAAATTAAAAATCTTTTCATTTTTCTTCCTTTATATATGCACATATATACGCGAAAATTTGGTATTTTTCATCATTGCGCAAAAATACGGCAAAAGCCGCTAGCGTTTTTGCGTTAGAGATTCAATTATAATGTCCAGAACTTTTTTTACGTTTGCCTGAGTTTCTTTACCGGCATTTGCGTATTCGTTGGCAACGGCGGCGGCAAATTTTATTTTGTTCGCATTCAAATCCTGCACCGTATGCAAGCCTGCGTCGTTGGCGGCATTAAAAATAATATTTACAATTTCTTCAATCTGCTCGTCGCTAAGTTCCATAAGCACATTCTGAATTGTGTTGTCCGTAACCTGGCTGAACCGCGAAACGTCGTCAATCTGAACAAAATGGCAGGGTTCAATATGCCATTTGTACGCGTCGTGCTGAAAAAACAATTCATCGTCGCTGGCAACGACAAAATAGTTTTTGGTACTGCGCAAAAGCATGCCTATAATGGAAGATTCCGGCACAAAAGTATAAGTTTTCCAGCTTATGTTCCGGGCTTTTTCTACCATGTCCGGGTTGGCGGCAAAACCGGGACCGTCAAAATTCCATACTGAAACTATGCGCTTTTCCATTTCTTCGGTTTGGTTTGCGGCGGCGTAAACGGCAAGATTGCCGCCTTTAGAGTGACCGCCGATATAAAAACTGCCTTCAAGGTTTTTCATGCAGCCTGTCAAATATTCCGCGGCTTCTATCTGCGAAGGCACCTGAACTTTTGTTGCCATATCGAAATCTTCTTTCCAGCCTATCAGGGTGCTGTCTGTGCCGCGGTAAGCGACATAATGCAAAGCTGGCGTAAGGGTAAAAACCACCGCCGAAAATTGTTTGGTACTTTCAAGTTCTATGCTGTTTACGTAATTGCTTAATTTTACATCGCCAAAGCGTCTGGTATGCGCCGCCTGTTCCAAGGTCTGCATGCAGTTCTGCCAGATACCCCAGTCTTTATCCGGGTTGCTGTAACGGTTTTCGGCGGCAAAATAGCGGTGCGCGGCTTCGTGCAGAGAAATTTCACCGTCATTCGGTATAACGCCGTCAAAATCCACATAGGAAAGCAGCGCAAAAATAACGCTGTCAAGCTCGTTCAGTGGAACTTCTTCAAAGGTCAAATCGCCGCGCCACGCAATGTATTCAAAAAGCGTGTATTTTTTATTTTGCTGGCTTTCTTTGGCAAAAACCGCCAGTGTCATTAACAAAAAGACCAGTATAGCCCATGTTTTTTTCATTCTTCACCTCGCGTGTTAATTTTATGTTAATTATGTAAAATTTGAAAGGAGAAAAGCGCCTTTTGATTATTAAACAGGCGGAAACAATGTAAAATTACAGGAGATTTAGTAACTGACCATTAACGGTAAATAGAGGATGCGGAAAAATGCTTGGTCTTTTTACAGGGTTTTCCAGCCGAGCATGCCTTTGCCTTCGCTTGAGAATACGGCACAGACTTTTATCATTTTCTTGCCGCTTACTGCAAAGCGTGCGCTGTAGTCGTTTTCATCTATCTGCTGCAAGCCCTGCTGTGCCACTTCTTCAAATCCGCGGCATTTGTCCATTTTCAGTTCTATAATAAATACGCTGTCGTCTGTGGTAAGTATTATGTCGCTGCGGCCGCAGACAGACTGAAGTTCGCTTACCACGCTAAAACCTGTCATGCGGAACATAAGGTGCGTTACGGATTCGTAGTAGTTTTCGCACATATCTTTTTTTACGATTGTCGGCAGGTCTGCTATGGCGGCTTTTATTATGCCAAGCATACGGTCTATGTCTTTATTGCGGATTGCAGTTTTTAGATTAGATATTTCAAGTCCCATATCATCATCTGGAACTTTTACAAATTTTCTGAGCAGTACCTCCAGAAAGCCTTTTTCAACCTCCCTGTTCGGGAAGTCCAGTGTATAAAGCCTCTCTTCTTCTTCAAAATCCTTTATCGTCAAATAGCCGCTCTGATATATTACAGGGAGCATGTTCTTACTGTCAGGATCATAATTTGTAAACTGATTCTCTGTTGCCTTTCTTCCGTTTATTACGGTAGAGAGTATCATCGGCTGGTTCTGAAGTGTCTTTATAAGAAATGTAGGTGTTGCAGTCTCAAACCAGTATGAACCGAAGTCCTTAAAATAAAAGCACTTAAGAATACAGAACGGATTATATACACCCTCTACATCATGGCTGAAATGATAGCCGTCATACATCAGGGCAAGCTTTGCCATTGTTGCTTCATAGCTAATTTTTCTTTTTTGAGAAAGGGCTTCTATTTCGGGCTTAAAATACTTTTCCAGTTCACTTTCGGCAATGCCGCAGATAGAAGAATATTCCTCGCCTAGCGATATGTCATTCAGCTGGTTCAGTCCGCTGAAAATGTTTACATGCGACACCTTTGTAATGCCTGTAATAAACAAAAACTTGATATACTGGTCACAGTCTTTAAGAGGGCTGTAGAATGCTCGCAGAATTTGCCTGTTTTGCTCTTCAAAGTCGGTATAAAGTGCATCAAGTATCGGCTTGTCGTATTCATCTATAAGGACAACAGACTGCTTGCCTGTGATATTTTTTATATGTATCAGCAGGTTTTTAAGACGAACAGAAAAATCTTCAGACTGCTTATTGAACTGAAATTTATTTTCATAGAATTTTAAAATATCTTCTATTGTCGCGTTAAGTTTTTCTGTTGTTTCATAACTGTTGCTGCCAAAACTAATCTTCAGCACAGGATATTCTGTCCAGTCCTGCTCCAGCTGTTCCAGTGCAAGACCTGCAAACAGTTCCTTCTTGCCTAAAAAATAGGCTTCCATTGCAGAAAGCAAAAGACTTTTACCAAACCGGCGCGGACGGCTTAAAAAATATGGCTTCCCTTCCGTTGCAAGCTTGTATACCAAGTCTGTCTTGTCTACATAAATACAGCCGCGTTTGCGTAAGTCTTCAAAATCCTGTATGCCTATCGGTAAAAGTCGCTTTCCGTTCATATTCTGCATTATAGCATATTTCATTTTTGTAGAACAGTTTATACGGAACAAAGAGTTTACAGTTCCATTGCCTTTACGATAACATAACCGGTCAATATGGTTTTAGGCGTTTTAAGCTCGCCTTCCCCATTCATCCAAAAAGTTTTAACAAGTATGCAGTACCGGCGGGCAAAAAACGTAAAAAGTACAAGCCGCCACAGACAGAGAAAAAATAGAGAATTTTTTATCGTTTTTTTTGCCGTTTTTAAAATGTCGTGCTAATATAAATATATCCGGTTTGCAAATTACCAAATACAAAACGGCAAAACATTCAGTACAGGAGATTTTATATGGCACGTTTTACATTACCTCGCGACATCTATCACGGAAAAGGCGCTTTGGAAGCACTTAAAACTTTTGAAGGAAAAAAAGCCATGATTTGTGTTGGCGGCGGTTCTATGAAGAAGTTTGGCTTTTTGGACAAAGCTAAAAGTTATTTGGAAGAAGCCGGCATGGAAGTTGAGATTTTTGAAGGAATTGAACCAGACCCTTCTGTAGAAACTGTTATGAAAGGCGCTGAAGCAATGAGCAAGTTCCAGCCTGACTGGATTGTTGCCATTGGCGGCGGTTCTCCAATTGATGCTGCAAAAGCAATGTGGATTAAATACGAATATCCGAACACTACATTTGAAGATATGTGCAAAGTATTTGGACTGCCAAAACTCCGCACAAAGGCTAAATTCTGTGCAATTTCTTCAACTTCTGGTACAGCAACAGAAGTTACAGCATTTTCTATCATTACAAACTACAAAGACCGCATTAAATACCCGATTGCAGACTTTGAAATTACACCGGACGTTGCTATCGTTGACCCGGAACTTGCACATACAATGCCACAGAAACTGGTTGCCCACACCGGTATGGATGCAATTACCCACGCAGTAGAAGCATACGTTTCTACCGCAAACTGCGATTACACCGATCCTCTGGCAATTCATGCAATTGAAATGATTCAGAATGATCTTGTTAAGTCTTACAACGGCGACATGGATGCACGCGACAGAATGCACAATGCACAGTGTCTTGCCGGTATGGCATTCAGCAATGCTTTGCTTGGTATCGTACACTCAATGGCACACAAAACCGGTGCTGCATTTGAAGATTTGGGTGCACACATCATTCACGGTGCTGCAAACGCTATGTATCTGCCAAAAGTTGTTGCTTTTAACGCCAAAGACCCTACTGCAAAAAAACGCTACGGCGTAATTGTTGACTACATGGGCATTGCAGACAAAAATGCAAGCGATGACGACAAGGTAAAAGCCTTGATTGCATATCTTCGCAAAATGAACGACGATTTGAAGATTCCGCACTGTATTAAAAACTACGGCGCAGACAGCTATCCTTGCGAACAGGGCTTTGTTCCAGAAAAAGTATTCCTGGAACGCCTGCCGGAAATTGCTAAAAATGCCATCGGCGATGCCTGTACAGGTTCTAACCCGCGCCAGCCAAGCCAGAAAGAAATGGAAGAACTGCTTAAGTGCTGTTACTACGACACAGACGTTAACTTCTAATTTTCTTATAGCGTAAAATAAAACAGCCGCTGAAATACTCAGCGGCTGTTTTATTTTGTCTCCGGCACCTGAGGTAAAGCAAATCCGGTAAAAACCTGCATAACGACTTCCCCAAAAGCACCATTGACAATGCTGTTTTGTTTTTCTATATTTTAAAAATCTTAAAAAGACGTATTTACAAAAGGAATTTACAAAATGGAAAAACCTCAGCGCAGTTTTATAATGTATCTGGTTGCTGTTTATCATTTTTTTATTACTACTTTTTCAGTTAACGTTTTAAGGCACAGTCAAAACCTTACAAGCAGTCCTGAATCTAAAATATTTGTATCGCGCATAGTTGTTATCGGTGCTGCACTTGCTATTTTATTTTTTGTTCAGCTTATAAGGTACAATAAAACTTTCGTCTATTTAACTGCATTTATTTTTGCATCAAACGCCCTGAATTTTGCTTTCGTAATCATCAATAACAGAACGTGGATTACAAATCTTGCTTTTCCGCTTTTTCTGGATGTTTGCTGCATTGCGTTTCTGCTTAGCAAACAGACCCGGCAGAAATGCAGCCAGTTTGCACAATATTATGCAGAACAAAAAGAACGGAAAAATCTTTTAAAGCGCCTTAAATAAGGGAAAAACTTTTCAGGATTTTCCTGCAACATAATGTAAAATTTTTATCCAAAATCTCCAATCTTATTGACATCTCAATTTTTTCAAGCTAAAAGAAGATATGATATTTCGTTTTAAGCAGCGGTTTATAAAGCACAGCACTAGCCGCGACATGACCGAAGGCAACCCGGTTAAACTTATTTTTTCTTTTGCAATACCAGTTTTGCTTGGCAATATCGTACAAAACTTTTACAGCATGGCAGACAGCATTATCGTTGGGCGCATTCTGGGAACAGACGCTCTGGCTGCGGTTGGCAACACGGGACCTTTTACATTTCTGGTTCTGGGATTTGTTTTCGGCTTAACTTCCGGTTTTGCGGTTTTAACGGCGCAGGCTTACGGTTCTAAAGATGCAGTGCGCTTAAAAAACAGCGTTGCAATGAACATTATTCTTAACCTTATTGCGGCGGTGGTTTTTACGGCTGTTGCAATAGGAACTGCAAAGCCGCTTTTGGTTTTGGTAAACACGCCTGAAAGCGTTTTGCAAAGTTCGCTTACTTACATAACCATAATTTATGCGGGTATTGGCGCGACAATTTTGTATAACTGGGCGGCGTGTACCCTGCGTGCCGTTGGAGACAGCCGCACTCCCCTTTATTTTTTAATTTTTTCTTCAGTTTTAAATATTGTTCTGGACATTGTTCTGATTAAATTTGCAAACTGGGGCATTGCAGGCGCAGCGGCGGCTACGGTTTTTGCACAGGCACTTGCCGGCATTTTATCGCTGGTAGTTATGTGGAAAAAATACCCCGAACTGCATGTTAAAAAACAGAATTTTGCATGGAACATTGATTTTGCAAGCCAGCATCTTAAAATCGGTGCGCCCATGGCTTTTCAGTTTTCAATTACCGCAATAGGCACAATTGTATTGCAGGGCGCGCTTAACCTTTTTGGACCAAACCCGATGGCTGCTTACGCGGCGGCAAACAAGGTTGAACAGCTGATTGCCGTTGCAGCCGGCAGTTTTGGCGTGGTAATGGCAAACTATGCTGGACAAAATTACGGCGCCGGACGCATAGACAGAATAAAAAAAGGCACCCGCGCAGGCGCCCTTTTAACCGTTGGATTTTCCCTGCTTTCCATGGCAATAGGCTTTCTGTTCCCGGATTATTTGACCGGGCTTTTTATGGAAACCGGCAGCGCATCTTACAGCGAAATCATGAATCTCAGCCGGCAATATTTGCAGTTAACCTGCGTTTTTTACCCGGCTTTGTTTTTAATTTTTATATACCGCAATGTTTTGCAGTCTATCGGCAAAACTTTCTGGCCGTTAATGGGCGGCGTATTTGAACTTATTACACGCACCCTTTGCGCCTTTACCCTGCCCGCAATTCTGGACTTTGCAGGAATCTGTCTTGCAGGCCCTGCGGCATGGTTCAGCGCAGCAATACCGCTTTTTATAGCCTATCAGGCAATAATACGGCGGCTTTTAACGCCTACAGAAATAGCAAACCAAAAATAGCACCAAAAAGCATTACTAAAAGCGGAGGCACTTTTTTGAATTTTATCAGAACACAAGTTGCCGCGGCATAAAAAATTATTCTTGCCGGGTTTAAGGCATCGCAAAAACTGCCGCTTGCTTTTGCCGCGTCAAGGGTAATTGCAGAAATTCTAAAGACATTCCAGAAGGCAACGGCAACAAGCCCGGCAGAAACAGGACGTATAAAGCTGAAAACGGTTTTTACCAGCGGGCTTGAACTCTGCTTTTTAAGCGCGCTTGCCAGAAGCAGAATAATTATTAAAGACGGCAATACGGTAGAAAAAGTGGTTACAATTCCGCCCCAAACGCCGTACATTTTATATCCAACATAAGTTGCCATATTTATACCAATCGGGCCCGGCGTAGATTCGCTTACGGCAAGCATATTGTAAAATTCTTCTGCCGTAATAAAGCCGCCTTCTACCATAGGCTGGTACATTAAAGTAATTGCAACCTGTCCACCGCCAATCGTAAAAAGACCAATATAAAAATATGTTAAAGCCAGTTGAATCAAACTCATTTTTCACTCCGGTTTTGGTTTTCGCCTGCGTTTTCTTTTTTAATGCTTTCAGCTGAAGAATTTTTAGAAGCCCCGGCATTTTTGCAAAGACTAAAGCTGTACCAAAGCAGCCCCATAGCAATTGCGCCCAAAATTACCCAGGCGGTATTTACTTTTGCAATAACAATCAGCACAAAAGCCGCTGCAAACAGCAAAAACGAAAAAACAGACTTGAAAATATTCTTTCTGAAATTCCACAAAACCTTGGTTAACAGCGCCGCAACCGCAATATTTACGCCCAAAAGCATTTTTTTTACAAATTCAATGCTGGTAAAAGCCGTAAAAAACTTTGCAATAACCGTAATAATTATTAAAGAAGGCGCAATTACGCCCAAAGTTGCAATTATTCCGCCAAACGTGCCCAGCCGCGTATAGCCAATAAAAGTTGCCACGTTTACCGCAATAATTCCGGGAGTTGCCTGCCCAATTGCAAAATAATCCATCAGCTGGTCTTTAGTCGCCCAGTCGCGCTTTTCAACCAGTTCGCTTTCCAAAATTGGCAGCATGGCAAGCCCGCCGCCAAAAGTAACCAGCCCAATCTTAAAAAACAAAGCAAAAAGTTCAAAAAATTGCTTGATTTTGTTATTTTCTTTCATATAAATAGTATATTTTCTACCTTGCAAAATTACAAGCAAGCCCAGTTTTCAAAAAGAAAGTTTCCGCAGCCGGTTTGCCCGGCACCACTATTGACGTTTTTGGGCGTGCGTATAAAAATTGTCTATGCGCTATTACCAGAAAAGCCTGAAGGCAACGGTCTTAATAGATTCGGTTGCGGCTGGCAATTTGAAAAACGAATGGGGCTTAAGCTTTTTTTTGGAATACAACGATAAAACTTTGCTGCTTGATACGGGCTGCAGCCAGAAATTTTTGCAGAATGCCCAAATTCTGGCACTTGATATGGAAAAAGTTGATGCCGGCATTTTGTCCCACGCCCACTACGACCACGCCGACGGATTAAAATATTTTTTTGCGGCAAATAAAAATGCACCGTTTTATTTAAGCCAAAACTGCGGCGAAAACTGTTACAGCAGCCGGCGTTTCAGGCAGCGATATATCGGCATAAAAAAAGGCACTTTGCAGCAGTTTGCCGGCAGGCTGCGTTTTGTTACCGCCCCAAAAGAAATTTTTCCGGGCGTCACAATTATTCCCCACGTGCCTCAAACTGAAAATGAAAAAACGGAAAAATATTTTGTAAAATCGCCGGGCAAAATGCCCAAGGGCACGCCCCTGATTCTGCAAGGCAAAAATTGCTGGGCAAAAGACGATTTCAGCCACGAACAAAGCCTTGTAATAAAAACCGGTCAGGGGCTTGTAATTTTCAGCAGCTGTTCGCACGCCGGTATTTTGCAAATTGTAAACCGCGTGCAAGCCCACTTTGGCGGCGAACACATTTTTGCATTTGCAGGCGGCCTGCATTTGTTCCGCAAAAACGCCGCCCAAATTGAAAAAATTGCAAAACAAATCGCCGCCCTGCCAATTGACTATTTTTATACCGGGCACTGCACTGGCGATGCCGCTTTTAACCAGCTAAAAAAAGAACTCGGGCCGCGGCTTTTCAAGCTTTATCCTGGCGAAATCATGCTGTTTTAGTAATTTTCGGCTTCAACAAAATTGAAAGAATACAGATAAAGGCGTTTGCAGTTCGTTTATGAAAAAAATGCGCTTTGCATATAAAACTCGCGGGCGCAAAAACCGAACAGACAAAAAAAGAGAGGCACAGAAGAAATGGGTGAAAACTTCTGCACCTCTCAAATCAAGGAATAAGTAATAAAAAAACAAGGAGTCTCAAACAAGCGAACCTAAACTAGGCTCACCTACTTGATAATTAAAATATATGGCAAAAACTCCAAAATGTCAAATGTTTTTTGCAAATTTAGCAAAAAAATATTAATATTTTTTTCAGTTTTGTCAGGCTAAAAGCCCTGTTTTTTGCGCATATTGAAAGTATATACTATCAATAAACCATCAAAACCGGCAAATTTTGCAAATCTCCAAAACTTCTTTCTATGTATAAGCCAGTTAAGCCTGAAAATGCGCATCAAAAGCCTGCTTTTTTTCGTTTTCCGTTCAGCATTTTTGCAGCCGCCGGTAAAAGTCAGCTCATTTCTTCAATCATGTGAATTATTGAATTGCGCTGCTTTTCTGGAAGAGAATCAAGCTGCCTAAGCGTATTGTAATATTTTCTGCCAAGATTCTGCGGCGACTTAGAATCTGAAGTTTCTTTTGAATCGCCTGTAAGATATTCTACAGATACATTTAATGCTCTTGCTATTTTTAAAGCCGTTTCTACAGAAGGAAAACTGCCAAGTTTAATGCCTCTTCCGATACACGAAGCATCAAATCCGCATTTTTCTGCAAGCGCCTTATTTGATAAACCTCTGTAAGCTACACAAAGTCTGGAACAGAAATAACAATTACTGGCGGTAAACTGTATGGACAGGATGCCACAGGATTGAAACTTACAAAGAAATAAGCAAAAAAAATCATCATATCTGTTCCGTATATGATGATTTTTTATTTTAATCGCCCCAATGCCGGGTTAAAAAATACAAAAATTGCTTCAAAAGCCTTATTATTTTTGGCTTATTCAAAATCCACAATATCAATTAAACTGCTGATTTTGCTAATTCTAAAGTCTGCACTTTCATTTATGCGCTTTGCCGCATTTTCATCTTTCTGGTCAAACCATTCTGCAAAAACCGTTTGCATACCCGCCTGTTTTGCACCAAACAATTCGTTACTGCCGCCGTCACCCACAAACAAACTTTGCTGCGATTTTGCGCCAGTCAGTTCCATTGCGTATCTGTAAATTGCCGGGTCTGGCTTTAGCATACCCGCATTGCACGAAAATACCGCTTCGTCAAATAACGGACAAAGGGGCGAATCGTGCCAAAACATGCAGTCAATAAAATCGGCGTTACTTATAAGGCACAATTTGCAGCCTTTTTGGCGCAAAGCCCCCAATACCGCCAAAATCTCTGCATCAATGGAACAAAGGGCATTTTTCATCCGCTGCTGGCGGCGATGTAAAATCTGCGCTTTTGCATCGTTTTCAATTTTTTTCGGTATGGCGGCTACGATTTTTTCAATAATTTCAGCCGGTTCAGTAATTCTGCCCAGCGCCCGCACTTTATAAAGCTCCGCATCTTCCGCATATTTTTCCCATTCTAGGCGGCTTAAGCCTGCGGCATGGTATTCGGTTTGCTTCTGGTAACGCGGCACAACCAAGGTAAAAAACAAATCGAAAAATACAGTTTTTATCATAAATCTACCAAATAAACGTCGGCTATTCCGCCTTCAAATTGAAAGCTGCGCACCTTTTTGCCGCCATTTTTAACAATTGTTCGTATCGAAGGCGCGTTATTTTCTTCAACTGAAAGCTGAAGCTGGCTTAAACCGGCGTTTTTTGCCACGGCGAGCAGCATTTTTAGCATTTGGGTTGCATAACCGCGGTTGCGGCAGCTGGGGCGCACGCTGTAGCCGCAGTGACCAAAATCTTTCAAAAAGCCTTTCAGCTGGTGCCTGAAATCTATAATGCCCACAATTTCGCCGGTTTTACTTTCTACCGCAAAAAAAGTGTCGGTTATAACCCAATTCGGGTCAACGGTTTGGGCGCTGGCATTGGCGTTAACCCGCGCAAGCCATTCTTCATAATTTTCAATCTGGTCAAACAGCTCGCTGCCGTTAATTACTTTTTCGCCGCTGGCAAAATGCTCGTTCCGGTATTCAATCGCCCGGTTTTTGTGCTCAACTGAAGGCACTTCAAGTTTTATCATAATTTCTCCGCTTTTCTGAATGTGCAATTTTAAGCGCTTTGTTTTTCTTCAATGTCAAAATCAACGCTTACTTCAACCATGTCGGTTACCAGAATTTCGTTAATTGAAACGCCGAAAATTTTTGAAAGAACAATCAGATTATCCACGGTTGGCAGATTTATGCCCCGCGTCCAGTTATAAATTGTTTGAATGTAAGGAAAATTCATTACGGTTTGCAGCTGCCGGGCAGAAATATTTACCTGCTGCATAAGGAATTTTATTTTTGCGCCTGTTTCGCAAAGATTAACCACAGGTTTAAGAAAGGTTTTATTACAGTTTTTCACGTTAAACTCCATAAATTTTCGGGTTTCAGCCCGCGGAGCCAACATTTCAAATCAGTTTTACAGCTCCGGCACAAAATCTATTCTGCAATTTGCAGAAATCCAGCTTTTAAATCCATGAATAGCATGATGGTCTAAATGATGGGCGTGGTGATGATGTTTGTGGCAATGCTGTTCATGCATGACGCTGAATTTTTTCACGTGTTTTCTCCTTAAAAAAGTTTCCGGTCTTGTACCGCTGGGTTATATTTTTAATATATCACTTTACAAAAATAATTGCATTAAAGCCGCGCTTTAATTTTTTACAGAAAAGCTATTCTGTATTTTGTGATTAATACTTGTAAGCCGTATTCAGGCATAAAAAAAGCGAGTATCAGTTGATACTCGCTTTAGCTCCCCCGCGCAGGCTTGAACTGCGGACCCACAGATTAACAGTCTGTTGCTCTGCCAGCTGAGCTACAGGGGAATGTTTTGTTTCAGCTCATCGCTGAACTATGTTTATATATTATAAATTTGCTTAAAAAGTGTCAATAAGTATAAAGCAGAATTTTCAAAAAAAAGTGTATTTTTTTATGATTTTTTTAATAATTTGTATTTTTGCCGCTTTTTCAATACGGCAAGACCCTGCCCTGCCAAGCCGCCAAACAAAAACCTTATAAATTTTTATAAAAACAGCGTTGTCTCAAAAGCTCAGCGCCGGATTTTTACCAAAAAACACCGCCTTTTACAGTTTCAAATTGCGTAAACCGCGGCAATAACAAAAAAAATAGCGAAACCTTTTTACAGTTTCGCTATTTTTTGCAAAATTATTCGTCCAAATCTTCAATTTCTGCCATTTGCTTTATGCGGCTTCTAATTTCAGCTATTGCGCCGTCGTACTGTTCGCGCAAATTAGAAAGATTCCGTTCCAAATGCTGGCAAAAATCCGGATCCTGACTTGGCAGCAGCTGCATGTGCTGCCCGGTGCGCTGGGCAATTTCAGCTTCTTTCTGGCGTAATTTTGGCGCAAACTGCTGTTCAAGTGCCTGCTCCAGCTGGCGCTGAGATGCCAAATACTGGGCAAAAACCTGCCCGACCGTTGCAAAAAGCTGTTCAAAGCCTTTGTGCGGCAGCAATGTCTCAAAACCTTCGGTTAATTTTGGCAATATTTCCAAATCCGCTTCTTCAAGCGGCAGTTGAATGCGTGTCATCAAAAGCAAAACCGCGGCTTTTAATACAGAATCTTTTTCGTCGCGGTTAAAATCGCCCAAAGATTTTTTCAGCGCAGCTTTATCGCCATTTTCCATAAAATCGCTGGCAATTTTTTTGCCCGCATTTGCCAGTTTGCGCTCTTCGCCGGCGCGTGCATCGCTTTTTATATCGGCGGTTCGTTCCAATGCAATTTCTAATGCAGATTTAATTTGTCCCATAAAACAAGAATACGCGGTTTTTGCGCAAAAATCAATTTTCAGCAGGCAAAAAACTTGTTTTCGCACAAAATATAATTCATTTTTGCGTCAAAACTCTGGCACGGCACATTTTTTTCAATTTGAATTGAATAGCAAAGACCAACCAGCGGCATTTGCAAAAGCCCTTTTTCAGCCTGAAAAGCAAAAAGTTCGTCAATAAAACGGTCATAAAAGCCCTTTCCCTTGCCCAGCCGCCTGCCGTTAGGGTCAAAAGCCAGCCCCGGAACAATAAAAACGCAATCCTGACCAAAATCTGCAAAACCGCATTTCTGCAAATCGTTCCGCGGCTCCAGAATATCAAAAGCGCCCAAAACCAGCTGTTCCGTTAAAGGCGTTTCGGCGCGCAAAAAGAAAAAATCCATTTTTTCGCCGCGGCATTTGGGCACGGCAACTTTTTTTCCGTCCTTTAAGGCGGCTTCTATAAAATGAAATGTAGAAATTTCAGGATTTTTTGAAACAAAAAGTAAAATCGTGCGGCAATTTTTATATAATTCTGTTGTAGAAAAAATATTAAAAGCTTTTTCGCCGCAGTTTTGGGCGGTCTCTGTACTTAAAAAATGCTTTATCTGCGCTTTTACACGGGCGCGGCAGGCCTTTTTTTGTTCAATTATATTTGCGGCATTTTCAGTTTTGCTTGCCGCGGCGTCTGTTTTTTCAGTTTGGTTCATAATTCAATTATAGCCAATTTGTGCCAAAGACAAAAAGCCGGCAAATTGAATGAATTGTAAAGCGCATTCAAAATACCGGCTTTTTTATAATTTCAAAAAAACGTGAAAAATCTGTTTTATGCGTTTGCGTTTACAAATTCTTCAGCTTTTGCTTTTACGGCTTTGTACAAGGCAGCCTTGTCGCCTTTGTTTGCGTCAATAAGGCGCACAAAAACCGAACCTGCAACCACGCCATGAACAACCGGCGCAAGAATTTTTGCCTGTTCGCCTTTGCTTAAACCGAAGCCGCCGTAAATTTTTGCGCCGCCAGCGGCAACTTTTTTCAAAAATTCAGTAGTTTCGGTACTGATTGAAGTATCGCTGCCGGTAATGCCCGCGCGCAAAGCCGCATAAATGTATTCAAATCCGGCGCCGGTCAGTTTTTTAAGGCGTTCGTCGCTCATGCTTGGGGCGGCAACAGGAATGTTTATCATGCCGTTTGCCTTGCAGGCGGCGGTAAGACCTTCGTCGCAGTCAAAAGGCAAATCCGGAATGATTAAGCCCTTTACGCCGACGGCGGCAGCCATTTTGCAGAAATTTTCTACGCCCGGCGTATAAACCAGCGAACCGTAGCTCATTATATAAATTGTTACTTCTGGAAAAGCCTTGTGAACTTTTGCGATAAAATCCAAGCCGTTTCTGGTGGTGTAACTGCGTTCCAAAACCGTTGTACACGCACTTTGTATCGCCGGGCCGTCTGCGCTTGGGTCGCTGAAAGGCAGCTGAATTTCCAGAACTTCCGCACCGGCTTCTACCAAAGCTTTTGCCGCTTCAAATGCAAGGTCGTCTGTAGGAAACCCTGCAACAAGGTGGCTCATTAAATTAATTTTTCCGCTCATTTTGATTTCTCCATCAGTTTTGCATTGTGAATGTCTTTCTGTTCGGCAAGGCGTTCAAGTTCGCTTTCAAGGAAGATTTTCCATTCGTCCGGTCTGAATACAGGACAGGTAATAAAAATATCTTTGTCGCCGCGACCACTCATGTTTACAATAATTGCCTTGTCTTTTGGCATTTTTGGGGCAAGCTTAATTGCCGCAGCACCGGCGTGGGCGCTTTCCAATGCAAAAAGAACACCTTCGTTTTTGGCAAAAAACTTAACGGCTTCCAAAGCTTCGCTGTCAAGGGCGCTTAAAAATTCTACCCTGCCGGTTTTGCCAAGTTCTGCAAGCTGCGGGCCAATACCCATATAGTCAAGCCCGGCGCTAATTGAACGCGTCGGCAGACTCTGTCCGTCGTTGTCCAGCAGAAAGCGGCTTTTGTAACCCTGAACAATGCCTTCGCGGCTGGCATTGCCGGTCATGCGGCTGGCATTTTCGCCAACATTGGGGCCAATTCCGCCTGCTTCTACGCCAATAAGGCGCGGTTCTTTCTGGTCGATAAACGGTGCAAAAAAACCGATTGAATTGCTTCCGCCGCCGACGCAGGCAATCATTGCGCCAATTTCAATATTGCGTTCTGCACACTGGCGCTTTACTTCGTTTCCTATTACAGACTGGAATGTGCGTACAATATCCGGGAACGGAGCCGGTCCCAAAGCACTGCCCAAAACGTAGTGCGTATTGCCAAAATTTGCTGCCCAGTCGCGCATGGCTTCGTTTACGGCATCTTTTAATGTACGGCTGCCGCTGGTTACAGCCTGAACTTTTGCGCCGTACATTTCCATTGCGGCAACATTAGGCTGCTGGCGGCGCACGTCAACTTCGCCCATATAAACGGTACAGTCCAGACCAAGCTTTGCACATGCCGCAGCGGTTGCAACACCGTGCTGCCCGGCGCCGGTTTCGGCAATAATGCGGGTTTTGCCCATGCGTTTTGCCAGCAGGCACTGACCGATTGCATTGTTGATTTTATGGGCGCCTGTATTGGCAAGCCCTTCAAGCTTTATGTAAATTGGCGCACCGCCCAAAATTTCAGTAGCAGTTTTTGCATACAAAAGCGGTGTTTCTCTTCCGATATAATCGCGCTGAATTTCGTTAAGTTCTTTCAAAAAACTTTCGTCGTTCATCGCTTCCTTAAAAGAAACTTCCAGTTCGTCCAACGCGCTGCGCAAAACTTCTGCAACGTATTTTCCGCCGTATTCGCCAAAAAAACCTTTATCCGATTCTGTCATTTTGTCCTCTACAAATTATTAAAAAAGTTGTCAATTTTTGCCGCGTCTTTTTTGCCGGGCATACTTTCCACGCCGCTTGCCAAATCCATACGTTCCGGCGCAAAAGTTTTACATAATTCTTGCACATTTTGGGCACTAATTCCACCGGCAAGCCACAAAACGCCATTTTTATTGAATTTCTGAAGCATTTCGCAGGAAATTGTTTTGCCCGTACCGCCCGGCACGCTTGCATCAAAAGCATCTACCAGAATACGCGGCTCGCCGCTGTGGCGCAAACGGTCGTATTCGGCAAAGGCTTCTTCGCTTTTTGCCTGATCTGCACTTAACGCGCAATAATGGGCAAACCGGGAAAGTTCCGTATAAGTAAAATCGCCTGCGCAGTTGTGCAGCTGAATTACATCAACAATTTTTTCATCAAGCAAACTGAACGCCTGACGGGCTTCGTCGCTGTCTTTTTCGGTAATAACCGCAACCAGTTCCGGCATTTTTACCAAATCGCTGTTTTTAAGGCTTTCAACAATCTGCTTTACGTCGCTGTAATTGGTGCAGCGCTTGCTTTTGGCGCAAAAAATAAAGCCCAAAGCATCTGCCCCGGATTTTGCAGACAGAACTGCGTCGGTTGCGGTGGTTAAGCCGCAGATTTTTACAAAAGGCTTGCCGCTTTTCTGCAAAAGCCTTGCAGTATAATTGCGCCAGTAATTTGCAGCGGGCGTAACACCTTTTCTGCTTGCGTTCATAAAGGCGACAACATATTCCGCGGCTTTTTGCGGTGAACGCGCGGCAGCTTCGCCCAGAAGCATACCGTTAAAGCCCAGGCTTGCGGCAAAATCCGCAGCTTCGCCTGTACGCACGCCGCTTTCAAAAATAAGCGGTACGTTTTGCAGCTGCGGATATTTGCACAAAGTTCCGCTGCGCATTTGCAGAAGCATTTTTAAAGGCTGAAGGAAGTCAATTTTGAAGGTTGCAAGGTCGCGGGCATTGCTGCCTGCAACTATGGTTTCTGCAAATTCTTCTGCAAGAACGGCAAGTTTTTCAAAATCGTCGTCGGTGCGGATTTCTACAAGGGCGCGGATACCCAGTTTTTTGCAAACGCCCAGCATTGAGCGCATTTTTTCCAGCGGAAGAATGCGGGCAATTAAAAGCACCGCATCCGCGCCGCACAGATACGCAGTTTCAATTTCTTCTTCTTCAAGCAGAAAATCTTTGCGCAAAAGTGCAATATCTGGCACGGCGGCGGCAACATTCTGCAAATCTTCCAGCGAACCTTTGAAATAATTTTCTTCGGTTAATATTGAAATTGCAGCTGCACCGGCGTTTTTATAAACTTTTGCCTGTTCTACGGCATTCAAATCCGGCGCAATCATTCCCTTGGAAGGGCTTGCGCGCTTAATTTCAAGAATTACGCCGTTTTGGGGCAAAAAAGGCACAACGGGCTTGGTGCGCTTTGCAGGCACCTTATGCCCAAAACTGAAGCCTTTTGCCGCCAAATCTTTTTTGCGCAATTCTACAATCTGTTCAAGAATGCTGGGCAAACCAGCTTTTTCATTATTCTGCATTTGAAGCTGCCTTAACTTCTTCCAGTTTTTTAAGAACTGCGCCGCTTTCAAGTGCATTTTTAGCAAGTTCAAAACCTTCTTTAATAGAAGGAACTACTTTGCTAACGTAAAGCACTGCACCGGCGTTAAGGCAAACTGCCATTTTAATTGTATTGCGTCCTTTGTTGTTCATTACGTCAATGGCAAGCTGGGCATTTTCCATGCCGGTGCCGCCTGCAAGTTCTTCTACATCGCAGCCGCAAACGCCGAATTCTTCAGGGTCAATTACAAAGCGGCTTTCGCTGCCGTCTTCGTCAATCAAAAATGCGTTGGTCTTTGCGCAAGGTGAAATTTCATCAAATCCGTCCTGGCTTGCAATTACCATTACGCGTTTTGCGCCCAATGCTTTAGATGCTTTTGCAATAGGTTCAAGCAGTTCCTGCGAATATACGCCGAGCATCTGGTACTGGGCGCCTGCCGGATTTGTTAACGGACCAAGGCAGTTCATAATGGTTTTAATGCCAAGTGCAGCACGAACAGGTGCAGCAAAACGCATTGCGCTGTGGTAAATCGGTGCCATCAAAAAGCAGAAATTTGTTTTTGCAAGAACTTCGGCGGTTTTTGCAGGCGCGGTATTGATGTTGATTCCCAAGGCACTGTAAAAATCGGCGGCACCGCTTTTGCTGGAAACAGCCTTGTTGCCGTGTTTTGCCATTTTTGCACCGCAGCTTGCAGCAACCAGTGCCGAAAGTGAACTGATATTGAAACTTCCTTTACCGTCGCCGCCGGTACCGACAATTTCTGCCAGACCGGTATTATCTGCCGGGAACGGTGTCTTTTTGCTGCACAATACGCGGGCACATCCTGCAAGTTCGCTTGCAGCCGGGCCTTTTGCAGCCAGCGCGGTTAAAATTGCGGCTGTCTGGCGTTCGTCCAAACCGCCTTCGGTCAAGTTTTCCATAAATAATGCGGCGGTTTCTTCATCCAAATCGTTGCCGGCGATAACTGTATTCAATATCTGGGCAACCGGCAGGTTTTCGCGGCGGAAATTGAAGAATGCCTTGAACAATTCTTCGCCGGATTTTGATGCGATTGATTCCGGGTGAAACTGAACGCCTTCAATTGCATAGTGTTTATGGCGGACACCCATAATATCGCCGTCGGCGGCACGGGCTGTTACTTCAAGTTCTGCCGGCAAGCTGGCTTCTTCAATTACAAGGCTGTGATAGCGAGTAAAAAGCATATTCTTGCCAATGAAACGGTAAACGCCTTTTCCGTCAAGGCTAATCTGTTCGGCTTTGCCGTGGCAAACGTTTTTAGCGTGAACAATTTTTCCGCCGAAAGCCTGTCCGATTGCCTGATGTCCAAGACAGACGCCCAGAATAGGCATTTTGCCTGCAAAATATTTAATGGCTTCAAGGCTTACGCCGGCTTCGCTAGGGTTGCCAGGACCGGGACCGATTACCAGATAGTCGGCGTTAAGGTTTATCAAATCCTGCAAAGTACAGTTTCTGCTTCCCAAAACGCGCACTTCCTGACCGGAAACGCGCTGCATCATCTGTACGATGTTGTATGTAAACGAATCATAGTTATCAATCATTGCAATCATTTTATTTTCTCCTTTGTCGGGTTTACCGATTCAATTTATAAAGTTTTCAAATTACATCAGGCTGTTTTTACCGGTAAATACTTTTACCAGAGCGCCCATCTTTTCGTTTGTTTCTTCCAGTTCGCGTTCCGGGTTAGAATCCGAAACGATGCCGCCGCCTGCCTGCAAAGCCCAGATACCGTCCTTTTTTAAGGCACAGCGGAGTGCAATGCAAAAGTCAAAGTCGCTGTTGTGCTTTATGTAGCCAACTGCACCGGCATAAAAGCGGCGCTTAACTTTTTCAAGGCTGGAAACAATTTCAATTGCCTTGATTTTTGGCGCACCGCTGACTGTACCGGCAGGAAAAGCCGAACGCAGGACATCGAGCGGCTTTGTTTTTTCTGCAATCGTGCCTTCAACGTCGCTTACGATATGCATGACGTGGCTGAAGCGTTCAATTGTCATCAGCTGCGGCGCAGTAACCGAACCGGTCTGGCATACGCGGCCCAAATCGTTGCGGGCAAGGTCTACAAGCATGATATGTTCGGCGCGTTCCTTTTCATCTGCAAGAAGTTCGCTTTCAAGGGCAAGGTCTTCGTCACGGTCTTTGCCGCGGCGGCGCGTACCAGCAATCGGGTGAATCTGGGCAGTTTTGTTGCTCAGACGTACCAGACTTTCCGGCGAAGCACCGACCAGCTGAAAATTATCAAAATCAAGATAGAACAGATAAGGCGAAGGGTTTTCGCTGCGAAGCCGGCGGTAAAGCGAAAGTGCCGTCATTTTTGATTCAATTAAAACTCGGCGGCTTGGTACTGCCTGCAAAAGGTTGCCTTCTACAATTTCGTATTTAATGCGGTTTACTGCGCTTATGTAATCAACTGCCGACTGCACCATATTTGTAACGATGCGGCAAGGTTCAAGCTCCGGTTCCGGTTCAAGGTAGCTGAAGTCCATATTGGTGATTTTTTTCTGCAAATCGTCCATTGCGGCTTCAAGGTTAATTGTATGTTCGTTGTAGTTTAAGGCGAAAAGGTGAAGCTGCTGGGTTACGTGGTCAAAAATTACGTAAAGGTGACCAACGATGAACATTGCTTCCGGCACGTCAAGCGGATCTTCCTGTTCCGCAAGCTGAATCATGTCACAGCGTGCGCAGAATTCGTAACCGAGATAGCCGATTCCGGCTGCAGGCAGCGGAATTTCGCCGAATTCCAGCGAGTTCTGGCTTGCGATGTATTCCAGAACATCCAGAATGTCTTTTTCAAAAGTAACGCCGTTGCGGTATGGCACGGTGCGCACGTTGTTCTTGAACGCAGCTTTTTTGCGTTTTCCTTCTATTATGAATGCAGGGCCTTCGTCATCCTGCACTACCCTGAAAGCCTGATCTACCAGAATTACGGAATAGCGGCCGCGGCCATTGTCGTTTGTGGCGCTTTCCAGCACGGCACGCGCACCAAGTTTTTTTGCAAGTGAATAGGGGGTATAACGGTCGCACGGCAGCATGGAATGAAGTGCGTCAGTTCGTTTCATAAAAACTCCTTTGTTTATATTGAACTATATCGAACGTGTATGTTTTTTCAAATAGTAACGCTTCTGTTGATAGATACAAATATATAACCACCCG
>JAKSTR010000190.1 GCA_024402495.1 Treponemataceae bacterium
ATTTTCTCCGTTTTTTTAAAGCTTAAAAGCCTATAAATAACCATTAAAAAACAGCCGCAGACACACTTGTGCTGTTTAATTTTCTGTAATTGTTATTGATGTATATGCACAAGGAAGAGTTTTGACAAGCAAAACTCTTATCTGAAAAATAGCGCAGTTTGCGTTAGCAAACTGTGGCCTTGTGCGTAGACTAATTGAACGATAGAAAAAATTTAAACAGCACAAGTGATACGCACGCGAAGCGTAAGTCTTTTCTTCGAGGCAGGGACTGTCGAAAGGCTGTTTTTAATTTGTAAAAGTGATTTGCTATATTCCCACTGCTGGCATTTCTTTAGTTTGTAATTTAAAAAAGCTTAAATATTGCGCTAAAGCGAATATTTGTTTACACTCATTTCTTATTATCTTAAATATCAAGTTTACTGTAAATATCTTGAATATTTTATATAAATGCGCAGGAAACAGCCGTAGACAGGCACAACCACGAAAAAAAATACGCACGCGAAGCGTAAGTCTTTTTTTCGTGGTGGGGACTGCCGAGAGGCTGTTCCCTGCACAATTTAAAACATTCAGGCTATTAAAAATAATTAAAAATACTGGTTCTAAAAACGGCGGTAAACGGCTTGTTTTTAGGGCTGAATTTTAAAAATATTTTTCAGGAGGGAATAATATGAAAAAAATTCATGCTTCCATTCGTGTTACAGAGCTGCAAACTGTATCTAAAACAATCATTTCGTACTACAAAAACGACGCAAAACTTGCAGACGATGCGTTTTTGACACAGGCATTTGAAAGTTTGGAAACACTTCAGGCGCAGATGACCGATTCAATTCACAACGACAAAATTGAAAGTAACCTTGCAGAGCTTGACAGCGCGCGCGACAAGCTTTTGAGCAACCTTGGCACTGCTTTGGAAGGCTATTCTGTTTTGCCGCTGCCGGAACTGGCTGAAAAAGCCCAGAAAGCGCTGGCAGTTTTTGCCAATTACGGCAAAAAAATTGCCGCGGAAAGCTTTGCTTCCGAAAGTGCCCTTCTTGACGGGCTTCTTTTAGACATTCAGAAGGAAGAAATTAAGGCGTGCACAAAAGCACTTGCCGGCGTAGACCTGCTTATTGAACAGCTGCAGGCCGCTCAGAACGATTTTAGCCAAAGCTATGCCGAATACACAGCAAGCAGCGCAAGCAAAGCTGTTAGCGCAACAGAATTACGCAAACAGATGCTGTCGGTTTTGAATACTTCAATTTTGCCGTATCTGGACGCTATGTACATTGCACAAAAAGCTGTTTTTGGCAATTTTGCCCAGAATGTAGAAGCCGAAATTGAAAAAATCAATTCAATTATTAAGGCAAGAAAAGCAAAGGCTGAAAAAGAGTAGTTGACTGCGCCGGGTAAATAATTGCACGGCAATAAAATTTGGCATTAACAAATGTTAATTG
>JAKSTR010000191.1 GCA_024402495.1 Treponemataceae bacterium
ACCTCCGCACGAATAAAAGCCTGCGGTTTTGTAAAAAGTTTTTACGAACTTTACAAGACCGCAGGCTTTTTTATTTTTCAAATATGGTTGTGTAAAATTTGCGCCGGAATGTGCCGGCGTGCACGCTTTTTGTCAGCTGTACCGGCGCAGAAAATGCTAAAACCGCTTTAATACGATTGCTTCAACCGGGCAAATTTCGTGGCAGCAAAAACAGCGTATGCACTTGCTGCGGTTTATAACCACGTGCCTGCCTTTTTTGCTTTTGTCTTCTTTAAAGCCAAGCACTTTTGCCGGACAAATTTCCATGCATTTGCCGCAGCGTATACATTTTTCCCTGCTGAAATACGGTTTTTTTGCAAAAAATAATTTTGCCAGACTGTCCAGCGCGCCGGGCAGTATTTTGCCCAATGTGTGTGCAGAATTTTCTGCGTGAACCGCCTTAAAATTAAGGTTTTTAACATCGTCAAAGGCGCAGCCTGCAATTTGTATTTCGTCCAGACTGTTCAGCCAGTGCCTGCGCTCCAAAGCGTCTTTAAGGTTTGCAATTTCCATCGGGTCGTAGCCCACGGCAGAAGCACATACGCAGTCCAAAGCCAGAATATTGTCGCTCGCCGCCAGAAAGCCCAGCTGAACAGGGTCGCCGTTGCCAGGCCCGCCGGGACCTTCCATGCCGACAATCGCGTCCATAATTGCATACCGGGCGTTTGCCGCAAGGTTCAGGTCGGTTAAAAATGCGGCAAAATCCGGTTTTTGCGGATAGGCGTAGTGAACGGCGGCTTTATCCAGGCCCACCATAAGCCCGAAAAGGTTTTTCATTGCGCCGGTGTAGCACATAAGCTGGTGGCTTTTCAATTTGCTTAAAGAAACTACTACGTCGGCTTGTAAAAACGGCGTTGCAAAATCGAAAGATTTTTTTATTTTTCCGTTTCTGCATTCAATCCGCGCCTTGTCGCTAAAATCAAGCCACTCGCCGCCGTTTTCTTCAACAATTTGCAAAATGCCCGTGCTTTTTGCCGAGCCTGTAGAATTGGCTATTGCCGGCGATTCGCCCACGATTACGCGTTTTGCGCCAAGTTCAGCAAAAGCTTTTACCGCAGCGCCCACAACAGCCGGATGGGTACAAACCGCGGCATCCGGGTTTTTTGCTAGCAGAATATTTGGTTTAAGCAAAACAATTTTGTCTTTTACGTCTGGCGGCGGCACTAAAGCCATAAGATTTTTAATTGAATTATAAACGTCTTCAAAATCGTATTTTGCGCATTTTTGCAAAGCAACTGTTTTGTTCATAAAACCTCTCAGGGGCAGTAGTAATTCAATTTTACACCACAAAACCAAGATACTTTGTAAAAAACAGCGGAAATTTTCAGTTTTTGACGCCTTTTGCATGGCTTTTGCTTTCGGTTTTG
>JAKSTR010000192.1 GCA_024402495.1 Treponemataceae bacterium
GGCATAGAAAAAGGGCGGGTTTTTTTGTACAATTTGTTTTATGTGGATGTTGTTGACCCTGTTTTATGGCGTTGTTAAGGGCTTGCGCGAAATCTGTAAAAAAAAGGCTCTTGAAAAAAATACTGTTATTGAAGTTCTTCTGGTTTATACTTTTCTTTCGTTTCTGCTTGTGATACCGCAGGCGCCAAATGCAACGGGGCTGAATGCCGGGCAATATTTTTGGATTGCGGTAAAGGCTTTTGTGATTTTTGTTGCATGGATGCTGAGTTTTAAGGCGATAAAAAAACTGCCTATAAGCATGTATGGTATTTTGGATTTGAGCCGCGTTTTGTTTGCTACGCTTTTGGGGATTTTTGTTCTTGGCGAAAGCGTAACGCTTAACAAGATGATTGGGCTGGTTTTTGTTAGTGGCGGCTTGCTGTTTTTAAAGTTCAACCCGTTTGCAAAAAAGCAGAATGGTGAAGCCGGGCTGCCGGTGCAGGGCGAAAATGCAAAGAACGCCGCCACGGTTTACATAATTTTAGCGTTTATTTCGTGCATGCTTAACGCAGTTTCGGGTCTGCTGGATAAAATTCTTATGCGCGGCATGAATTCCAGTCAGTTGCAGTTTTGGTACACGCTTTTTACCGTAATTTATTACGCAATTTATGCCCTTGCTACCAGGGCAAAAATCAGCAGAAGCGTGTGGAAAAATATTTGGATTTGGCTGCTTGCTGCCGGGCTGATAGCAATGGACAAGGCTTTGTTTATTGCCAATGGTTATGCAGAAAGCCAGGTTACAATAATGACCCTTATAAAGCAAAGCAGTGTAATTGTTGCAATTATTGCCGGCAAGTTTGTATTTAAAGAACAAAACATCATGCACAAAGTTCTTTGCGCCGCAATAATCGTAATAGGAATAATTTTTGGCGTAGTGCATTAAAAAACTAAGCTTGCGGCATAAAATGAAATGTGAAGCTTTCTGCATTTGTAGAAAATTTTGTCATTCCGAACTCGTTTCGGAATCTGATTCTGATAACAAATCGGATGCTGTGCGCAGCCGCCGAAGGCTAACAAGTTCAGCATGACTTGCTTTTGTTGTTAGATTTTCTCTAATTTATAGCTTGGTACAAGCAAAAGCCCCCAGTTTTTGACTGCGCAAAAACTGGGACTATTTTTTATGAAAGTCTGAATGCACTTTGGCTTTGTATCAATTCAAGATTTTGGGATTAAATTACTAATAAATAGAGAAATTAGAGATAATAGATATGTTATAATTTTTTATAATATAATAATTTATAATTGACAAAAGAGTAAATTGGCTATATTGTTTAGCTTATTGTAAAACGTTTTATATTTTTGCGTGTTTTTTCAGGAGAAAAACCGGATAATTTGATTTTTCGTCTTAA
>JAKSTR010000193.1 GCA_024402495.1 Treponemataceae bacterium
TTAAACCCGACATTCGGGCTATTTTTCAATTTGCAAAAGCTGCCAAATGTCCGGGTCTTCCTGACCAAGCCGCCAGAACCCAACATTTTTTACGCCGCCGTTTTTGTACATTTGCAGCCTGCGCGAAGTTGACCATGCGTTGTCAAAATAAAAAGTATATGTAACATTTTTAGAAACCGTAAAAGTCGGAATTCCGTGGTCAATCGTTACCGGCGAAATTTCTGTATCTTCGCTTAAAGGGCCTTTTGCATTTTCGCCCCTAAAAAGCCGGTCTACCGAACTGAACTTATATGCGCCGGCAGTATCGTCGTTGCTCCATGCGCGGCCATAAAACGGCAATCCCATAATCAGTTTTTCCTGAGGAATAACTTTTGCAGAATATGCCATAACATTGTTGCACCATTCCATGCTTGCCACAGCACCCGGCGCGCTGGTTGCCCAGTGTTCGTCGTAAGCCATAACCACAATGCGGTCTACAATCTGGGAAATTTTTGCATAATCGTAGGCGTCGTGCTTCAGCTGTTTTGTGCGTGCCGGAATTGCAACGCTCAGCATCTGGTCTTTGCGAAGCCCGTTTTTAAGTTCTTTCAGGAAAGACCAGTAATGCTCTTTATCGTCGGCGCTTACCAGCTCAAAGTCAATCTGCAAGCCGTCGTAAGGTTCTGCCGCCTTTAAAAGCGAAGAAATGAGTGTCTGCCGCAGCTTAAATTCCGGGTCTAAAACAAAGTGGGTAAGGGCGCGGCTGTTGTCTATTACAACCATGTGAACGCGTGCGCTGGTTTGCGGCATTTTTGACCGCGCCGGCACGTCTACAAGTTTTCCAAAAGTGCTTAAGCCCGCGCCAAAAAATCCAATATCGGTAATCGGGTAATCCGGGCTGTAAAATTTCGTTTCGTTCGCCATTAAATAAGCCCATACTTCGCCAAACTGGGTAACGGGCATTTTCTGCAGGTGGCTGTCGCTTAAAGAAGCTATGGTTTTTTGGCTTTTGTCTGTAACAGGATATTCAAAACGTTTATTTTCTTTAACAATTTCTTCGGGCTTGGTTGTCCCTTCACTGAACTCAACGGGGGCGGTAGTTTCTATTTCCAAAACTCTGTTATCGGTGTTTTCTGGTTTGGTTTCGGTTTTTTGGCTGGTTGAACAGGCAAAAAGTGCCAGAATAATTGCAAGTGAACCTGCCGTAAAAGTAATTTTATTGAAAATGTGTTTTTTTAACATTCGTTCCTCGTTGTAGGGTAATACTTATTTATCGGTAAAAAGCGGCTGAAAGTAAAATCCTAGTAAAATAAAAGAAGTAAAATGCGTGTAAAAAGTTTTAGTCCGAATGTCAAGTTTT
>JAKSTR010000194.1 GCA_024402495.1 Treponemataceae bacterium
TTTTTTGTTTTCAGGTCAAATATCGAGTTCAAGGTTTTTGTCATTCCAGAATCAATAGCCTCGCCGCGAGGGTTGGGGTATTAAAACCTCCATACGAACAAACGGGCATCATTCCAAATTTTGCCATTCCGAACTAGTTTCGGAATCCGATGCTTTTGCTATTTGATTTTTCTATAATCATTGTTTGGTATAGGCAAAAACTGGGACTATTTTTATGAAAGTCTGTATCTGCTTTTGAAAACATATCGGATGCTGAACTAAATTCAGCATGACAAATTGATTTTGTGTTTTGTCTGGCAACTGGCGCGACGTTTGGTTTTTCAATTTGGACAAAAAAAAGCAGGCACCATAATTGCGGTTTGCAAGAATAGTGCCTGCGCTTTTGTCAAAACTTTCCCACCAAAGCTTTGACCAGCTTTTTTACTTTTTTATCGCGTTAGGCGATGATGTTTACTGAATTACCGCTTAATGCTGCCGGAGAAATAGCATAAGGGTTTGATTTTGGTGCTTCAATAGCAACCTTTAATTGTGCCTGATAGTCTTCAATCATCGCATCAATTTTTGCATCATCAAGGTTTGCCAAATCTGGTTTTTCTGCGGTTTTTTTAGCACCGTTTGGCGATGCCGACGATACTTTTTCAATTAAAGTATTCAAAATATGCACGCGGCTTACGCTTACGCCGTCTTCTTTTGTAGAAGCATATCCCGAAATGTGTTCCAGCTGAGAATAAACAACCATTGACGGCTGTACCGGAACTGCAATTTTTCCGCTGGCAGTGTGCGATGTCAAATATGAATATGATGTAGTTAAGTAACCTCTTGAAATATCAGTCATAATTAACCTCTTCAAATTCATTGTCGGTGACTGAAAAAAAAAGTTTAGGGATTTTTATAGGAAATTTAATTTTAAAACGGGCAGGGAATGACTAAAAAAGGCATTCCGAATTTTTTGTCATTCCGAACTCGTTTCGGAATCCGATGCTTTTGCTACTTACTTTGTCTCTAATCATATCTTTGTGTAAGCACGGCATGCGCTATTTGATTTTCTCTAATTACCGCTGAGTTTATGCGCAAAGCCCGCAGTTTTCGCAAAAGCAAAAACTGTGCCAAGTTATATGAGCTTTGCAAAAATTGCGACTATTTTTGTACAGGTTCAGCGGAACAAAACCTTAAAATTCGGCATTTGTCTTCTTAAATATAAATAAATAAAAAGCCCCGGCTTTTTTTGGTGCGTTTGGCACTTTTAAAAGCCGGGGTTTTTGCAAATTGCAGAAAGCTAAAAATTATTTTTTAAGCAATGCTGCAAACGGGTTGTAA
>JAKSTR010000195.1 GCA_024402495.1 Treponemataceae bacterium
ATCCAGTAATCCGTAGCAGAGCGCACTGTCCTGATGCCGCCCATCTTTCTGCCGAGAACCACGATGTCTTTGAAATAAAAAGTTCGCTGCTTTTTGAAGCATCGCGTCACCATTTTTTCGCCGTCGTATTCAATTTTTGCCGTTAATATGTTTATGCCAGCAACAACAAACGCGGCACAAATGCCTGCCGCAATAATGAAAGACACAACAATTACGGCCATTCCTTCGCTATCAAAGCAGCCAAAAAAGAGCAGACCCGCCAGCAAAGCCAAAAACGGGCCGAATATGAAAAAACATGAAGCAATAAAAATTCTAACTGGCAGTTTTTTTTGAAGTATTTGCATTTTTCACTTTTCAGCTTTGCGGCGGCTTTTTCGTTCAGTTTATTCGTTCAGCAAATCAATTACTTCCGGCGTATTGGAAACTTTATAAAAATTAATTTCTTTATATTTCCAAACGCCGTTTTCTTTTTCAGCTTCTACATACACGCGCGAAACGCCATTTGCGCCTTTTATTTTGTAAGAAATTGCGGCTTTTCCGGTTAAATTGCTGTTTGTGCTTATCGAACCAGCCATCATTCCAGTCTGCTTGTAGTTGCTGCCAATATAATCCATTATTTCAGAATTATTTTCTATTAATTCAATTGAATGTTTATAGGGTTCGCAGGTTTTAAAAGCCTGCTTTACGGAAAGAAAAACAAAAGTTAAAAGCACGGCAAATATCAGAACAACGATTAAAGCCGTGATTAACGTTTTTTTGTTCTGACGCTTTTTCAATGCCTTTTTTTCTTCTTCAGTTGCTGAACTTAATAAAGTTTCCTTGCCGCAGAAAGGGCACACAATTGATTCTCTGGGTATTTTTTTGCCGCAATTACTGCAAATTTCCAAAGGCTTTAAAATAAGCATAATTACAAAAACAATTCCGCCTGCACCCGGCCAAAGGCCAAACCAAAACCAGTGCGGAGACCTGTTTTTCCTTTTTGCAACAATAATACCGGCAACAATCGGCGTTATCCATAAAATCAAGAAAATTACCAAATTCATTTTTTTCTCCTGTTCCTGCGTGCGCTTTTTATTTTTTCACTTTTCAGCGCGCGGCAGCTGAACTTTTAAACTGCTTTACATAATACAATTTTTTCTGTTTTTTGATATACTCTGGAAGAAAAAAATCAAAAGAAACTGACATTCTGCGCTTTTTTGATGCTATTTGAAAATAGTTTTCAGTATATTTGAACATAAAAAACAGTTTTCCTCAAAATGCGGAAGATGGGTTAAAAAAATGTGTTTCCGCATTTCG
>JAKSTR010000196.1 GCA_024402495.1 Treponemataceae bacterium
TTTTTTTTTTTTTTTTGCTTTCTGCGGTACTACAGAATATAAAAAGCCGCTCCAGTTGCGGAACGGCTTATAAATATTGTATTTGTTCTATTTTTCTGGGTTTTCTGCTTTTTCAGTGCTTTCTTCTTTTTTCATTTCCCTGAACATCATTATGAACTTTGGTATCAGCACCAAATCTGCGCCAATCCACGCCAGCACTTCGGCGTATAAAATGCCGTTTTCTTTTATAAAAAACGGCAGTATCAGGGCGCTGCCGGTGCGCATTACAAATTCCATTATGCCGGAAACCATTGGCACAAAAGTATTGCCAAGCCCCTGTATAATGCTGCGTGTAAGCCACAAAAGGTAAAGGGTAGGAAGGAAAATGCTCATAAGGCGCAGGTACTGGTAGCCGGTTGCCATAACCTGGGCAGCGTTGGCATCGCCTGCTGAAATAAAAAGCGACAGAAAATATTTTCCGAACAAAATCATTACGGTAGAAATAATTACCGAACAAGTTAAACTCATCGCCATTCCGCTTTTGGTGCCGGTGCGTATTCTGCCGTAAAGTTTTGCGCCGTGGTTTTGCCCAACGTAGGTCATCAGCGCAAAGCCAAACGAAGTTGCGGCAATATCCAGAAGACCATAAAGTTTGGTAACTGCAACGTATGCCGCAATAAAGGCAACGCCAAAAGAGTTAACTACAAACTCTACAATCATTCCGCCCACGGCAATAATTGAACCCTGAACGGCAAGCGGCAAACCCAGCAGATAAAGTTTTTTGCTTAATGATACGTTAATTTCAAAATCGGTTTTTGTAACCTGAACTTCCGGTATTCTGGCAAGGCTTACAAAACAAAATACCGAAGCTGCAACCTGCGCAATAAGGGTTGCAATCGCTGCGCCGGCAATTCCCCAGTTAAAAACAAGAACGAATAAAAGATCCAGCCCGATGTTTATAATGGAAGAAACTATTACAGCCTGCAGCGGCGTTTTGCTGTTGCCAAGTGAACGCAGAAGACCTGCCAGAAGATTGTATGCAAAAATAACCGGCAGACCAAAAAACAGAATATTTATGTAAAGCGCCGCAAGCGGTAAAATTTCTTTTGGTGTATGCAGCAGCATAAGTATTGGTCTGGAAGTAAGTACGCCGGCTGCAACCAGAATAACTGAAGAAACTATGGAAAGAACTACCGAATTTCCTATAACCTTTTTAAGGCTGCGTGTATCGCCGGCACCAAAATCCTGCGCCATTTTTATGCTGAAACCCTGGGTAATTCCCTGAACCATTCCGTACA
>JAKSTR010000197.1 GCA_024402495.1 Treponemataceae bacterium
GTTTAAGCAGCGGCTATTTTTTTCGCATAACGCCAGCTAGATTTTAGTTTAAATACTAGCTAGTATTTAAAAGAACAAGCAGCGCGAACGCCAAGTTTTACAACAGCCTTAAAATCTAAAAAGAAGAAAATGAATGATGCAATGCAGCGCAGATACAGGTTGTTTTGTACAATTCATTTCAAAATACGACATTCGCGCTTATAAGGAAATTTTATGATAAAAGCAGAAATTAAAGACGCAGAACTTATTGAACATCTGAACGGTCTGCATAAAGACGAAATGAGCATTTTTGTTATGGCAGACGGTCTGTTCCGCGGAGCATTTTTTCATGGCAGCCGTTTTGTAAACCAGATGCGCGCAAACCACAATCTGGGTATTCTGGAAACCATGGTTCTGGGGCAGGCATACCTTTGCGGCGCGCTGATGATACCAACCATGAAAGGCCGCGACCGCCTGACTTTCAGATATGATACCTGCGGCCCGGCAGCAGGCTTTGTAGTAAACGCCGACAGTACCGGCACTGTCAACGGCTGTCTTTTGCAGGACCCCATACCCGTTTACAAGCCGCTGGAAAGCTGGGATCTGGCGCCGTTTTTTGGCGACGGTACCATAACCGTTACCCGTTTTCTTGAAGGCAACACCGAACCTGTAAGCGGCGTGGTAGAAATTCTGCACCGCAATATTGCGCAGGATCTGGCTTATTATTATTTGCAGTCGGAACAGATTCATACCGCGTTTAACACAAGCATTCAGTTTGACAAAAGCGGGCGTGTAATCGGCGCAGGCGGAATGTTTATTCAGGCTATGCCGGGGGCAGACGACGAACTTATTGAAAGAGTTGAACACGCTTTTAAAGCCGCGCCGTCTTACGGGCAGTGGTTCAGCGAAAAAGGCGATATGGACGATGTGATTTATGGTCTTTTCAGGGAATTTGAGCCGAGCGTAGCATTGCAGCGCGACATCAGGTTTGACTGCCACTGCAACGAAGAAATTTTCAGGAACCATCTGCTTAATCTGGACAAAAAAGAAATTACGGAAATCTGTACCGAAAAACCGGAAGAGCCGGTAGAAGTAATCTGCCACAACTGCGGCAGCGTTTATCATTTTGATAAAGCCGCACTGCTGGCACAAATAAAAGGCTGAAAAACAAGCCGCCGAAACGCCACCAGTACCAAAAACTGCACCGGTGGTAATTTTTTTTTGCACGCTTATAAAAACTTGCAAGTTT
>JAKSTR010000198.1 GCA_024402495.1 Treponemataceae bacterium
GCAAAGTGCAATTTTGCAATAACTTTACCAGTATGAAATACTTAAAACAATTTGCGCTTATTCTGGCACTTTCGCTTGTTGGGGAACTTTTAAATATGTATTTGCCGCTGCCTGTACCGGCGGGCATTTACGGTATGGTTTTGCTTTTTATTCTGTTATGTCTGGGCGTTGTAAAACTGCCGCATGTTAAGCAGACCGCCGATTTTCTAATTGAAATTATGACGATTTCCTTTATACCGGCTGGCGTTGGGCTTATTACCAGCTGGAACGTTTTGAAGCCTGTTGTATGGCAGGTGGCTGGCATTACGGTTTTTACAACTTTTTTAATTATGGTGGTTGCAGGCAGGTTCTGCCAGTTTTTGCAGAACAGAAAAGGCGGCTTGCAGAATACGCCAGCCGGTAAAACTGCGCCAGATACGGTAAAAACAGAAGAATAGCAGGGCTTTATTATATGGAAGAAATTTTTAAGAATTCGTTGTTTGCAGGCATTACCCTTAGTTTGGGTTCTTACGCGCTGGGAAGCCTGCTGCGCAAAAAGTTTACAAATCCGCTGGTGAACCCTTTTTTAATTTCAGTTGTGGTAAGCATTGCCGTGCTGGTTTTTTGCAAGATAGATTACGAATACTATTACCAGAGCGCAAAATACATGAGTTTTCTGCTGACGCCGGCAACGGTTTGTCTGGCGGTGCCTTTGTACGAACAGCTTGAGCTGCTGAAAAAAAACTTTTGGGCAATTATTCTGGGTATTTTTGCCGGTGCATTAACCAGCGCGGTAAGTATTTTTGTTCTGTGTTTTGTGCTTAAGCTGCCCAAAGAAATGCTTGCAACCCTTCTGCCCAAAACTGTTACCACCGCAATCGGTATGGGCGTTTCGGCAGAACTGGGCGGCTATGTAACTATTACGGTGGCAACGATTGTTGTAACCGGCATTTTGGGCAATGTTCTTGCCGATGTGTTTTTCAGGCTGTTCAAAATAACAAACCCTATTGCGCAGGGTATTGCGCTGGGTACAAGTGCCCACGCCATGGGTACGGCAAAAGCCCACGAACTTGGGCAGATTCAGGGTGCAATGAGCGGACTTTCAATTGTAATAACCGGAATTTTTACCGTTATTCTGGCACCGCTTTTTGCAGGCTTGTACGGTCTGCTTTA
>JAKSTR010000199.1 GCA_024402495.1 Treponemataceae bacterium
CCTACTTTGTAACCAGCACCTTCACATGCTGAGCGAACACCGTATGCGAAACCGTCGAATGCTGTACAAGCGATGTCGAGTTTTTCTTTTGCATAGAAACCAGCGAGGTAGTTTTCACACCACTGCTGTGCAGTTTCCTGTGACCAGCGGAGGATACAGGTTTTGTCAAATGATGTGCGGCCTGTTTTACAAACGAGAACACCATTGTCGAGGTACTGTTTAAGAACTTCCATTACACCGTTGTACAAGAACAATGCGTTGTTGTCGTCTGGTGAACCCATGAAGAATTCGATTGTGTATGAACGGCCTTCAGCTTTTGCTGTTTTAAGCTGTTTCTTTTCTTCGATGTATTTTGCAATTGCTGTACCAACACCTTTGTTATCAAATGTTGCGTAGTAAGAAACTGCATCTGTATCCATCAAAAGGCGGTCGTAAGCAATAACAGGAATTCCCTGTGCTTTTGCATCTGCAAGAACGTTTACCAAAGCTGTAGAGTCGATTGAAGCTACAACCAGGCAGTCAACACCTTTAGCAATGAGGTTTTCAATCTGAGAAACCTGCATCTGAACATCGTCTTCTGCGTACTGAAGGTCTACGGCATAGCCTTTTGCTTCAAGCTGTTTTTTCATGTTTGCGCCGTCGTTAATCCAGCGTTCTGAAGACTGAGTTGGCATTGCAACACCAACTGTTTTTTTACCATTGGTATCTTTTGCACCGTTGGCAAACATCATTCCTGTAACCATAGCAGCGAGTGCTAATACGGCTATAATTTTTTTCATTGTTTCCTCCTACTGAAACAGCAAAAATGATTTTCGGTTAACGTACACACTGCAACGCTTTTAATAAAACGCGCGTGTTTGATGTGCTGTTAACGTTAACGCTATGTTTTTATTCTCAACCGGAAAGTATTTTTTGTCAAATAATTTTTTTGATTTATTTTGAAAAATACTACAACTTTTTTAAATTCCAGTACTTTTGTATTGTATCCGATGCTTTTGCTGTTTGCTTTGTCTCTAACCATATCTTGGTATACGCAAAAGCCCACAGTTTTTGACTGCGCAAAAACTGGGACTGTTTTTTATAGAAGTTTAAAAGTGCTTTTGCTTTGTTTATTCTGTCATTACGAAAGAAAACTGTCATTCCGAACTCG
>JAKSTR010000002.1 GCA_024402495.1 Treponemataceae bacterium
CCTGAAATAGCCGGAAAAACAAAAGCGCCCGTAAACTAAGATTACGGGCGCTTTTATACTGATGCCTGAATCTGCTGCAATTTGCACAAGGAAACCAAATGAAACACCATATTATTGTAAAATTTAACGAAACCGCGCTGGAACTGGAAAAAATGCTGCCGCGGATTGACCAGATTTTTTCTGGCGTGCTGAAAGTGCCGGGCGTAAGCGGCTATAAACTTGTAAAAAACTGCATCGCGCGTCCAAACCGCTACGATTTAATGATAATAATCGAAATGGCAGAAAACGCTTTGCCTGCTTACGACGACTGCGAAGCGCATCATGCATGGAAAAACGAATTTTCTTCACTTATTGAAAAAAAGGCAATTTTTGACTGCGAATAGCCGGCGCAAAAACCTTATCTTTCAAACTGCAAACTTGGGGTAAATAAAGTACATAAAATTCCGATATGTAAAAGAGGTCTTTTATGTCACAAGCTGATTTATTGCCAAAAATTGATACTAATTCCTTAAGCGCCATAAACCAAAAAGAAACCAGCGGTTTTTATGCAATTAGCGCTGCTCGCGTTTTTCTTGTTCTTGCCGTGCTGATTTTAAATATTTTTACATACCAGTCTGTAAAAGAACTTTATATTGTATGCAGCGCCAGTGCCGTTTTGCTGGCGCTGGCTGTTTTTACAATGGTCAGCGTAAAACAGAAAGGCATAAGCGACTGGCATTTTTACGCCGGGCTTGCCTGCGACCTTGCAATTCTGGCGGCGCTGCCGTTTTTGTGGTATTATGCGGCAGGCTGGAAATCTCTTCCGGCAGCATATCTGACCAAAACAATGTTCAATTTTGTCTGGCTTCTGGACATTTTTCTGTATATTATACCGCTGAAACCGGCTTTGCCTGCAATTGTGGGACTTTTTGCCGCCGCCGTTCACGCCGGGCTGTTTCTGTACACTTACACCGATTCCCGCACACAGTTTTCAATGTCGCTTCTGGGCTTAACTTCAAGCAATACGGTTGTGGTAAGTTTTCAGGCTGTAGCTATTTTGTGTGCAGTTTTTACCGCCTGCATAAGCGCCTACGTTGCCTACATTGCCCGTGCAAGCCTTATAAACCAGCAGCTTGCCGAAGAAGAAAAACAGAGCGAAAACTGGGGTAAAAACGGCGAAATAAATGCTCAGGGTACAACCAGAACCGGCGCCGTACTGTATGCCGACATACGTTCTTACGGCGAACTTTGTAAAAACTTAAACGCAAACCAGATATTCAACCTGCTTTCAGTTTTTCATCAGGTAATGAACGGCGCGCTGAGCGACTATAACGGAATAGTTTTGCCGCCAAGCGGCGATTTTTTAAGCTGTTTCTTTGAAAATTCTTCAAATGCAATAGGCGCAGCGCTGGCAATGGGCGAACATTCTGCCGAATTAAACCTGCGCCTTGCCGAACACCACATACCAAATGTAAAAATCGACATCGGCGTTCACTACGGCGATGTTGACATGGGCTTGATTATCTGCCAGCAGGGGCAGTCCATGGCGTTTGCAGGCGACTGCCCGAGCGTTGCAGAACGCGTAGCTTCGGCGTGCAAAACCACAGAACAAAGCCTGCTGTTTACCGGCAGCGTAAAAAACAGTCTGGGCGAAAACTTTAGCTGCAAACCGGTGGGTTACTGCAAACTGAAAGGGCTGGAAGACCGGCTGGAACTGTACACCGCCAGCTGAAATCAATATATCGAAATTATTTATAATTTGTGATAGATTTTTACATACTTTGCATATAAAAAGGCGAAAATAAATATTTCAATCTTAAAAGCAACCTTTCGCCAGTCCCTGAAATGAAAAAAAGACTTGTGCTTCGCACGGCGTATTTTTTTTCATTTCAGTGCCTAGCGGCGGCTGCTTTTAAGATTATATTGTTTGGTTTTCTGTCTGTTTGGTAAAAATTAAACGTTAAAGAAAGAAGAAGAAAAAAGGAAAAATTTGACATGTCGGGAATGAATAAACGTGCTGCCATAAAAAGGCTGAAAAATCTGGTTTTTACTTCAAAATCTGATTTAACTGCTTTTAGAGCCGCAATTGAAAAAGAATTTTATACTCCCGAACTGCCAAATCAGGTTGAATGCCGCTCGCTTACAATCCACGGTATTGCCTGCGATATGCTTATTCCGCAGGTTTCTTCTACGCGCCGGATGATTCTGTACGTACATGGCGGCTCTTTTATGGGCGGCTCAAAAAAAGCCTGGCGCGGATTCTGTTCTTCGCTGGCAAACGAATCTTCTTCGCGTGTTCTGGTGCCGGAATTCCGCCTTGCGCCCGAATTTGCTTTTCCTGCCGCAATTGAAGATATTCTTGCCGCCTTTAAACGAATGTGCGACCATCACGTAGATGTTTTTATCGCTGCGGACGGTTCCGGCGCTTCAATTGCGCTTGCCGCGGCTTTAAGCATTCCCCAGCCTTTGCGCAAATATTTTAAGGGTGTTCTGCTTTTTTCTCCGTGGCTGGATCTTTCCAGTACGGCGGCGTTTTACAAAACCAAAATAAAAGACCCGCTTTACAACCAGAACGCCCTGCATTTTTGCGCCGCCTATTACACTTATTCGGGCAATCTGGAAAATCCTCTGGTTTCGCCTTTAAAAGCCGACGGTTCGCGCTTTAAGGGTTTTCCGCCGGTTTACATTCAAACCGGGTCTGAAGAACTGATGCTGCCAAGCATGCAGGAACTGGACAAAAAGCTTAAAGAATGCGGCGTTGACTGCAAGCTTGAAATTTACGACGGGCTTTTTCATTTTTTTCAGTTTATACACGAACAAGTGCCGCAGGCGCATCTTGCTGTTGAAGCGGCAGGCAAATTTATAAAGAATATTGAAGACACAACAGACACCCAGCTTGAAGAGGACGATTTATGGAATTAGTTGCACCTGCCGGAAACCTGGATAAATTGCGTTATGCCTACGCCTATGGTGCCGACACTGCTTACATTGGCTTAAAGAAATTTTCCCTGCGCGTAAAGGCAGACAATTTTTACGAAGACGAATACAAAAATATTATTGAACTGAAAAACGCAAATCCGGGTAAACGGCTTTTTTGCGCGCTGAACATCGCTTTTCACAACAAAGACATTGAAAATTTTTTAAGCGATTTGGACTATTTTAAAAAATATCCCATCGATGCCTTTATCATTCAGGATGTGGGCATGATAAATATTTTAAAGCAGAATTTCCCCGAAGCTCACATTCACATCAGCACGCAGGCAAACTGCATCAACAAGCACGCGGTAAAATTTTACAGGGATTTGGGCATTAACCGCGTTGTCTTGGGGCGCGAAGCCGGTCTTGCAGAAATACGCGAAATTAAAGATTTTGTGCCCGAAATGGAACTTGAAGTATTTGGTCACGGGGCAATGTGCATTGCCTATGCCGGGCGCTGCCTTTTAAGCGCATATCTTACCGGGCGCAGCGCAAATGCTGGATACTGTTCCCACACCTGCCGCTGGGACTACAAGCTTCTGGAAGAAAAACAGCGCCCCGGCGAATATTTTCCGGTCTGGGAAGGCGACGACTATACGGCAATTTTGTCCAGCAAAGATTTGTGCATGATAGACCATCTTGCAGAAATGCAGAAAGCCGGCGTAGACGCTCTTAAAATTGAAGGCAGAATGAAAAGCCTTTATTATGTGGCAATGGTAACGCGCGCCTACCGCAAGCAGATTGATGCCCTGCAGGGCAAAATTACAAAAGAAGAAGCTGCGCCTTTTGTTGAAGAACTTTATAAAGTTGCCCACCGCGAGTTTGCAACCGGCTTTTATTTTGACCGTGAAAACGCAGACAAAACTACCGCAGGCGAAAGCAGCAGCGAATATGATCTGGTGGGCACAATCGGCGAAGAAATTGACACAGATTCTTTATTTGCCAAAATTGAACAGAACCAGAAAGACGATAAAGCCGCATTGGACGCAATGCACCCGAACGAGCTGAAAGCTGTTCTTGCGGCGCGTCAGACACACAGCGATGAATATATCTGGCCAGAAAAACAAGCCGGTTACCGCGTATTTGCTTTTAATGCAATGAATAAACTTGATTTGGGTACGGAACTGGAATTTGTCGGACCGGAGCTTTTGGGCATAAAAGACAAAGATTATAAGTTTATTGATATTGATACCGGCAAAGTGCGCACATGGGTAAGCCACGGACACAACTGTTATATTTATACAAAAAGTCCCGTAAAACAGGATTTTATAGTGCGCATAAAAAACACTGGCGGCAAAAACTGAAAAATATTTCCACTTAAAAAGAAAGCCTGCATTTTTTGCAGGCTTTCTTTTTGTTTGCACCGGCGCGTTTGATGCGCGGAGTTCAGTTTCCTTCTGTAGCGGACATTCCGCGCTAGCTTGTGCAAAAGCTAGCTTATTTTTTCTTTTTGTCTAAAATTTCCCATTCCAGCTGAAGCATACGCTTTTCAATCTGCTGTATTTTCCACAGGTTTCGGCAGTTTTCTTTGTGTACTATAATACCGCGCCCGCGGGAAACATAGCCTACAACTTCGTCGCCGGGCTGCGGATTACAGCAACCGGCAAAACTGAACATAAAATTAGACGTGTCGCCGATACGGATTCGCGCCGCAATCCGGCTGTCGTGGGCGGGCGGAAGGGTATTTGGGGCGTTTGAATCGCCGGTGTTTGGTAAAGCGCTTTCGCCGGTTTTTGCCGGATGAGTTTTTGCACCAGCCGCATTTGCACTTTGCGCAATATTAGCGTGCCCGTTTACATGACCGGCATGGTTTGCCGCAGTCTGGGCATTGCCGATAATTTCGTGGGCTTTTTGCTGATGAGTCTGGGCAAATACAGCGTCGTTTGCGGTTAACCATGCCAGAATGCGCGCCTTGGCTTTTGGTGTTTTTACGATATTCAGCTGGTTTACCGTCGGGTGGGCGCTTGGGCTGGTTAAAATTTCAATTGTCTGGGTATGCTGCAGCGGCGCAGAAAGCGGAATGATTATGCCGTTTGCCTTTGCGCCGGTGATTTTTTCACCAATTTCGCTGTGAATTGCATAGGCAAAATCAATTGCGCAGGAACCTGCCGGCAGTTCGATGACATCGCCGCGGGGCGTAAAAACAAATACCGACTGTCCCAGAAATTCTTCTTTAATAGCCGCAAAAAACTTTGCATAATCTACCGAATCGTCGCCGCTTTTTAGGCTTGTTCCCAAATCTTTCATTTTGTTTACAAGATTCAGGCTTTGCGCGTCAACGGTGTCCTGATTTGTGCCTTTTTTATACAGCCAGTGGCTTGCAACGCCGTGTTCTGCCATTTCGTGCATGGCAAAGGTTCGTATCTGAATTTCCAGCGGCTTATCGTCGCACAAAACGGTGGTGTGCAGGCTCTGGTAGCCGTTTTCTTTGGGCTTGGCAATGTAGTCTTTAAAGCGGCCGTCAATCGGCTGCCACAAAGTATGAACAAGCCCGATAATCGTGTAGCAGTCAAAACTGCTGCGGCACAAAATGCGGATTGCCAGAAGGTCGTAAAGCTCGTCCGCGCTTTTATTGCGCTTGCGCATCTTCTGGTAAATTGAATAAAAATGCTTTGCCCGTCCTTTAACTTCAACTTTAATGTTGCGTTTTTGGGCTTCGGCGGTAATCTGTTCAATTGCGCGGTCAATGTAATCGGCGCGGGCGTCTTTTTTCTGGGCAACAATCTGCTTGATTTGCGCAAAAACTTCCGGGTTGCTGAATTTCAGGCTTAAATCTTCAAGCTCGTCTTTTAGCGACGACATACCGAGACGGTTTGCAATTGGCGCCCAGATACCGATGGCTTCGGCGGCGGTTTTGCGCTGTTTTTCTTCGTCTACGCCCTTCAGGTTGCGCATACGGTCAACTTTGTCCGCAAGTTTTATTACAATTACGCGGATGTCGTCAATCAGGGCAAAAATCATTTTGCGCACGCTAAGCGCCTGCTGGCGGTTTTTTGCCTGTGTAGTTAACTGTGATATTTTTTTTGTACCGTCGTACAGATTAAGAACTTCTTCACCAAAACGTTTTTCTATTGCAACGCGTTCCGGATAGGTTAAACTGGCTTCGTGCAAAAGCCCTGCGGCAACGGTATTATTGTCAATATTCAGGTCTAAAAGAATTTGTGCAACGCGCTTTGTGTGATCGCTGTTAATTTTTTTCTGATTTTCGCTAGAAAAAGTTTCTGCAAGGTTCAAAACTTCTTCAATAATTTTAACTTCTTCCAATTTTTTTTGCCTTTACAAGCCGCAGTTGTTCTGTCATGTCCTTAAAAATTTCAACTTCGGCAAAGCCTTTACCAATTAAAAGCTCTGCGGTTTGGGTGGCATTGTATTCCCCGGTTTCGGCAAAAATTATACCATTTAGGGCAAGTACCGTCCATACTTGGCTGATTATGCGCTCAATCAGGTCAAGCCCTTCGCTGCCGCCGTCCAAAGCCAGCCGCGGTTCGCCACGCCCGTCGGCTAAAAGTGAATTTGTTAAGCCTGTCGGCACGTATGGCGGGTTTGTTAAAAGCAAATCAAAACTGAAGGCTGTGCCGTTTTGCCGGCTTTGTAAAAAAGGCTCTAATAAATCGCCCTGAACAAAGGCAAAATTCGCAAAATCGCCGGCTAAAAGGCGTCTGGCGTTTATTTCTGCAACCTTTAATGCTTCCGGTGAAATGTCACTAAAATACATTTTGGGCAGCGCCGGCAGCTGAATCTGCGGTGAGTTTTCTTCGGTTTTGTTTGCTGCATTTTGTGCCGGCTGAATACTTTGTGCAGTTTGGGCGGCAAAAAGTTTTTTGTACGCCGGCATAAAAAAGAAATCATCGTCCGGGTCTGGCGGCAGCAGTTTTTCGTTTTCGCTTTGCGCACTGCTGCCGGCTGCCGCCGTCACGGTTTTACCGGCTTTTTCCAGCTGAAAGCGGCAGTAGTTCAAAAATTCTTTCAGCCTTTTGTACACGCTTAAACCGATGCAGCCGCTTCCGCAGCACAGGTCTAAAACTGTAAGGTTCGTCCGGTTTTCTGCCCAAAAATCAATTATCTGGTCAAAGGCTTTTTCTACCAAAAGCTCGGTATCCGGTTTGGGAATAAGCACCGCCGGATTTACGTAAAAATTATAAAAATAAAAGTCTTTTTCTTCCGTTAAATATGCAACTGCCTTGCCGTTCAGCCGCTGATAAAGCAGTTTTTCCAGTTTTTCAATAAGCGGCAGTTCTACAGTTTCTTCAGCTTTTAAAAGCAGTTCGCCTTTTGTGCAGTTCAGGCTGTGTGCCAAAAGCAGTGCCGCATCAAGCTGGGCATTGGGATTTTTGTTTCGGTCATCGGCAAAATATTCGCGCCAGCCGGAATCGGGCTGTTCGTATTTCTGCTGGTAATCAAAATACTGCAAAAGGCTGCACGCCCAGTATTTCAGGCTTTTTACGCTTTGCGGTGCGGCAATGCATATTTTCAGCACGTTAAAATATGGCGGCCAGGTCTGTTCGTAGGGCATAAACTTGCCGTTCTGCCAAAGTTCAATAATCTGGTCAAAAGTCAGCCATGCAAAATCGGCAACTTCGTTTTTTTGCATTTTTATCTGGGCGTTTTCGGCTTCATTTTCAATTGTAAAAAGCCAGGCATCTAAAAAAAAGCTTGGGTTTTGCGGCGCGGGCGGCGCATAGCGGTAACTGAAAAGGAAACTGTTTTTTGCATCTGCAAGGTTCATTCCCAGTTCTTCGCCGCATTCGCGTATTGCCGCCTGCAGGCTGGTTTCGCCGTGCACGGCAGAACCGCCGGTGGGCTGCCAGTAGCCGCCCCAGAAAATGTTCTGTACGCGCTGGCTTACCAGAAATTTACCGTCGCTTTTCCGGCGTATCCATGCATGAATGATTGTATGAAACTGATTTTTAGGTAAAACCGTTCCGCGCTCGCCGGTCTGGTTCAGCGCTTCGCGTTCTGCTGTGTATAAATCCCAAAGTTCTGCCAATTTTCTGCCTTAAAAAATATTTAAGCCGGCACAAAACTGCAATTTTAGCCAGCCTTACGTGAAAAATTTAAAAAAATTGGTCACCGCAATTAGTGACCAATTGAATGCGCTGTAATTTGTGAAAAATTCTAGCTTGTTAAGCTTGCCGCGTTGCCTTTAAGCTGTTCTTCTTTTGCGTAAATGCAAAGGGCGTCAATCATTTCGTCCATCGTACCCTGCATAAACTGGTCAAGTTTGTAAAGGGTCAGGTTTATGCGGTGGTCGGTAACGCGGTTCTGCGGAAAGTTGTAAGTGCGGATGCGTTCGCTGCGGTCGCCGCTGCCTACCATGCTTTTGCGCGCGGCAGAACGTTCTGCCTGTTTTTTGCTTTCTTCAAGGTCAAAAAGGCGGGCACGCAAAACGCGCCATGCTTTTGCCTTGTTCTTAATCTGGCTTTTTTCGTCCTGCTGAATAACTACAATGCCGGTCGGAATATGAGTCAGGCGAACGGCTGAGTCAGTGGTGTTAACGCACTGTCCGCCAGGTCCGCCGGCGCGCATTACGTCAACGCGAACGTCTTCTGGCTTAATGTCAATTTCGGTTTCTTCGGCTTCAGGCAAAACTGCAACGGTAACTGCCGAAGTATGAACGCGGCCCTGGGTTTCGGTTTCGGGTACGCGCTGAACGCGGTGAACGCCGCTTTCGTAGCGCATTGAACCGTAAACGTATTTTCCGCTGATGGAAAATGAAATTTCTTTATAGCCGCCAACTTCGGTTTCGTTGGCATCCATTACTTCGTATTTCCAGCCTTTCAAATCAGCATAGCGCGTATACATTCTGAACAAGTCCGCCGCAAAAAGAGAAGCTTCGTCGCCGCCTGTACCGCCGCGAATTTCCATAATGATGTTTTTTTCTTCAAGCGGATCCGGCGGAATGAGGAGCATCTTGATTTTGTCTTCAAGTACCGGCTGCTGTTCTTCCAGCCCGCGCAATTCTTCACGCGCCATTTCTTTCATGTCGTGGTCTTCTTCTTCGGTAATCAAAAGCTTTGCATCTTCAATACCCTGCAAAACAGTTTTGTATTCTTCGTAGGCTTCCATTACAGAAGAAAGATGGGCGTGTTCCCGCATGGTTTCCTTGTATTTTTTAGGGTCTTTAACCAAATCGGGGTTTTGTATTTCTTCGTTGACTTCGGCAAAACGCTGGGCCATTTGTTCAAGTTTCTTAAGCATGAAAAAAATTATAGCAAATTATGCCGGTTAGGAAAAGATAGCCGCAAAATTTACGCCTGACACGGTTAATAAATTGGGGAAGGGGAGGGAAAATAAAAAATATGACACAGTTTGAAATGAAAACTGTGCCTTATTTTTTATTAATTGGAAAAACTTTTATTTGTAAAATGTCGTATAAAAAAATCTTTTAAATGCCAGTAAATGATAAAGAGTTTATCACGTGGTGGCAAGGTAAGTAAGTCATGGAAAAATTCTTTACGTTTTATACGGCGCACAATTGGTGCAATACGGACAAGTGCTTCTTTACATTCGGGCGAATTTTCTACAATATCTTTGTTCTTTTCCAAATCCTGATATACGCCTTTTATATAAGTGGTATAAAACCGTGTCAAAAAATGCTTGTTTGATAAGTGTTTTTCCTTAATGAATGCATTAAGGGCATCACCTGCTGCAACAAAATCAAGTAATTTTTTTTCTGACAAAGGAGTTCTCATAATTGAATTGGGAGACAAACGATAATAATAAGCGGTAAATGGTATATAACGAAGTGTGTTACAAGAAGCAAATAATATAGGTGTAAATTCCGTATCTTCCCAAAAACCATTTTCTCTGAATTTGAATTGCTTAAGATACTCGCGCTTTGTAATGTATAGCCAAGGAGAAACTGCAAAAACTCCTTTTAGTTTTGTAGCGGCTTCTTGCATTTGGATTGTGACGTTATGAGGCCAATCGTTAAACCATAAAGGTTCTTGATAGATGCGTTTTGCTGAATAAAGAGGATCGTTTTTAAAATTTACAACGTCAAAACATAAAATATCTACTTGGTATTGAGTTGCTGTGTCATATAGCAATTGACATGCATTTTCTGCAATAACATCATCACTGTCTACAAACCACACATATTCACCCTGCGCGTGTTCAATGCCTGTATTGCGTGCAGCACCTAGTCCTTTGTTTTGTTCGTGGTCTATTATTTTAATGCGGCTGTCACGGCGTGCAAAATCTTCTGCAATAGAACGGGAATTATCAGGAGAACAATCGTTTACGCAAATAATTTCAATATTTGTAAGTGTTTGGTTTATACACGAAGTAAGGCATTCTGCAAGATATTTTTCTACATTATAGATAGGAATAACAAGACTGATTGCTGTAGATTGGTTCATGCGGCAACCTCTTGGTAGTGAGGTTTATTTGATACCGCAATGTTTTTATTTTTTTTACTGTTTGAATATTGACAAATTACTATCGAACAATTATGTTCGCTTGTTCGCTTGTTCGCTTGTTCGCTTGTTCGCTTGTTCGCTTGTTCGCTTGTTAAGCATAATGGTATCTCCTTTTGAAGATTTTCAGTCCTTTCAAAATATGATATTTCACCATTATTTTCAACTTCTATAAATCGATGAACTGTATAAGTTCTTCGGTATCTTTTGTGCCTGTAAAGCGGGTAATGATTTTGCCGTTTTTTACAAGCATAAGGGTTGGCACGCTTAAAACACGGAACCGTTCCGTTAAATCCGGCTGTCTTTCGGCATTTACTTTGCAGATTTTGGCTTTGCCGTTCAGTTTTTGCGCAGCTTCTTCTATAAAAACTGCCATTGCGTTGCACGGTGCGCACCACGGTGCCCAAAAATCAATTAAAACCGGCAAATCGCTTTTAAAAACTTCTTCGTCAAAGGTTGCGCCTGTTAATTCAATAACCATAATTTTCCTTTTGGGCAAATAAAGGTGCCAAAAATCAGCGGGCAGTTCGCGCTTGATTTCGGCACGGCGCAGCAAACCGTCCGGGAAAATTGTACAGCAGTCGCGGCCGTTATTTTTGGAAAAATACATTGCCTGATCTGCACGGGAAATTACAAGGCGCGACGTTAAATTTTCGCTGCCGGTAATTAAATATGCGCCAACGCTTATGGTAAGCCGCAGCTGCTGCCCGTTAAAACAGATTTCGCTTTCTTTTGCGGTTTTGCGCAGGCGTTCTGCCAGAGCAACCAAGCCGTCAGTATCAATTTCGGGTACCAGAATTGCAAATTCTTCTCCGCCAAAACGGCAAAAACAGTCTTCGGTGCGCAAAATTGCGCCAATGTTTGCTGCAAGCGTGGTTAAAACCTTGTCGCCTGCAAGATGCCCGTATGTATCGTTGAATTTTTTGAAGTGGTCAATGTCAAGCATGAAAATACCGGCGTTGTGGTTGTAGCGCTTTACAATCGCCAGCGTTTCTTCAATTTTGTTCATAAAATAGTCGTAAGTGTAAAGCCCGGTTTTGGGGTCGGTAATTGAAGAACGGTAATGCAAGTCGTTCTGGATGATGACCGAAAGGATTAAAAAAATATGTTCAATATAGGCAATGTCGCTGTTTGTGTAGCTTTTTCCCAAAACCTTGCCGCTAAAAACTGCAATTCCGTACATGCCGCCAATTCCTTTTAACGGAAAAACAAGCTGCGGTTTAAGGCTTAAAAAATCCTGCGTAAAAGCTTCTTCTCCAAGCTTCTGCTTAATTTCTGCAAAATCGTAGGTGCGGTTGCCCAAAGTGAAGAAATTTTTAAGCGCGTAATAATTGCTGTCGTCCATGCGGTAACTTACGCGGTCAATGTTTTTGTAGCAAAACTGCATTATTGCCTGTTCCCGCGGCGGCTGAATTATGAGCGCCAGAAAATCCGGCATAAAAAGGTCAAGAAAAGTGGTTGAAATGTATTCAATCATGCCGTCGGTAGAAGTGATTTGCAAAAGGGCAGCACTGTCTTCCTGCAGGCGCATCGCCTGTTTCAGTTCTTTTTTCAGGCGCTCGTTTTCTTCCAAAATTCCAGAATTGTTTAATGTGTTGAACTGGGCTAAAAAAGCATCTGTAATTGAATCCGGCATAATTTTTTCCTTTTTTGGTTGAACTTTTTATAATTCTTTAAGGCATTGTAACATATAAAACGCTTTTTTGTGAATTTTTATTTTTTCAAGTTTTTTTACAGGCTTTCTATGTATTTTTTCAGGGCGTTGTGCACGCGTTTTTTGTCAGCCGTCCACATTGGCGCAAGAAGAATGCGTTTTGCACCGTCGCCGGTTAAACGGTGAATTACTACGCCGGGCGGAATGATTTTTAAGGCTTGCCCTAAAATTTCAAAATATTCTTCCATATTAAGGCATTTTATTTTGCCGTTACGCCATTCTTCGGCAAGGTCTGTGCCTTCCAGAATGTGCAGAACGCATATTTTTATGCCGTCTATGCCGCTGTTTACGGCATACTGCACGGTTTTTATCATTTTTTCTGCACTTTCGCCGGGCAGACCGAAAATTACGTGGCAAACTACGTGAATGTTTGGCGCGCACTCGTGCAGGGCTTTTACGGCTTTTTCAAAAACCGGGGTTTCGTATCCCCGGCGGATATATTCTGCGGTTTTTTCGTCGCTGGTTTGCAGCCCAAGTTCTACAATTACAAAAGTTTTCTGCGCCAGTTCCTGCAATATCTGCAAAATCTCGCCCGAAAGACAGTCCGGGCGGGTGGCTATGGCAATTGCCTTTACGCCGGGGCAGGCAAGTGCCTGATAATATTTCTGTTTCAGCTGAATGGCGTCGCCATAAGTGTTTGTAAAATTCTGAAAATAGGCAATAAAAACGCCTTCCTTGTTTTTTGCCTGAACCAGTTTTTTGGCGTTTTCTACCTGACGGGGAATCGGCAAAAGCCGGTTTGCGGCAAAATCGCCGGAACCGCTTTGGCTGCAAAAAATACAGCCGCGCGTTCCGCAGGTGCCGTCGCGGTTGGGGCAGGTACAGCCGGCGTCTATTGCAATTTTGTAGGCTTTGCAGCCAAAAATACTTTTATAAAATTCGGAAGCACTTAAATATTTCATGGTTTTTACCGGCTTTTATTTTGTTTTTTTTCTTATATTTGAAAATTTTTTGCCGCGTCTGGGCTTGTGCAGAAGCGCAGCGTTCGGCATAAAAGAATAACATATTTAACCGCAAGCAGTGCGGTATGCTGTTCTTAACAGGTGGCTGCAGGGGAATAATACCCCGACTGCACGAATAACAGGCATTAACAATATTTGCCTGTAAAACTGTAAAATTCCTTTGACAACATAAAAGAATGAACCTAAAATTATAAGAAGCTGCTATAAAATGCTAGTAAGTATCGGCAGCTTTTTTTGTTTTTATAACGGTAAAATACAAGGGCAGTTCAGCTAAAGCAAATCTTATGAGAATTTCCAGATTTAGGCGCAAAAGATATTCAATAATAGTTTTTTCTGCTATGGCGGCAACACTGTTTACCCTTGGTTTTGTTCTTTTCTGCTGGCAAATCAGCCGCGTAAACGACCAGACGGCACGTGCTTCGCTGGACGAACTTGTAATTCAGCAGTCGGCAGAAGTTTCTTCAACTTTTACTTCTTACATGAATACTCTGGACGTAATGTCCGGCTTTTTTCTTTTTGAAAATACTTTAAAAAATCAGAATATTCTTTTGCGGTGCCTGCAAATTTTGCAGAACAATTCGCGCTTTAACACGGTTTTTTATTCGGATTTAAGCGGTCATTCCATCAACAACCGCGGCGAAATTTTTGACATTTCAAATACGGAATTTTTCATTAAGGCAAAAAGCGGAATACGCAACATCTGCGCAAACCAGCTTACGCCTGTTACCGGCACCAAAGTTGTGGTTTTTGCAATTCCGGTTTACAACCGCTTTAACGGCATTACAAGCGTTATCGGCGCAACCTGCCCGGTAAGCTACCTGAACGAAGTTTTCAGGCGCAGTTTTAACGGCAACGGCAGGGCTTTTGTGGTAGACGGCAGCAATAATCTGGTTGTGCAGGTCAGCAAAAGCGCAATTAAAGAAGAAGAATTAAACCTCGTTTACGATTTGTGGTCTCAGGGCGAAGCAAAGCACGAATACAAATATAAAAACGAGCGCTTTTATTTTAGGCACGTGCAGCTGCCTATAAACAACTGGACTTTGGTAAGCGTTGTTCCGGCGCAGATTATTCACGAACAGACATCGCGCATACGTGCCTACGCCCTGCTTCAGACCTTGTTCAATCTGGGCGTGGTTGTTCTGCTGGTTTTGATTATTGTTGTTTCTTATGCGCGATACACCACGGAAGTTACCGAAATTGCATACAAAGATGCGCTTACCGGCGGTATAACCTTGCAGAAATTCATGCAGGACGCTGATATTTTTATGAAAAACAACAGCGGCAAAACGCTGCTTGCCCTTTGCGTAGACATAAATAACTTTAGGATTATCAACGATATTTACGGTTTTGACGAAGGCAGCATGGTTTTGCGCTGGGTTTACAATGCTTTGGGCGAATATCTGGACAACGCCGGTATTTATTGCCGTGTTGCCAACGATATTTTTTACATTCTAGCAAAAGGCAGCGGTCAAAATCTTAACGCAATTTTCAATCCCGAAGGTTTTAACGATTTTTTCAATAAAGAGCTTGAAGAAAAGAAGAAAAATTACCATTTGACTTTTGCCGTCGGGCTTTATCAGGTAGAAGACACGAATATTGGCGCTGCAATTGCCTTTGAACGCGCAAACCATGTGCATAATATGGCAAAAAAAGCCGGTACGGGGCATCTTTTGTATCAGGAAGATTTCCGAAAATCGGCAATTCAGCAGAAACTGATAGAAAACTCCATGCGCGAAGCATTTGAAAACTTTGAGTTTAAAATGTATTTGCAGCCAAAATATGAACTTTCTTCCAAAAAGCTGATTGGCGCAGAAGCGCTTATCCGCTGGGAATCTTTGGGAAGCAATAAAAAATACCCGGACGAGTTTATTCCGGTATTTGAAAAAACCGGCTTTATCGTGCAGGTAGACCTTTTTATGATGGAATGCGCCTGCCAGCGTTTGCGCCAGTGGATTGACGAAGGTCATTCTCCGGTTGCTATCAGTGTAAACCAGTCAAAGTCGCTTTTGCTTAGCCCCTTTTATTTTAACGTAATAACCGCTACTATTGAAAAATACAATTTGCCGCCGCGCCTTATTGAAATTGAAGTTACGGAAACAATCATGTACGACAACGCGGCAGAGCTTAATCTGTTAATCAGCCGCATTCACGATTACGGTATGCGTGTTGCAATTGACGATTTTGGGTCGGGCTATTCTTCGCTTGTTTTGCTGCGCGACATCAGGGCAGACGTACTGAAAATAGACAAAGCATTTATTTACAAGGCAGAACAGGATGTTGTGGGCAAAAAGATTTTAACGTCAATTATTCAGCTGGCGGATGCACTGAATATGCAGATTCTGGCGGAAGGTATTGAAACGGAAGCTCAGGCTGAGATGCTGGTTAATCTGGGCTGCCATGTTGCCCAGGGATATTTGTACGGACGCCCGGTTGCGGCAGACCGTTTTTTTGAAGAAAACCCCAGCGAGGTTTATACTGCAATTTAGGCAGACTTAACATTGTTTACAACGTGTGGTCACGGGTGGGGTGCACGCACGGATTGAGGGCTGGTTTAGTTTATACGTTGCTAAACCAGCCCCTTTTTTTGCCTGCGCCATGTTCATTTGTTTTTCGTGCTAGCCGTGGCAAAAAATATCAGATTGCCGTAAAAAGCGGCTGCTATTTTGCAGATTTCTGAAAACTGTTCAGGGCTTCGGTCATTTTTTTATTTTCTTCTTTTTCTTTCAGGAAAACCGTAACGGTGCTGGCGGTAAAGCTGAAAACAAAAGCGATTGCCGTTAAAACCCACGGCAGCTGCTGATCAGCAGAAAACCACTGAAATTTCAAAATCATGAAAACCAGAATCATAAAAATCAGCACAAAAAGAATAATCAGTCTTGGTATTCTTGGCATTATTTTAATCATGAAATTGGAATTGACGGCGGCGTTTAAAATTGTAACGCAAAGCGAAAGCATTAAAAGCTGAAAAATTGCCGCCGAAGAAATAGAATCCGAGCCGTAAACAAAAAGGCTTGAAGCATCTTTTGCGGAATCGCCGATGGCAAGCGAAAGAATAAAAAAAACGAGCATCAAAAGCCCGAAAACCAAAACCGTTTCGTTTATAAGCTGAAATATTTTTTTCATTATTTTACCCCAAGTTTTTTACGCAGTTCGTCGGCATACATTCTGGACGCAATAATCTGGTAGCCGTTTTCCATGGTGATTTTTATTTTCCGGTTGGCTTCGGCTTTTAGGGCTTTTATTTTTTGCAGCGAACAAATTGTATTTTTTCTTACGCGAATAAAATTATAAGCCGCCAGCTGGTTTTCTAGTTCGTATAATTTCATTTCAGATTCAAAAACCCCGTTAGCCGTATAAAAAAACGTACTGCGTTCCAGCGATTCAATGTAAAAAACTTCGTTTAAGTCTAAAAGGCAAACAGAATCGCCTTTTTTGGCGGCAATCTGTTTGTCTATGATTCGGAACGCGGCAAGCAGCTTTTCAACTTGCGGCGTAAGCTGCCGGCACGTTAAAACAAGCGAAGTTTCTGCCGTGTTCTGGTCAATGTTGATTGTTATCTTCATTTTTTACAGTAAAAAATGAAATGCCCAGCGAAGTCAATCCGATTCCAAGCATTACAATGGCTGAATTAATTTCAATTTTCTGGATGATGCATAAAACTGTTACGGCAATGCCCATCGCAAGTCCTACAGCCTTAAAAATCAGATTGATTAATTCTTTCAAGTTTTTCATTTGTTTCTCCTTTGCAAGTTATGCTTGCATTGTACAAATGTTTTTATTGAAAAGAAATAAGCAAAAACGTAAGTTGCCGCTTTACAAGCATAAGTTGCCGCTAAACTGAAAGAAAGTGAAATTACAGAAAAAAAATATGAAAAAAAATATGAAAAAAAATATGAAAAAAAATATTTTTGCCAGCCTCAGAACCTGCCCGGCAAAGGATTTCCGGTTTTTTGGGGCGCAGTTTTGTTCCGTTTAATGCAAAAAAACGCGCCACCCGATAAAGCTGATGCCGGGCGGCGCGCTTTTTTTTGCTGGCTATAAAAATTGCAGTTTTATGGAAATATTTCTATTTCTTATAGTTGCGTTTAACTTTTTGGGTCGTGGTCATTTCCAAAGGTTTTTCAAGAATTGTAATTTTTGAAACCTTTTGATAAGACTGCAAGTTTTTGTTTACTTTTTCAACAATACCGGCAATTTCTGCATAGATTTTGTCTTTTGCGCCTGCATCGTTGCGGGCAACATTAAGGCGCTTAATCAGTTCATCTGCCGGATAAATCTGGGCTTCTATGCCTTCGCTTTTGGAACCGGCTTCAATTTCGTAGCCGACAACGGTAATCTGATTGATGTCGTTGTAATAAAGCTGAAAAGCGTTTTCTATTTCTTCAGGGTAAACGTTTTTGCCGCCGGCTGTAACGATAAGGTTTTTGGCTCTGCCGCAAAGGTAAAGATAATGCTCGTCGTCAATCCAGCCCAAATCGCCGGTTTTCAAAAAGCCGTCGTCTGTAAACATGGCTTTTGTTTCTTCCGGCATATTGTAATAACCCTGCATTACCATAGGGCCTTTTATTACAACTTCGCCAACGCCTTTTTCGTCGGCATCAATGATTTTCATTTCTTCGTAAGGCGCAAAATCGCGTCCAACGCTTTCAATCTTAAAGTGTTCTACCGGGTTAAGCGCAATAATCGGCGAAGTTTCCGTCAAGCCGTAACCCTGAATAAAGTCAATTCCCAGTTCCTGATATGTGCGGAAAACGTTTGCAGCCAAAGGACCGCCGCCGCAAATTGCAACGCGTACCGTGCTGATGCTGGCTTTATCAAGCACGGCTTTGAACATTGCCTTGCCTGCATTAATTTTGAAAACCTTTTTTAGAAGATATGAAATACCCATTAAAAATTTCAGCAAGCCGTAAACAACCGGGCCTTTTGCCTTAATTCCTTTAACGATTCCGGCTAAAAGCTTGTTGTACAAAAGCGGAACGCCAAGCATAAGGGTAATTTTTCCGTCTTTCAGTTCTTTAAGCATTTTGGTAACAGCCATCGATTTGCCGAAAACAACTTCTGCGCCAACAGAAAGCGGTTCAATAAAGGCTGCCTGCATTGTGTATGCGTGGTGAATTGGCAATAGCGCGTAAAAAACGTCGGTTGGCAAAAGTTTAAGGTTGCACTGGGCAATAAAACAGTCGCTTACAAGGTTTTTGTGGCTAAGCATTACGCCTTTTGGCGTGCCGGTTGTGCCGGAAGTAAACAGAATTGCTGCGGTGTCGTTTTCTTCTGCCGGGTGCATCTCGTAAGTCTGGCTGGTGCTAAGGTTGTAAACGTAGGTTTCTGCTATTTTTTTATTAAGCGAAAATATTTTTGCTCCGCACGGGTTTTTGCAGAAATAGTCATATTTTTCTTCGTCTACAAAGAAAAGTTTTGGTTTTGCGGTATTTAAAAGATTTGTGGTTTCGGCTTCGTGCAAACCGTAGTCAATCGGTACAATAATTGCGCCAATAAAACCGGCGGTAAAATAAACCAGACCCCATTCCGGCGAGTTTTTGCCCGAAACAGCAACGCAGTCGCCTTTATCAACGCCCTGACTCCGCATCCACTGGGCAAGCTGCAAAATCTTGGCATAAACCTGCGCATAAGTTAATGTTATGCGGTCCGGGTCAAATTCTGTAAAACAGGGGCGTTCACCGTAAAGCTGGGCATTCATTGCAAAAAGTTCGCTAAGTGTCGGCCATTCCCCTTTAAAAGCCGATCCGCGGTGTTTGTCCAAAACGTCCCATGTCCAGGGGCGCTGCTGTTTGTTTTTCATTTTTCCTCTTTCCTCACTTTATGTTTTGCAAAAACTGCATAAATTCTGACATATATTATAGAAGAAAGTTGCACAGTTCACAAACAGTATTTTTGACAATGCAAGGAAATAAACAGCCCGAATTGATGATAAAATAGTTTATGCTGAACAACTGAAAATTTCACAAATGGTCGATAATAAAAAAGATACAATTTGGGGGCTTGCATGAAAAAACAACATTTTCACCTTATCATTTGTTTTTCTTTTTTTATTTTTTGTATTTTGCAAACAGCTTGCGGTCTTACGCCCCAGGAACAGCGTGAACGATTTATAGAACAGTGCAAATCTTATCTTGGAACGCCTTACAAATACGGCGGTACAACCAAAAAAGGCATGGACTGTTCCGGTTTTATTTTTACTTCCGCCAAAGAATCTTTGGGTTTAAATTTGCCCCGCCGTTCCGAAGATTTGTACAACAGCCTGGAACATATTGAAAAAGGCGATTTGCAGCCCGGCGACCTTATATTTTTTAAGGCAACAGACCGCATAAACCATGCCGCGGTTTATTTGGGCGACAATACTTTTATTCATTCCGCCAGCGACGGTCCTAAAACCGGCGTTATAATTTCCAACCTTGACGAAAGTTACTGGAAGCAGACTTATGCAGGCTGTGCCCAGCTTTTGCCAAAAATGAGCGAACAGGAACTGGCAAGCCTTTTGAAAGGTGAAAAAAAAACAGCAGACGAAAATCCAGAGCCTGAAAAAGCAGAAACAGAAGAAATTCAGGTAGCAAAAACCGCAGAAAAAACAAATGCGCAGGCAAATACCCAAAAAGAAGCAGTTGAAACTGTACCGGATTCGCCGGTTGTTATGAAAGAAAACAAAACAGGTGGCGGCGGTACAAAGGCTTTGCGTATTGAACCGCGGCAGGAAAACGAAAATATGGAAGAAGTTGCCCAAGTTCAAAGCGCGCCAAAAGCCGAAGAACAGACTGCGCCGGTATCGCTGAAAAAAGCAGAAACCGCCGCCGTGCTGGAAGAAGAAGATGATGAAACTTTTACCGCCGTTGTTTTTGAAAAATACAGCGAAAAAATAGAAGAATCGGCGGCTGAACAGACCGCGTTGCCGGCAGAACAGGTGCAGGCTTCAGAACCGGTTTTGGCAGAAAAAGCTGAAAAATCTGCAAAAACGGCTGCGGAAGAAACAGAACCGGCAAAAGTAAACCTTGCCGACGCGTTGCCAATACCGGAAGCCGGGCAAAAAACCGCAAGTGCAGAAAATGCTGAAAAATCTGCCGATATTGATGTGACCGTAAACGCAGCACCGGCACAAACTGCGCAAAACATTCAGAATGTTCAGCCTGCACAAACTGCTCCAGCCGAAGAACCCGTACAGATGGCAAGAACAGCTGCGCCGGTGCAAAATACTCAGGAATCGGAAAAAGTTTCCTATGCGCTGCCGGTTGCAGAACCCGTATCAATGGAAAAATTTGAAGAACCTGCGCAGCCGGTACAAACCGCGCAGGCTTCAAAAACGGTTCAGGCAGCGCCGGTACCAGCTGCAAATAACGCCGCAGGCGCGGTCAACAGCCACGCACCGCAGCAAACCGTAGTTGCCCAGCCGCAGCTTAATGTAACTATTTCTGTAGAAGGTTTTATTTATTAGTATGATTAAACTTAACCGGGGTAAATACCCAAAATATTTCGTTCTTGCGGCTGTATTAGCCGGCGCTATTCTTTTCAGTTCTTGCAGCACATCGGTTGCACTTATTGCAGGTCAAAACAATTCCGGCGAAGTTTCCTTGCAGACCAAATTAAGCCCGTCGGTAATGTCGGTGGTAAGCGCATTAAGCGGTGCTTCTTCTACCGAAGCCCTGTTTGACAAAGACCAGATTGTTCAGTCGCTTAAAAAAACAGGCTATACCGTTTCCGGCGTGCGTTTTCCTGCGCGCAATACATTAACAATCAACACCCAGACGGCAAAATTAACCGACATGCTGCCTAATTCCAAAGACTTTGTAAGCCTTAAAAAAGACGGCAAAATTAACGATATGGTTATAAATCTTTCGCCTGCAAACATAAAAAAGGCCGTTGACCTTATGCCGGAAGAAACCGCCTTGTATCTGGACCTTTTGTTTGCGCCGATTTTTACCGGCGAAGCAATGAGCGCAGACGAATATACCGAATTGATTGCAATGGCTTACGGCGATAACGTTGCCGCGGACTTGAAAAAATCAATTGTTACCATTCAGTTTGACGTGCCGGGGCAAATCGTTTCGGCAGAATTAACTAACAATGACAAAAATACAATAAGCATTGATGCCAAGTTTATAAAAATGTCTATGCCGCTGGTAGAAATGCTTACAAACTTAAAAGGCAATGTTTGCCGCATAAGATGGACTGAAGAATAATGACAGAGCTGGAAAATGAACAGATAGCTGAACTTAACAGCCGAATGACGGAAATTGAAATAAAATTCAGCTATCTGGAAGATTTTTTGAACAAATTGCAGAACATTGCCGTAGAACACGACAAAACAATAGACCAGCTGAAAGCCGAAAACCTCATTTTGAAGCAGAAAGTGCGGGAACTGGTAGAAGCACAGGAAGGCGACATTCCAAACCGCCGTCCTCCGCATTATTAATACAAAAGGAAAAAAGCCGTGTTTGCGCCGCATATAATTACATTTAAAGATTCTGTTACAGAAATTCGTAAAGAACGTTTTGCCGATTCCGAATGTCAGGCTGTTCAAATGCCTGCAACTGTTAATTTAATTGGCGAACGCGCTTTTGCAAACTGTACGCAGCTTACCCATCTGCTTATTGGCGAAGGCGTAACTGTGATTGAACCTTATGCTTTTGCCGGCTGCACGGCTTTAACGCAGGTAATCATTCCGGCAAATGTAATTGAAATTGGTGAAGGCGCTTTTGCAGGATGCTTAAACCTGCGCTACGTGTGCATTTTTGCCGATTTGCAGGTTTTGCCCAAATATCTTTTTAAGGACTGCCAGAATCTTTGCAAAATCGTTTTGCCGCAAAACCTTATCCGCATTGAATATCAGGCGCTGGCTGGCTGCAAAAGTCTGGCAAGCGTTAATTTAAGCGAAAGTGTTACCGAAATTGACACCGACGCCTTTGACCGCAGTACAAAAATTGTTACAAAATACGAAAAACCTTTGGTTCACGCTCACACCACAATAGAAAACGCGCCAGTCAAAAGCGACGTAGATATTCCGGCGTGTCTTCGCACCCAAAACCAGAACTATCATCCCCAGCCGCAAAATAATTTTGCAGGTACATCCGGTACTGACAATAATGTTCAGCTTTTTGCCAACAGCGGCACTTTTGCAAATTACAGGCAGGCAGAAAATTATGCAAGCGCACCGGAATATGCGCCAAGTGCAAAACCGCCGGTACAGAATAATTATGCGCCCCAAAACATGCAGAACCAGCTGTATGCGCAAAGCAGTTTTTTCGTTTCAAATGCAAACGCAGCTGCGGCACAAAACGAAGAAGATTTGGAAGTGCCGGCATATTTGCGCAAACCTTTGCCAAATACCAGTCTGCAAAAACCGGTTGGACGCGGCATGGCGTTTTCTCCGGTCAATCAGCCGGTTATGCAAACCAGCCCAAACAGTTCCGGCAGCCAGCCCGGCAGCGATGACGATTTGCAGTACGAAATTCCTGCGTGCTTGCGCCAAAAGCCTGAACAGAATTACCAGCCGCAGCAAAACCGGCAGCCGCATCCGGCTTTTACCCGGCAAAATCAGCCGTTACAAAACCAGCAGGGCACCAGCTTTTTTGAAGCCGTAAAAAATTATTCCGGGGCTGCCGTTACCGATGTAACAGACCAGTTTTTAGGTACAGCTGCCACGCCAAAAAACGCAGCGCCTTCTTCCGCCGGCGACACCCTAAGCGACAAAGCCCAAAACGGCATAACCCTGAACTTTTAAATAGCAAAAACCCATAAAAAAAAGCCCAAAACCTTTTTGCAAGTTTTTGGGCTTTTTGCATATTTCTAAGTGGTTATGGATTTGGTGGGTTAAACATGTCGTCAAACTGTTGACCTGTTTTACCTACAATTGTTGTGGCATTACATTTTTTCAAATCACCAAAACCTGTAACTGTCATTATGTCGCCGTTGATAGTACCAGTTAAAATGCCGCCTGTGCCGTCCATTGTTATTTTAACTTCATTGTCATTGGCTGTATATGTACCAGCTTTTACACCTGTATATTCATCTGTTATATAAAAATAGGTTGATTTATCAAATGTGAAAACCAAATAAGATTTTCCTGATGTAAAATAAAGACCAGTGCAAACCAAAGCAGAAGGGTTGTTTAAATCGTCTTTATCAACCCAAACGCCGGCTGCATTGTCAACAGTTGTTGTTGTGCTGTCTTTGCTGTCTCCGCCACCGCCGCCTTTACAGCTGGCAAAAAGCATTGCTAATGCTGCCAAAACACAAAAAATAATTACATTTTTCTTCATTTTTGTTTCCTTTTTTTATAAAATCATTTTGGTTATAAAAGTGCGCGAATTATACCCCCCCCCGGTAATTTTTTGTCAATCAAAAGTTTTTACAACGCCTAAAGAAAAAAATTGTAGAAAAATATGTTAATTTCAATAAATTACGCAAAAAAATAGCACAATCTTGCAACAATCTTTAGATTTTTATACTCTTAAATCATCTTTAATTACGAGTTTATATTATCTAGCCTGAATATCTTTTTATAAATGTACATAAAACGGCTGTAGGCAGGCTCAGCCATGAAAAAAAATACGCTGTGCGAAGCACGAGTCTTTTTTTCATGGTGGGGACTGCCGAGAGGCTGTTTTATGTACAATTTAGCAAATTCAACATTTAGGCTAAGTTAAAATGAAAAAAAACAAGAGGAGGGGAAATTTTGAATTTATCTAAAAAAGATAACCCGAAATTCAATTTTTCTAAAATAGCAAAAAAAGCACTTTCGCTTTTGCTATGCATAACAAGCCTTGCAGCGTGTTCCAAAAATGCAAAGGCAAATGGCGTAAACAGCCAGCCCGGCGATTTTTACGTAATCAGCTGCGACCCGGCTGGAAAACTTCCTTCAGAAGTTCGGTTTCCTTCTATATATGTGCAGTTTTCTGAACCAGTAGTTGCACTTGAAAAACTTGGCGAACAAAGCGACAAGTCTGACGTTTTTTCAATTGAACCAAAAATTGACGGCGTTTTCAGATGGTATGGCACAAGCCTTCTGGCTTTTGAATGTGCCGATGCCGTTGTGCCGCAAATGGAATACAAGGTAAAAGTTAACGGCAACCTGAAATCAATTAACGGTACCCAGTTAACGGGCGAAACCGAATATACTTTTACAACCGAAGAATTAAAAATTACAAACTTTGTGCCCGGATATTCGGCACGCAAAGAAGAAAATACAATTTCAAGCGAAGATTATTACGATTATTATTATTCGTCTTACGGCAATTTGAACGATCTGGATTTAACTTCTGCTGCGGATTTGGCTGTATTTTTCAATTACCCGGTAAATGCGTCGGTTACAGGTTCTTTTATTGAACTGCGCGATGAAACCGGCAAAGTTTACAAAACCGAAGCCAGCGCAATTGAAGGCGAAAACGCCCTGCTTGTAAAAGTTAAAGACACAATGCCGGAAAACACCGGTTTTCAGCTTGTGCTGAAAGAAGGCGCCTGTTCGGAAAAAGGCTTTTTAGGCAAAAGCGAAGAACAGATTAAAGAATTCCACACGTTAAAAACATTCACGTTTAATTATGCAGACAGCGACCGGCGCAGTTACGGCAAGTACAGCAACCCGGTATTTTTATATTTCAGCCACCGCATAGACCCGAATGCGGCAGAATGGGTCAGCAAAAACGTAACGACAAAGCCTTCAATGCCAGTCAGTGCCGAAAACGTAAGTATTTCGGGCAATTCGGTAATGATTCACAGTTTGCCTGTTAATTTTGAACAGACCTATACACTTTCGCTTGCAGCCGGCTTAAAAGATGCTTACGGTCGCGCCACCACATCTTCTGAAGAAATTGAAGTAACCGTGCCGAGTGCCGCAAGCATGGCAACTTTTAAAGATTACGGTCACGGCATTCTTGAAGCCCAGTTTGAACCGAAACTTGCATTTCAATACCAGAACATTCTGGACGGTTCTTATTACAGCGTAAATGGCGAAACCGTAAAATACGACGAAAGCAATGTACCTAAAAATACAAGGGTAACGGAAGTTGTAGACCTTGCGCCGTATTTGAAGAAAATTAAAGACCGCTATTTTGGTCACGTAAATTTTTCTGCAAATATTGTCGTTAAAGACAATTACGACCGCGACTATACGTATACCCACAATAACAGCCAGGTTATTCAGGTTACAAACCTAGGCGCAACCGTGCGTTACGCCTATAACAAGGCCGTTGTTATGGTTAACTATCTGGATACAGGCAAACCGGTTGCAAATGCAGATGTAGCCTTTCTGGTTGTTCCGGGCAACAAGAACAGCTGGATTGCTTCGATGGAAACAATCCTGAACGAAGTTTCCATGTTTGACAAAGATTACCGCGGCTACGATTTTACGCCGATGGGAATTGCCAGAACCGACGCAAACGGTCTTGCCGTAATTGATTTTGCCGAAACTGAAAAATTTTCAACGCTGGCGGATAAACGAGGCGCACCGATTACGCTGGGCGACATTATGGGCGATAACCGCCACTACGGCTATACGCCTGTCATTGAGGTTTCATGCGAAGGCGACCGTCTGGTATTCAACCCGGACATTACCTATATGTGGTCTACCGGCGCAAATTATTGCCGCGACGCAACCCACGGCGACGCACAAATTACCAAAACATTCCTTTTTACAGACCGCGGCTTGTACAAACCGGGCGAAAAACTTTCGTTCCGCGGAGTTGACCGCGACTTGAAGCTTAGCCAGTACAGTGCATACACCGGCGCTTATACTTTGACCGTAAGGGAAAGCCGCTGGCAGGGCAAGGAAATTTACAATACCAAAGGAACCTGTACCAAAAACGGAAGCTTCTGGGGCAGCATTCGTTTGCCGCAAGACCTTGAACCGGGCAGTTACGAAATTGTATACGAACGCGCCGGTACAAACGAGCGCATGTACGAATATTTTACGGTTGCATATTTTGAACGCCTGCGTTTTTCTGCCAGCGCCAGTATTGCAGACCAGACCTACGTGCGCGGCGACCGTGTAGACGCAACCGTAAACGCCGAATATCTTGGCGGCGGCAGTTTGGGCGGCTGCAACTTTACCGCTTCGTGGTTCCGCGAACCAACTTATTTCCGCATCAGCAAACCCGAATTTGCAGAATGGCGCTTCGGTCCTGTTCAGGGTTACGACAACCGTTCGTTCCTTGGGCGCGAAACCGGCGTTTTGGGCAGCAACGGCAGCGGCAGCGTCAGCACAACCAGCGGCAGCGAACAGCTGAAAGGCATGGCGTACCAGTACCGTACCGAAATGCGCGTAAGCGATTCTGCCGGGCAGGAAATTAGTGCCAGCGCAAGCACAGTCGTTCACCCGGCGGCTTTTTATATTGGTTTAAGCCCTGCAAAAAATCTTGCCGGTTTTGCGACCAAAGGCAAGGAACTTGACTTTGATTTCAAGCTTGTACAGCCAAACGGAAACGCTCCGCTGGACAACCAGCTGCCGGCAAAAAAGGCTGATAAAAAAATCAAGCTGGAACTTTTGCGCGAAAACTGGAAAATCGTTCAGCAGATGGGCATTGGCGGCACAATCAATACCCGCTACGTAAAAGAAATGGTAAACGAAATTACCAGAGACATTGATTTGCAGAACGCGGGTTCATTCAATTTTACCGTGCCGAAAGGCGGTGCCTATATTCTTCGCCTTTCTACCACAGACCGCAAAGGCAACGATGTTGTTACCGAACGGCGTTTTTATGCAAGCGGCAGCGAATGGCGCTATTTTGGCAACCAGAGCGAAGAAATTAAGCTTATTTGCGACAAAGATGAATACGCCGAAGGCGATACCGCAAAAATCATGCTGCAAAGCCCTATTGAAAAGGGAACATATTTAATCACCGTAGAACGCGATTCTATTATCAGTCAGGAAGTCCGTACTTTTGACCAGAGCGTAAGCATTATTGATTTGCCGGTTAAGGCAGAATATCTGCCGGTTGTTTATGTTACAGTTTCAAGCTTTTCGCTGCGCAGCGGTGAACCGGCTGAAGATTACGACAGCCCTGACCTTAACAAACCGAAAGGCTATTTTGGCGTTGCGCCGGTACACGTAAATACCGAAGGCAAATCAATGGATCTGGCTATCAGCACCGACAAGCCTTCTTACAAGCCGGGCGAAAAAGCCACTGTTTCATTAAAAGTTTCACGCGGCGGCGTACCGGTGGAAGGCGCTGAACTTTCGTTTATGGCGGTAGACCGCGGCGTAATTGACCTGATTGATTACCACGTTCCCGATCCGATGAAGTTTTTCTACAGCGAAAGCTGCTTCCCGCTGAGCTGTAACGGCGGCGACAGCCGTTCACTTTTGATTGACCCGGTACGCTATGCGGCTAAAAATCTTTTTGGCGGCGATGCAGAAAGCGACGATGACAAAATGAACGAGCGCAAAAACTTTGACCCGACTGCGATTTTTGAACCTTGCATCATAACCGACGCAAACGGTATTGCAAAAGCCGAATTTAACTGGCCGGATACTTTGACGACATACCGCATGACCGCGTTTGGCGTTAAAGACGACCATTTTGCAGTTAAAGAAAGCGAAATCAATGTCGCAAACCCTATTTCGGTACGCGAAGTTTTGCCGCGGCGTTTGCGCGTTGGCGATATCAGCGAAGCCGGCGTTGTAATTTCTAACCTTGAAGCAAGTGCGCAGAACGTTACTGTTTCAATGGAAGTTTTTGAAGGCATCGAAAAATCCGGTCAGCCGGCGGAAGTAGACGGAATTGTTAAACAGCCGGGTTTTGCCCGCATGATTGGCAAAACTGAAGAAACTGTAAAAGTTGGCGCAAATACAACGCTTCCTGTAATGTTCCCGTTTGAAGCACAAAACGACGGTTTTATTACCGTTCAGTTTACGGTTAAATCAAGCCTTGTAAACGAACGCATATTGAAGCCTTTGCAGATTGACCGCCCGATTATTTACGAAACCGTTGTTACCACCGGCGAAACCGGCGATGACAAGCAGGCTTTTGCAAAAGAACAGGTAAAACTTCCGCAGGTTTTTGATAAATCTTACGGAACTTTGTCGCTGACCCTGGATGCAACACGCCTTGGCGTTCTTAAAGAAGCCGTAAACTATTGTTTCAGATACCCATACGGCTGTCTGGAACAGCGCAGCAGTGCAATTTTGCCGCTTGTTCTTTTCAGCGATTACATCAAGGCGTTTGACCTTAACAGCGAAGTTAAGAACCCTAAAAAAGTAATTGAAAAGGAAATTAAGGACTGGGGAAAATATCAGAAATCAAGCGGCGCATTCCCGTACTGGCCAAGCGGCTATTACGAAAGCCTGCCTGTTACCCTGCGCATTGCAGAAATTGTAGGCATTGCCCAAAGCAAAGGCTATTCTACAAACGCAATCAACACGCGCAGTCTTTTTCAGTATATCGAAGCCCAGATTGACGCAGAACTTGCAAAAGAACATCCGAATACGGCAATGCTCGCCTATGCAAGCTATGTTTTAACCGGTTTTGAAAGCAAAAACCTGAAACAGCTTTATGCAGAATCTGAAGTAATAAAAGATGCCTTGACCATGGTAGGAAAGGCTGAAAAAGCTTCAATCAGCGATATGTGTTTTGCGGCTTTGGCTTATAAAAAACTTAACAACAACGTAAAAGCCTTGGATTTGCTTAAACAGGTTCAGGGTTACTTTAAGCCGACAACCCGCGGTCTTGATATTACCGACCCGGCAAGATGTTCTTACTGGTACTGGTTTGGCGGCAACAGCGACGCATATTCTGCGGCACTTAAAGCTTATTCCGTAATTAACCCGGAAAGCGACTATTTAGGCCGTCTGGTATTTGAACTTTTGCAGATTCAGAAAGCCAGCCGCGGATACTGGCGCAGTACCGCAAGCACCGCCCGCGTTCTGGACGGTTTTGCAACTTATATTGAAGCCCTGAACCTTGAAAAAACTGATTTTACGGCAGAAGCTTTGATTGCCGGTAAAAGCGTGGAAGTTAACAAGTTTAAGGGTCTTGGTGCAGAACCGGTTACCAAAACTTTTGCCTTTAACGACAATGCTTTTGACGGAATTGCGGAAAACACCGCTTTTGATGTTGAGTTCAGCAAAAAAGGCACGGGCAATTTGTTCTATACAATGGTTCTTAAATATCCGCTTTGGGCAAACGAAATGACAGCCCGCGACGAAGGTTTGTGTGTATTTATGGAATACGTTGATATAGAAACAGGAAAAACCGTTGCCGCGGATAAGCTGGAAAGCGGAAAAACATACAAAGCCAAAGTTATGGTAAGTTCTACCAAAGACCGCACCTTTGTTGCCTTGCGCGCGCCAATTCCAGCCGGATGCGAAGTTTTGAATGCGGCGTTTGTTACCACCGGTACTTATTCAGACTACGCAGAAGAAACCAAAGAAAGCAGTGATGATTATTACGATGATTACTACTACTACGATGACGATTACGGTTATTCGTTCAACATGCTTTCTAACCAGACCATTTACGACAACGAAGTTCAGTACTTCTGGGACGATTTCCCGCGCGGACGCCAGAGCGTAGACTTCCTGTTCCGTGCAGTGCGCAAAGGTACTTACCAGACACCAAGCGCAACAGTTGAATGTATGTACGAACCGGAAATCTTTGGACGGTCTGCCGGTAAAGTTTGGAAAGTTGAATAAAAGTTAAAAGCCGGGTTTTTCAGAATCAGATTTCAGAACAAGTCTGGAATGAAGGTTTTCTAAAAGCCCGGCTTTTAACCATAAAACCTGTGACCGATATTTTTTAGCGCTCCGGCATTTTTTCAGTTTGCCGGGGCGTTAAAAATTTTTCAATTTTGAAAATGCAGAACGACCGCGGATATTTGTACCGCGCTTTGTTTTGTAAAAGTTCATAAAAACCCTTAAAATATTTTGAAAAAATTATTTAATACCGCCAGAATGCCAGAAATCTTACAAAAAATTCCGCCTGTACCGGCTTTTTTTAGCAGAATATTAAAAATTATTTTTGTTCTTGCCGCAGTTTTTCTGGTATTTTGGCTAAGCCTTTTAATCATTCCTTTTAAGCCCCTTAACCGGTTTATAAACCGCCCGTGCAGCACCCGTTTTTACGACCGCAACGGAATTCTTCTGCAAATTAGCAGCGTGGACGACGGATTGCGCCGGGAATGGACGGATCTGGAAAAAATTCCCCAGTCTGTGCAGCAGGCATTTATTGAAGCCGAAGACAAAAACTTTTACCGCCATCACGGCGTTGACATTCTGGCAATTTTCAGGGCGCTTGGGCAAAATACCAGGGCACAAAGCCGGGTAAGCGGCGCTTCTACCATTACAATGCAGCTGGCGCGAATGGTTGTGCCCCGGCAGTCGGCAAATGTAACGCTTTGGCAAAAAATGAAGGAAACTTTTAACGCCCTGCGCATTGAAGCCAAATTGAGCAAAAAGCAGATTCTGGAACTTTATTTGAACAATGTGCCCTTTGGTTTTAGAACTGAAGGCGTTACAAGTGCGGCGCGTAATTTTTACGGCGTGCAGTTGCACCAGCTTTCTTTTGAACAGATTGAAACGCTGGCGCTTTTTCCGCGCCGACCTGCAACTTATATACAGAAAGTGCCCGGTGCCGCCGTATTTGAATACCCGAACAATGCGCCGCATTTTGTAAACTTTGTAAAAAATCTGTACGCCGGCAATTTGGGCGGCAATTTTCAGATAGATTTAACCGGTAAAAAAACTGGCGCAAATGCAAAAAAAGCAAATTATACCCGGCTTCCTCCGGATTTGTATCTTTCAATTGACCTGCCGCTAACCGAAGAATGCCGGAGCCGGCTTTTTCAGACCAGCCTGGATTACAAAACGGCGCGAATTAACGACGGCGCGGCATTTTTGATTGACAATATTACCGGCGAAATTCTGGTCTGGTGCGGCGGTACAGATTTTGACCGCGCCGATAACGGTCAGGTTGACGGCGTTCTTGCCAGAAACCAGACCGGCAGTTCTACCAAGCCTTTTTTATACGCCGCGGCTTTGCAGAACGGCTTTTATCCGGCTTCCGTTTTGCCGGATGTACCGATGGATTTTGGCACGGATCAGGTTTATGTGCCGCAGAATTTCAACAACCGCTTTAACGGTCCGCAGCTTTTCCGCACCTGCCTTGCTTCCAGCCTCAACATTCCGGCGGTTTTTTTGCTTTACCGTCTGGGCGTTGATCAGTATTGCCGGGTTTTGGACAGTCTGGGGCTTTTTTCTATTAAAAACCAGCGCGAAAATCTGGGCTTGTCTTTGGCGCTGGGGGCTGGCGAAGTTAGCCTTTACGAATTGGGCAGGGCGTTCAGCGTTTTTAGCCGCGACGGTACCGTGCCCAAATTAACGATTTTTGCCCAAAAGCCCGGCTACAAAACCGGCGTTTTAAGCGAAGTTTTTACCAAAGACACCAGCCGCATTGTCTGCAACATGCTTTCGGATTATGACGCCCGGGCGCTGGGTTTTGGTTTTTCCAAAATATTTGATACGCCGTATCCGGCAATTTTCAAAACCGGCACGTCGAATCAGTTTCAGAATATTGTGGCGCTTGGCGCAACGCCCAGATATACCGCCGCGGTTTGGATGGGCAATTTAAGCGGCGAAACCGTTATCGGCGAAACGGGCAGTTCTATTCCGGCTAAAATCGTGCGTTTTTTGCTGGACAGCCTGCAAAAAAAAGGCGAAAAGCCCGAATTTATGCCGCCGGAACAGTTTGAAAAACGCCGTATCTGCGCTTTAAGCGGCATGGGCGCAGGCAAAAGCTGTCCGGCGGCTACAGCTGAATATGTAAGAAAAGGCGAAAAAATTGAAAAATGCAGCTGGCATTATATTGATGCAGGCGGCAAAGTGCAGGTTAAATACCCTAACGAATATCAGCGCTGGCTTGGCGGCAAGAACATGAACGGCGAACTTAAATTTGAAGGCCGTTTCAGGTTTTTGTATCCGCTGAACGGCGCGGTTTTTGTTTACGATTCTTCTTTAAGCCGGAACGAACAGCAGCTGCGCATCGATTTGCTTGGCGGCAATGAAGAAACGGCGGAATTGTTTTGCGACGGTGTTTCTATCGGTATAAAAAGCAGGCCGTTTTCGTGGTATTTGCCGCTTAATCCCGGCGTGCACCAGTTGCAGGCTTATTGCGGTACTGCCACCGACGCGATAACGATTACCATAAAATAGTGCGGAACATTTTGCGTCTGTAAGGCATAAAGCCGTAAAGAACGATTAAGACGCGTCATTCCAAACTGCAATAATGCAATAAAAACGCCCTGAAACACGCAGTAAAATGCGGTCTTCAGGGCGTTTATTTTTTCAGCTGTTGGGTTACTGCTTTTTAGATTTTTTGCTGTAAAGCCAGCACAAAAACATGCCCAGCAGACTGGCGGCAATCATGCCGAGGCACAGAATTTGCCCGGTAGAAATGTTAAAAACCGAAACATTAAAATAAATCGGCGAATCGGGCTGTGCCGCAATGCGGTAACCCAAATCGCTGTCCGGCTCTCTAAAATATTCAATTATAAAGCGGAAAAAACCGTAGCCGCCGGTATACAGACAGGCAAAAAAACCGTCAAAAGGTTTTTTGCGGCGCAAAAGCCACAGTATCAGCCACAATACAACGCCTTCAAAAAAAGCTTCGTACAGCTGGCTTGGGTGTCGCGGCAAATTTACCAGCGTCTGGTTTTCTGCAACTTTTATGCCGCAAACGTTTACAATCGTTTTCACCCAGTCCAGGCTGAGCGAATATTTTTCGGCATCCGGAAAAATCATTCCCCACGGCACGGTGGTAATTCTTCCGTAAAGTTCGCCGTTAAAAAAGTTGCCCAGCCGCCCAAAGGTAAAACCCAGCGGAATGGAAACGCACATTACGTCAATCCATTTAAGTGCCGGCTGTTTTTTTACAAAGCACCATAGCAGCATGCCGAACAAGCCGCCAATCCAGCCGCCGTGGTACGACATTCCGGCATAGCCCGTAAAATTACCGTATTCGTCAAAGGGCACAAAAATGCGCAGCGGATGCTGCCAGTAATAGAGGGTCGGGTCGTAAACGAGGGTGTAAAAAATGCGCGCGCCAAGCACCAGACAAATTATTCCGCACAAAAAAAAGCTGTAAATTTCGTCAGCCGCGGTTTCTTCGTCTTTAAAGGTAAGCGCGCCTTCTTTTACCTGCCTGCTGAAAACAAAATAGGCTGTACCGAATGCAAAAACGTACATCAATCCGTACCAGCGCAAATGTTCCAAAAACGGCACACCGGGAAAAATCGACGGATTTATCCATGCTGGATAATTTATAAATAAAGGCATGAAAATTCCTTGTTATCGTTATTTTTTTAGCGTTAAAACCTGAAACCCTGTTCGCTGGCTTTTACAATCTTGCGTTTCAGCAGATTGTTTTCTTTTTTAAGCTGGGTAATTTCGTACTGCTGTGCCTTGATAACTTCTGCAACGTCGCCCATCGTTAAAGTACCAGTACCAATAAGGTCTTCAATATAGCTCATTTTGTTTTCAAAATCGGCAATTGCCTGTTCTTCGGCATTTGTAAAGCTTTCCTGGCTTGCAACAAGATAATCGTCAAAGGTCAAAGTTTCGCTTACGCGCACGCGTTCTGCAATGCGGTAAATGCCCTGGGCAAGTACAGACTGCGGCTTGTAAACAATAACCGGCAGGCGCGAAGCCAGCGCAATGTCCTGCACCATGTCGCGGCAAATTACGCCGATATGCTCAAGTTCCAGACCGAGGTATTCCTTGCAGGAACGGCGGATTTTCTGCGCTTTGTCAACGTCGGCAGGGTTGTCAATCATGTTAAGGACAAGGCGCGGACGGAATTTCTGCATGCGCCGGCGGAAAAGTGCCGTGCTTTCCGGGTCAACCTGATCCAGTGCGTCCAGAAGTTTCGGTATGTAAAGTTTCTGCATTGCCGAAGAATCGCCCTTAAGTTTTTCAAGATAGGCGTAAGCCCGGCTGTCTTTTTTGAAAGAATTGTACATCATGCGGAAAACCGCATTTTTCAGGAACAGATAGCCGTCCAGAATTGAAGTAACTGTCGGGGCTGTTACAAGAATTCCCTGCGGCGAAAGCAGGAAAAAGTCGAGGATGCTTAAGTGCGTACCGGCACCAAGGTCAATAAGCAGAAAGTCGCAGTTGGTTGCCTGCAAATGTTTTATAAGCATATTTTTCTGCGCTGCTTTTATGGTAGACATTCCCGGAATTTCTGAATCTCCGGGGATAAACGAAAGATTTGCGTAATCTGTCGGTACGATTATTTCTTCAAATTTAGAATTGCCGCTTAAAAAAGTGCCCAACCCGGCTTTTGGCGACTGGTGACCAAGAACAAGGTGCAGGTTAGAAGCGCCCAAGTCCATGTCTACAAGCACAACTTTTTTACCAGACTGAGCAAGTGCAATGGCAAGGTTTGCCGAAACGAGACTTTTGCCTACGCCGCCTTTGCCGCTTGCAATAGGAATGATTTGCATATATTTCCACCCAAAAAGTATTAGTTAATTTGTTGCTTCAATATCGGCTTATACAAAACCGATGTTAAGAATTTTCTGTTTTCTGCGCTGAAAACTACTTTATATTATAGAAGAAAGTTTTGCTATATTGACAAAAAGTGTCTTGCTCTTAAAATAAGGGCATGAAATTTTCACATTTTTTTCTAAAATATTCAGCAAAAAGCACACTTTCACTTTTTATTGCTGTTTTATTAGTATTTTCTTCTTGTGCCCAGGCAGAAGCCCAGAAAGAAAGCGCTTCTACCCAGCTTAAGGAAGAAAAACCACAGCTTTCGCAGGCTGAACGTTCTTTATTGACACGCCAGTACACTGACATGATTCGCAGTGTTTTTATGTTTGTTGAACAGAATTACGTTGACGAAGTTGACCCGACGGTTTTGTACGAAGGCGCAATGAAAGGCATGCTCGATTCTTTGGGCGACCAGTATACCGTTTATCTGGATAAATCTCAGATGCGTGATTTGAACGATACTACTACCGGCAATTTCGGCGGGGTAGGTCTTTCCATAACAAAACCGAATGTTTCTACACCGGAAAAACCGGCTTATGTAGAAGTTGCTTCTCCAATCGAAGGCACTCCGGGCTGGCGTGCCGGCATTCAGGCAGGAGACCTGATTATTTCAATTGACGACACGAACACCGCAGATATTACGATGGAAGAAGTTCTTTCAAAATTGCGCGGCACCCCGAACACCGATGTAAAGGTTGTTATTCGCCGCGGAAAAAACATGGAATTTCCGGTTGTTCTTACCCGCGCAATCATCGAAGTTCCTTCCGTAAAATGGTGCATGATTGACGACATCGGCTACCTGCGCATTACGGAATTTGCCGCAAATACGCCGGAACGCGTTCAGCAGGCTTTAAATAGTTTTGAAGAAAGCAATTACAAATCTATGATTATAGATTTGCGCAGCAACCCCGGCGGCTTGATTAACAGCGTCGTAGAAGTTGCAGACAAATTCATTTCAAGCGGAACGATTGTTTCTACAAAAAGCCGCATTCAGTCGGAAAACAGAGTGTTCTCGGCAAAAAGCAACAGTACCTGCGTGCCCAAAAACATGCCGGTTATCGTTCTTATTAACCGTGGCTCGGCAAGTGCTTCAGAAATCCTTTCGGGTGCGCTTAAAGATTATCACCTTGCATATCTTGTAGGCGAAAAAACTTACGGCAAAGGGCTTGTTCAGCAGGTTATTCCGCTTAATTTGAACGACGACGGCTTTAAGTTTACAACTTCGCGCTATTATACGCCGAGCGGTGCAAACATCAACAAAATCGGCATTCCGCCGGACCGCGAAGTTCTGTATCCGGTTTTAAGCGAAGACGAAGAAAAAGCTTATATTGATTTGCTTAATTCGGGCGAAATTGAAAAATATGCGGAAGACCACCCGGATATGACTTTGGCAGATGCCGAAGCTTTTGCTAAAACTTTGGGCAAAACATACAAGCTGGAAGACCGTGTTCTCCGCAAGCTGGTTCGCAACCAGTATTACCGCAAGCATACGGAACCTCTGTATGATCTGGATTACGACATCCAGCTGAACGAGGCTATAAGAATTATCCGCAAGGAAAATTTCAACAGCCTGATGAAGAAAACCAAAACCATTATTGAATTGCAGGCTGAAGCAGAAAAAAAGGCAGCAGCTGAAGAAAAAACGAGCAAAAACTGATGCGCCAGTTTGTTTTGACCCAAAACCTTGCAAAAGACGGAACTCTTTGGATAAACGGAAAAGATTTTAAGTATTTGGCACAGGTTTTGCGGCTGAAAACCGGCGACACAATTCAGGCAAGGCTGCCGGACGGTGGTCTTTGCCAGCTTGAATTGGCTATAAAAGAAAAAAATCGCCTGCTTTTAAGCAAAATAAAAGATGTGCAGCCGGCATTAAGCCAGAATGCAGAAGAAAACAGCGAAACCGTTGCCGGTTCAACTTACGTAGGCGGCGTAAAGGCTGAAAACGTTGAACAAAGCGACCAGCTTATAGAAGAAAACGGCGCGGTTCGCGGTTTTGGCACGGCAATCTGGCTGTTACAGTGCATGCCCAAAGCCGCCAAATTCGATTCTGTTATCCGCCAGTGTACCGAAATTGGCGTTGAAAAAATATTTCCTGTATTAAGCGACCGTTCGGTTTATGCAAAAAGCGACGGCGACGGCAACAAGCTGGAACGCTGGAACCGGCTGATAAAAGAAGCCCGGCAGCAGTCGGCGTCTCCTGTAAATACCCGGATTTTTTCGCCGCAGAAAATGAATGAGGTTCTGCAAAATTTACAAACTTCAATCGAAAACATTACAAATTCAACAAATAATGACGATTTTAAAATATGTAAACTTGTACTGACCGAAGCCCCGCTGGATAAAAAAATGCTGCACGAATTTCTGGCAGAAAAGCCAAAGCTTGTGGTGCTTGCCGTGGGCAGCGAAGGCGGAATAAGTCCTGACGAATTGAACCAGCTTTACGATTGCGGCTTTAAGCCCCTGCATTTGCAGTGCAATGTTTTACGTGCCGAAACTGCGGCAATTTATGCAGTTTCTTCGGTGCAGATTTTAATGACGGAGTGTGCCAAATGGCTGCCAAACGCATAGATTTATTGTCGGTTCCCGTTGATATTATTCAAGGTGAAGAATTAGAAGAAGAAATTCTGGCAATGCTGGCAAAACCCAGCGCCAAGCAGATTGTGTTTCTGTCTGTATGGGATTTGTTGCGCGCCCGTATAAATGCCGAATATCTGGTTGCGCTGCGCAATGCGGATTTGATTCTGCCGGTTTCAAAATCGATTATCCGTGGCGCAAAGTTTTTAAAAATGCCTGTACCGCAGCGCTACAATCAGTTTGACGCGGTTATAAAAGTTCTGGGTATTCTGGACCGCCACTATAAAAGCCTGTTTTTGTTTGGTGCGCACAAAAAAAGCCTTATGACCGCGGAACGCAATGTCCGTTTTACGTTTCCGGGGCTGCAAATTGTAGGGCGCTATGTGGGCTATTATCCCAAAGACGCAGAAAAAAATATTACTCAGGCAATTTTTAAGGCATCGCCTTCGCTTGTTTTAATTGGCAGCGGCATAAAAAAAGGCGTGCTTTGGGTTCACCGCCGGCGAAACGTATTCAACAACAGCATATTTTTGTGGTACAGCGACGTAATTGATATTTTTTCTTCGCGCAAAAAAAGAATTTCGCCTAAGGTATTTGAAAAAGGGCTGGAAATCTGGCCTGCAATTTTCAGAAATCCGCTGCGCATATTCTTAATTTTTCCGTTTATGTGGTACAAACTGCTTTTGCTTGGCTACAGAATCAGCGGGAAAACCGGTTACCAGCAGCCGGAAGAAAGCGGCACGCAGGCAGAATCCGCCGGCGAACAAACCGAATGATTCTGGGTATTGCATAGAATTGCAGTTTTTGAAGCCAGCCTTTTTGTTTACCCAAAATTGAACATGGCAAAAAAGCTGCAATTTGGCACTAAAATTATCATTGTAAAAAATACATAATCTTTACAAAGATTTTGCCGCAAGGCAAAAGGAGAGAGCTTTGGAACGATTTTTGCTGATAAGTAGGAATTTGGGCTTAAAGGCGTTTTTGCAGAAAATAGCTTTTGATACAGAAATCAAACTTTTCGATTTTAATTTTGACAGTTTTCCGGGTAAAAACGAAAACTATGCAATCATCGTCGATTATTCCTGCCTGAAAGAAATAAAAGCAAAGTTGTGCAATTTGAAAAAACACTGCGCGGCTTGCTTTGCTTTTAAAGAAACTTTGTGTCTTTGCGTTGAACGAAAACTTTTTCCGTCTTTTGGGCGTTTTAAAAGTCACTGCGAAGAATTCGGTTTAAAAAATCTTTTGAACGGCACTTTTGAAGACTTTGATTTTACCAGCAAAGTTGCCTCGTTCTTAAAAAATCCCCGCTGTTCCTTCCAGATTTCAAAATTGCCAGGCTTCAGAACCAATAAAAACCTTCAAATCTTTCCAAAAGAACTAGCCGGTATTGCGGCGCAGAATTTTCAAACCCGGCGTTTGTTTGAAAAATTTGTAAACAGCGCCGAACCGATTTTAATTTGCGGCGAATCCGGTACGGGTAAAGGATATTTTGCAAAACTGCTGCACAAACATTCGGCGCGCGCCGCCAATCCTTACCGCGAAATCAACATGGCAAACGTGCCCGAAACCCTTGCCGAAAGCGAACTTTTGGGTACGGTAAAAGGCGCTTTTACCGGCGCAGACCAGCGAATCGGCTGTTTTGAACAGACCAGCGGCGGCAGTCTGCTTTTGGACGAAATTGCCTGTATGTCTATGTATATGCAGAGCAAGCTTTTACAGCTTTGCGAAACCAAAATATTTTACCGTCTAGGTTCCAGTACGCCGGTAAAAATGGACAGCCGTATTTTTGCCGCCACCAATGCCGATCTGGAAGCTTTGATTAAAACCGGGCTTTTCAGGGAAGATTTGTATTTCCGCCTGAAAACTTTGCAGGTTCATCTTGCGCCGCTTCGCCAGCGTATCGAAGACATTCCTTTTTTAATAGAACCTTTGCTGGCGCAGAAGCAGAAACTGCTTACGGCGGGTGCGTACAAAAAACTTTCGGCGTACTGCTGGCCGGGCAACATACGCGAACTTTTGGCGTGCATAAAGCGCAGCTGCCTGCAAAGCGACAGCGTTCTGTTAAATTCCTGCGACATTCTGTTTTGAAGAAATAAAAAAAGCCCCGGCATAGTGAAATTTTTCAATTTACCGGGGCGTATTTAGCAGAAATGCTAAAAAATTATAAAAAATAAGTAGATTTCAGCTGTTGTTCTGGTTTTTGCTAAAAAGCCCGGCGGCTTTGTTGAATATTTTTTCAATATACGCTGCTTCTCCTTCAGAAATTGCCGCGCGCGACAAAAGGTTCTGCCAGAACTGTTCCATGTCCGGTCTGCCGGCAAGTGAAAAAAATCCCATTTTCTGCAAATCGTCTGTAAGAATGTTTACGGTTTTTTCAATACGCGTCTGGTCTACCGGCGTGTAGCCCGGCGAAAATTCTTTGCTTGCCCTAAAAAGCGCATACGCCATAACCTGTACCGCGTGCGAAAGATTCAGCGAACCTGAACCGTCCTTGCTGCTGGTGGGAATTGTTACGCCCGTGTTGCATATTGCAAGTTCTTCGTCTGTTAAGCCGGTTCTTTCGTTGCCAAAAACCAGCGCAATTGTGCCGTCTGTAAAGGCGCTGCATTTTTCTGCAAATTCTTCGGGCAAAAGCAGCCAGTCCTTGCGCATTTTTCCGCGCCGCCGGGTAGTGCCTGCTACCCAGACGCAGTCTCTTACGGCTTGTGTCAAATCCGGGTAAAACTGCGCATTTTGCCAGATATTGAAAGCATGAACAGACAAAACTGCAATTTTTTCTTCATCATAATCGCTTTTTTTTCCCACAATCCGCAATTGATGAATGTCCATGTTCTTCATTGCCCTGCAAACCGAACCGATGTTGCGGCTTTCGTCCGGGCGGCATAAAATAATTGCTGTCTGCTGTGTTGTGGTCATGCTTAAAATGATATATTTCTTAAAACTGTTTGACAAGTCTTTTGTACACAGTGTATATTTTAATAAGTGATAAAACAATTTTGCTTTTTAGCGTTGTTTTCTTATTCCTTTAACATATAAACGGTGGTGATTTTATGGCTAGTAATGATGATATTGTACCTGGTTTTAATGAGGAAAAAGATGACAGCTTGCGCATAACTTTGGAACGCCCGGAAGAGAGTTCTGCTTGCATCATTTTGTACCTCAATGGATATATTGATACTTACAATTCTGCATTTTTTCAAAAACGCGTGCAGGCAGTTGTAGAAGCTGGTTATGCTAACCTTATTTTTAACTGTGCTGCATTGAATTATGTTTCTTCAACCGGTATCGGTTCTTTTACAGCATTCTTAAAACTTGTAAAACCAAAGGGCGGCGACATTGTACTTCTGGACATTCAGCCAAAAGTATACGAAGTTTTCCAGCTTTTAGGTTTTTCTCAGTTCTTTAATATTAAAGACAATCTTTCTGATGCAATCGCTTTTTTCCGTCAGGATTTTGCAGAAGATTCAGAAATCTTTCCTAAAGTATTTGCCTGCCCGGTTTGTGCCAAAAAACTTAAGGCTATTAAACCCGGTCGTTTTAGATGCAGCGAATGTAAATCTATTTTGGCAATTGACAGCAAAGGCGAAGTTTCTGTTGGCTGATGCCTGTTAATTTTACCAGTTGAACAAATGAAAAGCCCGGTTTTGTGCCGGGTTTTTGTATTTTAAAGTGCACAAAATATGGCAGAATTTTTTCTGGTTCGCGTATTTTTGTGCTTTTTTTTTGCATATTTTAGGCTGAGCTTTTTCGGTTTGCATGCGGTTTGTGGCGGCTGCTTGAACGATGTGATTTTTTTATTAATTTTTATATAAAGTTTATTTTATTTGTGCCGAATGGCGTTTAAGCCTGTGTAAAGCTTGTGGAAAACTTGTAAGTTTTATTGTGGAAAACCAAGATTATATCTTGCAAAAATATTTTCTGCAAAATGATACTGGCTAAAATTTTTATTTAATTTGTAAGTGTTTGTAAAATAACAAAATATCTTTTGCTCTGTATACATTTATCCGTTTTTAAAGTATCAGCCGGTTTCTGTTTTCCTTCAGTTTTTAATATTTGCTCGTTCTGCCCGGTGAAAAACTTGTGGAAAACTTGCGGTTATTTTCTGTTTTCAAACACTTCTAAATGGCAAAAAATATGGTTTTTGGTTGTTTTTATCGTTACTTCGTGTTATTTTTAAAGATGTGAAAAAAGCCTTATTTCTTATTCCAAAGTTTTTAGTATTATTCTTGTTATTTACGGTTTTAGCCGCTTTTGCCTATATGTTCTATTGCCAGTGCGAATTAATGATTATTGGCAACCAAATCGGTATATTTTCGTTAAAAAGTTTTTTAGCCGGAATAATTTTAACCATTCCTTTTACTTCAATTTTCAGCCTGTTTCTGCTTTTCGTTTCGTGCATTCGTAACCACAACTATACGGCGTGGTCTGCCGGCGTAATATTTTTTGTGGCGCTTTTAATATTTTCTACTATTATACCGCTTGCCTTTAATGCAAGGCTGAATGTTATTGATTCTGCGGCAGCTGGACAGCAAAAACCGGCTTTGCAGCTGCACAGCGGCTATTTTAAAACCACAGATTTTGGCGATTATTATTTTCTGGATGTTGAAGGGCGTGCTTTTGCAAGCGGCGTTTTTGTATCGGGTGCAAAAATGCAGGAAGAAAATAAACTGATAGAAACTTTCAGGAACGAATCTTTTGAAGCTACGCCGCCGGGTTTTGCAAAAGATTATCAGCTTGCAACCCAAAGCGTGCGGCTGCCGCGTTCTTTTGGCATGATTCTGGATGCTTTAAACGCCATTTGCGATTTTGCCTACGCCGCGTATGCAAAAGGCTGGTTTACGTATTTTTGCTGTGCTTCAATCGCCTGCGCACTGCTTTCCATGTGGGCGGTTTCTTTCGTTTCTACATGGCCGCTGCTGTGCGTTCTTTTTATTCTGTACGATTTTGCAGCCGCCGTTGCCTTAAATTTTGCAATCGTTGCAACGCCTTTTGCAGCTTCGGCGATAAGTTTTATAAGCGAATGGATTAGTCCGGCTTTGGCGCAATACGTTTTGCTGCTTGCGGCAAACCTTTTATATTTTTTGATTTTTACTATCTTTGGATTTGGGGCTCATCTGAAGCGCCGGCATCAGAGTTTAGGAGCATAGCATGAAACAAAAAACGCTTTTTTCGCGAGTCGCCTTCTTTTTTGTTCTGTATTTTTTTATTACTTTTGTTTGCGTCTGGGCTGTTACCGCCGCAATCGGCGTAGAAGGCAAAATTCTGCCGATTTTTGAGCGCCAGTATTTAATAAACGATACTTTGCTGAATTATTTTTCAATTTTCGTGTCGCTTCAAATTTCCAGCATAATGGTAGAACTTTCCTGGGCGTTTTCCAAAGAAAGCGACGAAGAAACAGTGCCGAAACCTGCTGACATGCTGAAGCACTTAAAAAATGTTTTTATAATAATCGTTGCCAATTTATTTTTGTTTATCGTTGCAACAGAATTTATTGAGCCTGTTTTAACCCAGCGCCAGCGTTCTATGCAGAATGCTTCGCTTGATTTTGTAGATTTTACAAAGCGTGCGGAAGAAAATCTTGCAGCCAAAAATTACAGTCATGCAACTTTGTATGCACAGCAGGCGCTTCGTATTGCGCCGGAATCGCCTGAAGCGATTGCCCTGATGAGCAAAATTGAAAGCGCGGCAAGTCATTACGAATCGATGCAAGTGCCGCCGGCGCCTGTTGAAGAAGAAACAAAAATTGAACTGAATATTCCGGTGCCGGATTTGATAAAGCGCGCAAAAGAAGCCTATAAAAAAGGCGAGTATTTTGAAGCCCATTATTACGCAACTCTTGCGCAGGAATCTTATAATACTTCAAATGCAAATTTGAAAGAAGCAAAAGCCATTGCCGAGGATGCGTGGACAAAAATGCAGGTTACCAATACCAGCATGGGAATGTCCGAAGCTTTGTACAGCCAGAAAAAGCAGGGTTACGGCGCAATTGTGCGCGGCGATTATTTGCGCGCCTATTATATTTTCAGGGAATTGCTGAACGGTATTGGTTCTGACCCGGACGTTGACCGCTATTTGAAGGTTGCAGAAGAAAATATTGCAAATCAGGTATTTTTTACGGATGAAACGATGGATTTGCAGCCGTTTGAATCGGTGCGCGACGTGCATTTTGCTGTAGACCGCCCGGACGGTGGAAAAATATTTGTTGCTTTCAAGGGCATTACTTCGGTGCAGAAAGGTAAAGTTTTTGCCCAGTATGCCCGCGGAATGCATATTGCTTCTTATGATGAATACCACAATCTGGAAGAAAGTTTTTACGTGCCTTATGCCAAATTGCAGGCGGAAAACGCTGAAGATTTTGGGTATATTTACGAAGCTGCCGTAGACAAGTCAAAAGACAAGCGCGTTCCTTATTTTATAATAAAAGCCGTTGACCGCAACGAACGCGACAACGCAATTGAACCTGTTGTTCATTATCGGGCAAAAACGGCGGTTGTAGACAAAACCGTGTACATTTTGCCTATGCCTTTTAATGATTTTCTGGAAATTACGGAAGCTACCAAGGGCGCAAAACTGATTTCGCTTGGTAAATTAATTTCATTTTGCGGCAAGGCTTCTAAATACGGCTTTGAAGAAGATGTTTTCTGGCACGCTTTGGCAAGCAGGCTTTGCATGCCGTTCTTGTTTTTGATTGTGGCAATGATTGCAACGATTTTTGCATGGAAGTTTAAGCTGAAGAACAGCCAGCTTGTTCACTTCTGGTGGCTGCTTTTTGTACCGGCTTTTACGCTGCTTATGTATTTCATATTGCGCGCCGTGGATTATTTTCACCGCATTTTGCTGTGTGCATTGATTGGCGTGCTGAACTGGGTTGCCTTGCCGGTTTGTGTTTGCGAATATTTGCTGGTTTTTACCGCGCTTTGTGTTTATTTTGTTTCAATAAAAGACAAGGCTGAATAAAAATATTTCTGCAATTGAAGAATATTGAGGAACAACATACCTCGCCGCAAGCAGCGAGGTATTAAACCCTCTGTACGAATAAAAAAAACGGCAGGATTAAGATTGATTTTTTCAATATTAATTCTGCCGTTTTTTATGATGAAATGAATTATACAGTTCTGCGTTCTATGTGAGCGCCCAAACTTTTTAATCTTTCTGTTAAGTTTTCGTAGCCGCGTTCAACCTGATAAACGTTGCGGATTACGCTTTCGCCGTGGGCGCTTAAGGCTGCAATAACCAGCGCCATACCAGCGCGCACGTCTGGCGATACCAGTTCCGAACCGTGCAGGTTGCTTGGTCCTGAAACTACCGCGCGGTGCGGATCGCAAAGTGTAATGCGCGCACCCATTCCGATAAGCTTGTCTACAAAAAACATTCGGCTTTCAAACATTTTTTCGTGAATCAGAACCGTGCCTTCAACCTGTGTTGCAACAACGGTCATGATGCTTGTTAAATCCGGCGGAAAACCCGGCCACGGAGAATCGTCAATTTTTGGAATCATTCCGCCCAAATCGGTATTAACCTGCATGGACTGTCCGCTCGGTACAATCAGCGAATCTCCCTGAATATTCCACGTAATTCCAAGCTTGCCGAACGCAAGCTTGATAGGGCGCATATCGCGGCTGTTTACGCCGGTAATTGTAACGCTGCCTTTTGTCGCAGCCGCAAGCCCGATATAAGAACCAATTTCCATATAGTCCGGGCCAATTGTAAAATCGCAGCCGTGCAGTTCGCTAACGCCTTTAATCGTTAAGATATTGGAACCAATTCCGCTGATATTGCCGCCCATGGCATTCAGCATTTTGCACAAATCCTGAACATGCGGTTCGCTTGCTGCATTGGTAATAATTGTTTCGCCTTCGGCAAGTACGGCTGCCATAACGGCATTTTCGGTTGCGGTAACAGAAGCTTCGTCCAGAAAAATGTCCGCGCCGATAAGTTTGTTTGCGTTAAACTTGAATCTGCCGTTAATGGCAACCCGGGCACCAAGTTCCTGCAATGCCAGAAAGTGCGTATCAAGACGGCGGCGACCAATAACATCGCCACCGGGGGGCGGCAAAATTGCCTTGCCGGTGCGTGCCAAAAGCGGACCGGCGAACAAAATGGAAGCGCGGATGCGTTTTGAATATTCCAAAGGAATTTCGTGTTCAGTTACCTGAGCAACTTGCAGCTTGTAAGAATGTTCATCAAGTTTTTCTACCGTACCGCCCAAAGCTTTTAAAATGTCCAGCATTACGCCAACGTCTTCAATTTGGGGAATGTTACGCAAAATTACAGGTTCGGCAGAAAGAACCGCTGCGGCAATACAGGGCAGGGCGGCGTTTTTGTTGCCGCTGGCGTGTACCGTTCCCTTAATAGGGAATCCGCCCTCAACTAGATACTCGTACATAAGACCTCTAAAAAAAGAAAAGCCTGATTTTTATAATATTTTGTAAGACTTTCCTTAAATTTATCGGAATTTTATTTTTCAACCTAAGCATTAAGTGCTGCGCTTACAGCATTTGCCAGCTGATCCGGGCAGCTTGTTGATTTGAAGCCGCATTTTATGCCCTTCAGGCGTTTTATTACTTCTTCAGCCGGCATGCCTTCTACCAGCCGTGCCACGCCCTGCGTGTTGCCGTTACAGCCGCCTGCGAAAACTACGTTGCAAACTTTGCCGTCTTTAATTTCAAAATCGATTTTTGTGGCACATGTGCCTTTTGTCTGATAAGTCATTTTTCCTCTTTTTCGTTTATTTTTCGGTTTTATAAAGTTCAATTAAGTTCAGCACGGTTCTGGTTGCCAAAACCATCTGGCTTAGCGATGCCCATTCCTTGCGCGAATGGAAATTGTGTCCGCCCGTAAAAATATTCGGGCACGGCAACCCCAATTCTGTTAGGCGCGAACCGTCTGTTCCGCCGCGGATTGGCATGAAAACGGGTTCCATGCCGCACATTTTTACAGCCTGCACCAGTTTTTCAGTTACTGCTGGATTTTTTTCGATTTTTTCTTTCATGTTAAGGTACTGGCAGCTTATTGTTGCCATGCATTTACCGCCTTCAAATGTGGCTTCTATAGTGCGGGCAATTTGTTCTACAGTTTGAATGCGTTTTTGCATTCCGGCGCGGTCAAAATCGCGCAAATAAATGACAAGTTTTGCATTTTCTATGCTGCCGCTGATTTCCATCGGGGCAAAAAAGCCCTGGCGTTTGTCGGTGGTTTCGGGCGCCTGATGACGCGGCAGCATGCATACAAAATTTGCCGCCATTGTAAGGGCGTTTACCATGTCCGGGCGCGCCGTGCCGGTATGTTTTGCCTGCCCGAAGAAATTAATCTCGGCTTTATAAGCGTTAAAACATTCCATTTCAATTTCGCCTGCTTCGCCACCGTCCAGCGTGTAGCATATTTTAGACTGAATCCAGTCTAAAGGCACGTTGTCCATGCCGTGCCCGGTTTCTTCGTCCGGGCTGAAAATTATTTCAATTTGCCCGTGACTTTGGGCGTTTTTTTGCAAAGTTTCCAGCGCGGTAACAATTTCGGCAACCCCGGCTTTGTCGTCTGCGCCCAAAAGGGTAGAACCGTCGCTGGTAATGATTGTATCGCCTGCAAGTTTTGCCAGACACGAATCGTTTTTTGGGTCAATTGAAAGGTCGCCGTTTAATATGATTGGCTTTAAATCGTAATTCGGGTGAAGCTGCGGCTGCACGTTTTCGCCCGAAACTTCTTCTACTGTATCCAGATGTGCTAAAAAACAAATGCTCGGAGCGTTTTCAAAGCCTTGGGTGGCAGGCAGGCGGGCGCACAAATAAGAATGTTCGCTGATATGGCAGTCGCTGATGCCGATTTTTGCCAGTTCTGCCTGCAAGTTCTGGGCAAAAAGCCTCTGGCGTTCGGTGGAAGGCTGCACGCCTTTATCGGCATTTTGCTGGCTGCTGGTTGTATGCTGTTTTACATAATTACAAAATCGCTGGGAAAGATTTTCCGCAATGGAATCGTTTAATAAAGCTTCAATATTCATGCTTTCAATTTAAGCCATTTTGCCACTTTTTTCAATTTGAAAGGCGCTTCGCCGGTGTGCGATGCGGTTAGCAAAGTGCCATTTTATAACGGAAGAAATTAGTGCTGCCATTTGTTGCCGGAAGGGTGAGGGCAATATGCGTTTTTTGGGCGGGCGCGCAGTGCAACATAACAGCCGCACCAGCCGCAAAGCACGTTTGTTTTTAAGTCCGGGCAGGCTGTGCAGGCGTTTAGGCGCGCCAGATATTCGCTTTGGTCTGCAAGTTCACCCTGTGCAGGCGGAAGTTCTGCAAGCAGTTTTTTCAGATATGCAGAATCTAAAGGCTGGGGCGAAGAATTTTGTGTAATTGGGTCGTTTTTCGCAGCTGATGCGCTTTGTGCGGAAACAGACTGTGCGGCTTTTGTTAATATTTCTGCCTGTCTGGAAGCTTTCGCAGCTTCTGCAAGTTCGGTACAGCGCGGACAATCGGGCATGGTGTTTATTTTTTCGCTCATTACAGAATTCTTCAATTGGCAGTTTAAAAAGCAGATAAAAAAAGCATTTGCGCAAAGATGAAAAAACGTGCGCAAATGCTTGTGTGTACAAAAATTAGCAGGCTGTAAACGAAGCTACCGAACGAGCCGGCATTTCAATTACAACTGTATTGTCATCCTGAATTTTTGCCTGCAATTTTTTTGCAGCAACTTCGTTTGGATTGTCGAAAGTGTTGCAGCTGGTCATTTTTTCGCCAGCCAGAACTTCGCCGCTTACAGCCGTAAGTTTTTTGCCAAGGTTTGCAAAGTTTACGACAACGGTCTTAGATTTTTCCAAATCCGGGTTTGCCAATGTAACGGTGTATTCATCGTTGCCGGCAACAGAAGCACTTACGCTTAAGCCAGGTACAAACAAATTGTCCTTGCCGCAGCCGCTAGAAGAAACGGTAGAATTAAGCAAGGTTGCGTCCATGTGCTTTTTGTACATTTTGAAAACGTGCCATGTAGGTGTTTTTACCATTTTGTCGCCTTCGGTTAAAACCAAAGACTGCAAAACGTTTACAGCCTGGGCAATATTTGCATTTTTTACGCGGTCTGAATGATTGTTGAAAATATTCAATGTGATACCGGCAACCAAAGCGTCGCGAACAGTGTTCTGCTGATACAGGAATCCCGGATTTGTGCCCGGTTCAACCTGATGCCAGCATCCCCATTCGTCAACAACAAGCGAAATGCGTTTTTCCGGGTCGTATTTGGTCATAATTTCATCGTGACGGCGTACAAGTTCTTCCATACGGTAAGCGTTTTTCATGGTTGAATACCAGTCGTCTTCGTTGAAGCTGAGGGCTTTCCCTTTGTGATCCCAGTCGTGTTCAAATGTATAATAGTGAAGGCTTAAGCCGTCCATAAAGCGTGCGGCTTCGCGCATCAAAACTTCTGTCCAGTGATAGTCGTCTACATTTGGTCCGCCGGCAATTTTGAAAATCTTGTCTTCTCCGTACTGACGTACGTAGGTCTGGTAGCGGCGGTAAAGGTCTGCATAATATTCGGCACGCATATTGCCGCCGCAGCCCCAGTTTTCGTTTCCTACACCGAAAAAGTCAAGTTTCCATGCGTCGGCATGACCGTTCTGGGTGCGTAATTTGCTCATTGGCGATTCGCCGCTGAATGTAATATATTCAACCCATTCAGACATTTCCTGTACTGTACCCGAACCAACGTTACCGCAGATATATGGTTTACAGCCAAGTTCTTCGCAAAGACCCATAAATTCGTGGGTTCCGAAACTGTTGTCTTCTACAACGCCGCCCCAGTGGGTGTTAATCATGCGCTTGCGGTTTTCTTTTGGTCCAATGCCGTCTTTCCAGTGGTATTCGTCGGCAAAACATCCGCCCGGCCAGCGCAGGTTAGGGATATCAACTTCTTTAAAAGCTTCCAATACGTCAAGGCGGTAACCGTTTTTGTTTGCAATTGGTGAATCTTTACCAACCCAAAAACCGCCGTAAATACAGCGTCCAAGGTGTTCTGCAAAGTGGCCGTAAATATGGCGGCTAATTTGCGATTTTTTTTGATTTACATCTATAAATACAGAATCCATAATCTTTCCTCCGCCTTGAATATATCAGTGGTTTGCCATTTTTGCAAGTATATATCAAAAAAAACTAATTTATATCAAAAAAACTTGCGCTATAACGGCGATACAAAAAAGGCGGCACATTTTGTGATGTGCCGCCTTTATAAAATCTTTCAATTATTTCTTATCTGGTTTCTTTGCTTTTGTCGCCGGTTTTTCTGTTTTAGGCTTTTCTGCTTTTTCAGCTTTCGCTTTTGCAGCGGTTTTAGCAGCCGGGGTTTTTGCAGTTTTTGCAGTTTTGCCTGATGCTTTGGCGGCTGTGCCTGCGGTTTTTGTCCTGGCTTTTTTTGCAGGCTTTTTAACGGCTGGTGCTAAGGCTGCCAAAAAGTCATCGGCTTTATACTGGGCTTCTTCGCAGGTTTTTACCAGCAGTTTGGCGCACGCTTCAAAATCTTCTGCCTTTTTGCCTTTAAACAGGTTTTGTGCAAAGCAGATTTCTTCAAGGGCGCGTTCTGTCTGTTCTTTGCCAAACCAGCGCACATTGTCAAATGTGTTTAAGCCTGTTAATGCCGGCGCATTTTTATTTTCAAACAAGGTGCTTATTGTAAAATAAGCCGCTTCTTTTGTAGTTTTTTTGTCGGCAGGCGCGGTACTGGTACAAAGCAATACCGGCGTTAATGCCTGATAATACCACAAACTTGTGTCTGCAATGGCAGTTTTTTTAACAATGCTGAACAGCTTGCGGTTTAAGCCCCATTGTTCGGCAAGTTTTGCGGCGTCGCTGCTGGTGGCTTTTTTGCCGATGGCGCCTTTATTCGCTGCCAAAAGTGCCAGTACAAAGGCGTATTCTGCGCCGTTCGGTTTTGCAAGCAAAGTCTGATACAGTTCTTTCTGCTGTTTTGTTGCCGAAGGTTCTTCTGCGGCTTTTTTTATTTCTATAATTTCTGCCAGAGTATTGCCAAATGCCTTGTAGCATTTTTCGGCGGCAACGCTTTCGCCTGTTTTTGCAAGGTTTACAATTTGAGCTGCGCCATAGTTGCCTTTTACGAATTCAGCAAAAGTTTCAAAATATTTAATGCCTGCTTCTTTGTTTGCCTTCAGCAGTGCAGCCAAAGTTGGCAGTTTTTTAGGCTTTTCTGTTTTTGCCGTCTTTTTGCCGTCTTTGGTTTGGGCTGCGCTTTCTTTTAATGCGGCGGCTTTTGCCAAAGCTACTGCTTTGCTTTCGCAAAGGCTTGCAAAAGTGCCTGTAAAATCGCTGGTTACAAAATCGCACAAAGCTTTGTACAAATCTTTCAGGAAAATTTCCTGCAATGCAACCTGAATGTCTTCAACGCCGCTTCCGTTCAAGGTTTCGTACAGAATGCGGTATTTGCCGGTTTCGTCATCAAAAACTTCGCTGAAATTCAGCAAAACCTGACTTTCAAAACCGTTCAGGCACATATACAAGCCGTTTTTATGAATTTCTTCACAGGTGCGGATGTACCATAAACCGCTTCTCTGTTCCTGAAAAATACAGAATGCGTTGCCGGCGGTAGAAAGTTTAAGCGCATTTGCAATTGAACATGTGTGCATTTCGCTTGTTTCTTCGCCGGTTTTTACTGCATAGCGGCAGGATTCTTTAATCCAGCCCACAGCCTGCTGGTAAACGTTGTTGTAAAAAACTACGGCTTTTTCGTCGCCAAAGCTGTTTGAATATGCAAAAACGTTTTCGTTTACGCTGCCGTTGTTCCATACATCATAAAAATAGAAGTTTTCAACTTCGGCAAACAGATAGCGTTTTTTCATCAGCGGGAAGATTTCGCGGTTGTGGCGTGCAATCAGGTTTTCGTCCGGCTGTTCATCGTAATAGGCTTTCTGGTATTCCATACCGTATTTTTCCGTAAAGCCTTCAATCTGCCCGTGCCCGAACATTGGCAAGCCCGGCATTGTTACCATTAAGGTACAAACGCCAAAATATTTGTCGTCGCGTCCAAACTGAGCAACTGCGGTTTCTTCGTCCGGGTTGTTCATGAAGTTTACAAAACGGCGCAGAACCTGAGGGTCAAACTCAAGGGTATTTTTTACGGTCTGGCGGTATTTGTAGTTTTCTTCTTTTTTCAGCATGTTCATAAATGCTGAATTGTATACACGATGCATACCCAGCGTGCGCACAAAATAGCCTTCCATCATCCAGAAAGCTTCCGCTAAAAGAAGCGTATCAGGAATTTCTTTTGCACAGCGGTCTACAACTTCGCGCCAGAATTCGTTCGGTATGCGGTTTTCAAATTCTTCCCTGCTTAATGCCGATTCGCTCCGGCTTGCAATATCGCCGCCGCTGCCCGGTTCCGGGTACCAGAGGCGCTTGATGTGCTTTTTGGCAAGAACCATTGCCGCATCAAAGCGGATAATCGGGAAGTTGCGGGCAACGTGGAGAATTTCCTGAATAACGGCTTCGCGGGCTTCGGGATTTAAAAAGTCAATCTGGGCTGTGTCGTTCCACGGCAAGCCTGTACCGTCGTTACCGTGATAAATATAGCGCGTATCACCGGTGTAGTTGTCTACGCGCTTAAACACAACGGCGCAGTCGTTTTTGCTGTAATAATGGTCTTCAAGATAAACGCTTACACGGCTGTCGTGGCTTAGGTTTTCGCCGTTAAAAGTATAGGTCGGGAAAGGGCAGTCCCGGCGCTGAATGAACATATCCGGGCGTTCTACTACCCATTTTGCGTCCATACCCGTGTGGTTCGGCACCATATCCGAAGCAAGGCGGATTCCGCGCTGCCAGCACCGGCGGCGCAAATTATCCAGCGCATCCCAGCCGCCAAGATTGTTTGCAATGTTATAGTCTTCAAGGCTGTATGCACTTGCGGCAGCTTCCGGGTTGCCGTTTATCTGCTTAATGCGGCAGCTGGCTGTTGAACGTTCCCACAAGCCGATAAGCCAAAGACCGGTAAATCCGCGCTGGGCAAGCAAATCAAGTTCTTCGTCCGGAATTAAATCCAGCCGGTTAATCGGGCGCTGATATTTTTTTGTCAGCTGATCCAGCCATACCAGAACGGTTTTTGCCATAAGAACAACACGCGGCATCCATTCCCGGTCAGGGCTGTAGCGTTCGTATTCTTTTGTCAGATAGTCGTAATTGTACGGATCCATCGGCGGCAGACCGTCACCGCCGGGACCGCCAAAGCCCTGCCAGTTCGGTTTTTCTTCTTCGTTCATTAAGTCGATGCCGGCTAAAAGGCGCTTCAGCCATTCGCCCAGAAGATCTGCCCACTGGCTGCGTATATAGTCCAGCTGACCGCGCAAACTTGTAGGGCTGTGAAGAACAGGTTCTTTCAGCATGTTGATTAAAGTATTGCTGTTCGGTCCGAAAGGCGGCAGTTTTGAAAAATATTTTTTCAGGTCAACCCAGGTTTCTGCGTAAAGCGGGTTTTCGTTCAGGTTTTTGTCATTAAAAAGAACAAAAAACGGTTCAAAAGCCGGGTTTTCGTTGGCAAGATGAAGCAGAACCATTTCTTCAAGCGTGGTAATGCGGTTATTTATGCCGGTCGCCGGGTTAATGCTTTCAAGATAGGTTTCCGGAAAAACGATATTGCGGTAAACGTCTGCCGGCGGAAACTCATTTGTAAAATCCAGAAGCAGCTGGTCAACAGATTCTTTGCCGTATTTGTCGTCAAGAAGAGCCAGAGCTTCTGCAAAAGCTTTGGGCGCAATCTGGCGGCGGTACAAATAGCATACATAGTGAAAAATTTCGTCGATTAAGCCCATTGCGTTAAGCTGACCGGCTTTTATCATTTGTTCCGGGTGCAAAACCGGGTCAATCGTATCGTTTATCTTTTTGGCAAACAGTCTTACATTCTTAAAATTTGCCAAAATTACGTTGCCTGTTGTAGAAAAAAGTGAACCGTCAAACTGGCAGCGTTCCCTTATTGCGCGGGAAACATGAAATTCAAAATGCGGCTGGGGCGTAGTTTCGCTTATTGCAGGATTTATCGTAAAAACTTGGTCAAAAGCTTGGTTTTCTGTGTTCATCTTTTCTCCCGAAAATCTATTTTTTGTGCAGTTTGCACAATTCTTTTATTGAATTAATCAGTTCTTTGTCGCTTGCAAGCTGGTCAATGGTGCAGGGCAGGCGGTAAGTCCAGTTGAATTCTGTTACGCTGCCGGGAACATTTACGCGTTCTGCTTCGCAATCGTCGTCGTAATATCTGGCATTTAAATGCAGCAGATCTTGCAGCGGGTGAATGCAGAATGCACTTTGGGCTTTTGCAATGTTTTTAAGCACGTATTCTGCGGTTTGCGGCGTATAAGTTTCTTCATCAACGCCTTCGGCTTCGCCAAAATCGCGGATGAAATCTTTTCCGGCGTTTTCGTTAAGCCACCAGCCGCGTATTGTAGAAGAATCGTGTACCGAGTTTGCCGCAACGCTTACAGACGGATAATCTTCCGGCATGACGTAAGGCTGTCCGTCTTTGTTCCATTCGCGCGTCCAGCGCACAATCCGCAGGCTTAAAATATTCAGTGCGCCCATTACTCTGGGCACAGATTCCGGGTTTGCGCCCAAATCTTCGGCGCACGGTATCATATCCACCGATTTTGTTAAGTCGCCCAAAATGTTTTTTGCCTGTTTTTCCCAGGCTTTTTCCATTTTTTCCTGTTTGGATTCTATTAATTCCTGCAGCGCTGTTTTTTCCTGTTCGTTCAGGCTTTGCCACGCGGTAGAATCTCTGTATGCCCAGGTTGGCGTGTATTTGTTTTTGCTTACTTCAATTAAACAGCGGTTGCGCCAAAGTTCTGCAAGGCGGTTTTTTATTAAATCCGGCATATCGGTGCTGTAAATGTCGCTGTCAGTTTTTATGCTGTCTTTAAAAAGCCACATTTCTTCTGTACCGATTCGGTTCATGATTTTTTGCAGCTCGCCGTGCGTACCCAAATAGTCAAAGTTGTTTACTTCTTCAATCTGGCGTGTTTCTATATGCGGCTTGCTTAGCCAGCGCAGGCGTTCTGCGCTAAAGCCTATTTCTTCCAGTTCTTTGGCACTAATGGTTTCCAGCGGCTGCGGATAGCCCAAAACAGCGGTTCTTTCGCCCTGCGGTACAGCCCAAATGCGGAAAAAGCCCAAAACGTGGTCGATGCGGTAGGCTTTGTAATATTTTTCCGCGGCTTTTAGGCGTTCTTTCCACCATGAATAGTCGCAGGCTTTAAGATTTTTCCAGTTATAAATCGGAAATCCCCAGTTTTGTCCGGTCGGGTTATAGCCGTCGGCTGGGGCACCGGCACGAAGATTCATGTTGAAGAATTCCGGGTTTGCCCATGCGTCAGCAGAATCTTCGTTCATCATAATGGGAATGTCGCCTTTTAAAATTATTCCGGCGGCTTTTACGTATTCTGCGGCTTTTGTAAACTGTTCGTCCAGCCGCATCTGCATCCATGCGAAAAAATAATGTTCTTTCTGTTTGTTTTTATCGTTCCACGCGCTTTCAATTTCTTCGGTACTGGCGTTTTTTCCGTTGCTCCAGCTTTGCCAGTTTGCTTCAAAGTTTTCGCGTTTTTTCTGCATAAAAACGGCGTAGGCTTTTACCCACTGGTGGCTTTCAATCCATTTGGCAAGCCGGTCGTCTTTTATAATATTCTGCGCGTTTGCGTTAAAAATTGCAGACAGCAATTCTAATTTGTCATTGCGTAACTGCTTGTAATTAAAGCGTTTAGCGTTATCGTGCTTTTGTTTTAGTTCTGTAATCTCGGTTAAAAACGGTTCTGCTTCGGGCAGTGCCTGCAGGCGCATATAAATAGGGTGCAGTGCAAAAGCCGAAAGTGCACTGTATGGGGAGCTTTCGGTGCCGGTATCGTTTACGGGCAAAAGTTGAATAAGTTCAAGGTTTGCTGATTTGCAAAAATCTGCAAAAGGTAAAAGGTCTAAAAATTCGCCGGCGCCGCAACTGTCGCCGGTTTTTAACGCTGCAACAGGAATTGCTGTTCCTGTGAGACGGGGTAATTTTGCTGTTTTCTGTGCCATTGCAATATTATAGCACAGAAAAAGCAAATCGTGGTTAATTTTGTAAAGCGTTTTACAAAAAATTTATTGCGCTTTTACGGCAATTCGGTTTGGATAAAGCTGGTTTAATTTGTCAAATTGAGCTTTTTCATCAACAAAATAAACGTATTCCGGATGCTTCTTTTTAAGTGCTTCAATAACTGCGGTTTCGCCGGTGCAATTGCCTGTTTGCGGCAAAACAAACCCGGCAACGGCTTTGCAGTCTTTTATGCGGCGTGCGCAATGGTAAAAAACTTCTGCAAGCAATTCCGGTGCCGCATTATTTGCGTTTTCTACAGTCGGCAGAATTACAAAATTGGTCAAAGTTTCGTCAAAGGCTTTTAATTCTTCACGCAAAGCTGCCAGAAATGCTTCGTCAAAGCCGGCTTCTTCCGTTCCGATAAGGGCAAAATCAAAAGCAACGGCAAAAAGCCGGGCGGTATCGGCAGCGGACTGCAAGGCTTTTATTTGCGCCAAATCGCTTTGGGCATTTGTTAACTGAATTGTAGAAAAAGTATTGAACTGGCTGCCTTTTGTGGTACAAAGGGCATTGTCTTTAATAAAATAATCGTTTTCGGTAAGTTTCATAATTTTATAAAATCGGGCTATAACGAAAAAAACCGCTGGCTTGCAGCGGTTTTTGTACGCAGAAAATAAACAAACTATTCTGTAAGAATACGGATAACTTCAGATTTATCTGTTGTTTTCAAGATTTCTGCACGTTTGTCAGCGCTTTTGAACAAAAGGCTTACTTCAGCCAAAAACTGAAGGTGTGGACCTGTTTTGTTAACTGGCGACAAAGTCATAATGAAGATGCGGCATGGTTCCTGATCGAGTGAATCAAAATCTACAGGATTATCAGAAATACCGATACAGGCAACCAAATCGCTTACAGTATCAGTTTTTCCGTGTGGAATGGCAATTCCGTGTTTCATGCCTGTTGACATTTTATGTTCGCGGTCAAGTACACAGGCACGAGCAGTTTCTTTATCAGTAACCTTGCCTGCGCTTACCAAAATGTCAAGCATTTCGTCGATAATTTCTTCTTTAGTTGTACCGGCAAGATGAAGGTTCACAGTGTCGGGTGTTAATACAGTTTTCAAGTTCATACTAACAGTTTAAGTCGCTTTATAAATAAAGTCAAGAAAAAATGAGTTTGGAAAATTTCAAATTTCAATTGAAAATTAACCAAACGCCCAAAAAGTACTATAAAATTACGTTTTTTGCAATTTTTCTTCTATATAATAAGGCTAAAAGAACATTCGTAAAATTATTCCCTGGTCATAGTTGCCGAAGCCGCGCCCGAAAATATTCATTCCGCCAACGTTTGCGGCGTTTTCTTTTACGCCTATTTTCATTCTTACCGAATGGTGTTCTGCAAGCTGCAAATCTTCCAGCGTTACATCGGAGATTTTTACGCCGTCAATAAAGCTGCCTTCGCTGCTTACGCTCCAGTGCTTCAAAAGTCCGTACTGACTGCCTTCCAGTTTCCACCAATCCGGGGTTAAAATGCCGCGCTTGTCGCCAAAATCGCCGGGGCTGACCCATGTGCCAATTTCAATGTTGTTAATCCACATGGTAATATCGCTTGGCCAAACCGAATTTGTTCCCGGCACTTCAGAAGAAAGTTCCATTGAAAATTCAATTTTTTTCGGAATGCGGGCGGTGTTTTTGGCGTTGTTTGGAAATTTATATTCAAAAGTACCGCTGCCGCACCACAAAAGCCCTGCTTTCATGCGTTCCGGGTTCAAAAAAGCGTCCGGCATATCCAGATAGCCGATTATTCGCTCGGCGGAACAAAGACCGCAGGGCGCAGTAACTTCGTAATCTGTAAAAATACCTATTGGCATTTCTACGTCGATGAAATTTTCATCGGGTTTTGCGGTTTCGGGGAATTTTATTAAAAGTTCATTGAAAGCACAGCTGCAAAGCTTTTGGCTGCCTTTTTTGGCTTTCTGGGCTTCGGTATTTATAAGGGCAGCGTTTTCCAGGATGGAAATATGGGTTGCCACCGTTGACTGCGGCAGCTGTAATGCCTCTGCAATTTCGTTTACGTTTAGGGCTTTTTGCCGCAGCAGGTTTAAAATATTTATTCGCGGTTCAGAAGCTAGCGCTTTAATTTTGTCAATATCTTCAAGAGGGTTTACTAAAACCAGTTTTTCGGCTTCTTTCATGTTTGTAAGAATAACAATTTTTTTTGATATTGTACATAAATTATTGATATAATGGCTAAGTTTTCTGCAAAACGTCTACAATATGCGAACCTGCGCCCAGAAGTTCCGGGCGTTCGGCATTTAAAGAAACATAATTTATGAATTCTTCAAAAGTTTCTTCGCTCATGGCGTTCAGCTGGGCGCGCATAAAATCGGCAGGTCCGTCCGGTGAAAAGATTTTTACGCGCTTTAAGCCGGTTTGGGCATTCAGGCGGTTCAGGTCGTCTATGCGCACATAGTCGTATAATTCGTATTCCGGGCTTACAATATGAAAATTCTGGTCAACTCTTCCGGCTTTTTTAAGGTCGCAAATGCGGTTCTGGTCAAAACAATATACCAGAAGGCTGTAATCGTTCATTACGTAGCCTGCAAAAATGTAGCCGCCTTTTTTTGTAATTCGTTTTACTTCGCTGAAGGCTTTCAATTTTTCTTCGTCGCCGTGCAAATGGTACAAAGGGCCAAAAAAAATCGTTAAATCAAAGGTTTCGTCTTTTAAGAAATGCAAGCTGCGTGCGTCGCCAGACCAGATTTTTACGTTTGCGTGTTTTTTTTCCATTATTTCAACGTTGTGCTTTACAAGTTCAACTGCGGTAATGTCAAAACCCTGATTTGCCAGTTCCACGGAATATCTGCCGGTGCCTGCGCCAATGTCCGCAATTTTTATGTTTGGGTTTTGCGCCTGCAAAATTTCAATAAACTGGTGAATATATTTCATCGCCACAGTAAATTCCACCCTGCCGTGGCGTGTTTTTAAACGGTTTTCTTCTTTGTGCTTGTTGTAATATTCTTCAATAGTCATGTTTTTTGCCATAATACTAAAAAATCGGCAAAAATCTTCAAAAACCCCATTACCCGCCCAAAATATAATCTCACCCTTTCTCCGTTTGCATTTCCTTCCCAGCCGCCAAAACACTCCCTTCAACGTAAAACGAAGCAAATGTAAAAATGAAAAGTAATAAAAACGGCGAAAGCCCCAAAAAACAGATCCTTGTAAGCATAGCGCACACGGGAGCTGTTTTTCGGGGCTTTCGCCGTATTCAATAATGTTTTATTTTACATTCGCGGAATTAATACATTCCGTCCATTCCACCCATTCCGCCGGCTGGCATTGCTGGCGGGTTTTTCTCAGGAATGTCTGTAATTGCGCATTCTGTTGTCAAAAGCAGACTTGCAACAGAAACGGCGTTCTGCAATGCAGAGCGTGTAACTTTTGCAGGGTCGATGATACCGGCTGCAAACATATCTGTCCAAACCATTTTAGAAGCGTCAAAACCAACACCTTTCTTTTCGTTTTTGGCTTTGTCTGCAATAACGGCGCCGTCAAGACCAGCGTTTTCTGCAATCTGGCGGATAGGTTCTTCAAGAGCGCGCTTAACGATTTTGAAACCAACTTTTTCGTCGTCTGTCAAACCAAGTTCGTCAACTTTTTCAAGTGCTTTTGCAGCCTGAATAAGAGCAAGACCGCCGCCTGGTACAATGCCTTCTTCCAAAGCAGCGCGTGTTGCAGAAAGTGCATCTTCTACGCGGTGTTTCTTTTCTTTCATTTCAACTTCTGTAACGGCACCAATATTAATAACTGCTACGCCGCCAGCGAGTTTTGCAAGGCGTTCCTTGAGTTTTTCTTTATCGTAGTCGCTAGAAGATTCTTCAATCTGGGCTTTAATCTGGGCGATGCGGTCTTTGATTTCTTTTTCTTTGCCGGCACCGTCGATAATTGTGGTGTTGTCTTTGTCGATTTTTACAGATTTTGCTTTACCAAGCTGAGAAACGTCTGTGTTTTCAAGTTTAAGACCGAGTTCTTCTGTGATAACTTCACCGCCGGTAAGAATTGCGATGTCTTCAAGCATTGCCTTGCGGCGGTCGCCGAAACCAGGTGCCTTAACTGCACAGGTTTTAAGTGTTCCGCGGATATTGTTAACAATCAAGGTTGCAAGTGCTTCGCCGTCAAGGTCTTCTGCAATAATCAAAAGCTGTTTGCCGGTCTGTGCAACTTTTTCAAGCAGCGGAAGAAGGTCTTTCATGTTTGAAATCTTTTTGTCGTGAATCAAAATGAGACAATCGTTGAAAACTGTTTCCATGCGGTCGCGGTCTGTAACAAAATAAGAAGAAATGTAACCGCGGTCAAACTGCATACCTTCAACAAAGTCGGTAGTTGTTTCCATTGTTTTGGCTTCTTCAACGGTAATAACGCCGTCTTTACCAACTTTTTCAATTGCTTCGGCAAGAATTTTACCAATTTCTTCGTCGTTGTTTGCAGAAACAGAAGCAACGTGAGAAACTTCGTCTGAACCTTTAATTTCTTTTGAAGCTTTTTTAATTTCTTCAACAGCCAAAGCTGTAGCCTTGTCCATACCGCGTTTCAGTTCAATTGGTGTCATTCCGGCAGCAACGGCTTTAAGGCCTTCGCGTACCATAGAATATGCAAGAACAGTTGCGGTTGTTGTACCGTCACCGGCAACATCGTTTGTTTTGGTTGCAACTTCTTTAAGAAGCTGTGCACCCATGTTTTCAAAACTATCTTCAAGTTCAATTTCTTTAGCAACAGAAACACCGTCTTTTGTTACAGTTGGTGCGCCAAATTTTTTATCCAATAAAACATTGCGACCCTTTGGACCGAGGGTAACTTTTACAGCCTGCGAAATTTGTTCAACGCCAGAAAGCAGCTTTTTGCGGGCTTCTTCGTTAAAAAGCAATTCTTTTGCCATTTTGTATATCTCCTTACAAATTATAGAAAATTTAAAAGTGCCGAAGCACGATTTGAATCTTAAACTAAAATACTTAATTTAACTTAAAACGGCAATAGACAAACAAAACTTTTTCTTTCTGCCGGTTTTGGTGCTTTGCTCAGTGCCTTGTACAAAAACCGGCACAAGACGAAAGAAAACGAGAAGTACAAGTGGGACTTTAAATCACTTATAAAATGCGCTAAACTAACAGGCGTGTTTGCCGCAAAAAAGGCATAAAAAGAGGCGTTATTATGGAAAAGAATTCAAAAATTTATGTTGCCGGTCACAACGGTCTGGTTGGTTCGGCTATTGTACGTTCGTTAAAAGCCCAGGGTTTTACAAATATTATTGGAAAAAGTTCAAAAGAACTTGATTTGCGGAATCAGGCAGCGGTTGCAGATTTTTTTGCCGCCGAAAAACCTGAATACGTATTTTTAGCCGCTGCAAAAGTTGGTGGCATTTACGCAAACAATACAACTCCGGCAGAATTCATTTACGACAACCTGATGATTGAAACAAACATCATTCATTCTGCATACCTTAATAAAGTAAAAAAACTGCTGTTTTTGGGCAGTTCATGCATTTACCCAAAATTTGCCCAGCAGCCAATTAAAGAAGAATATCTTTTAAGCGGTTTGCTTGAACCTACAAACGAAGCTTACGCAATTGCAAAAATTACCGGTATTGAACTTTGCAAATTCTACCGCCGCCAGTACGGCTGCGATTTTATTTCGGCAATGCCTACAAACCTTTACGGCATAAACGACAACTTTGACATGAAGACAAGCCACGTTCTGCCGGCTCTTATCCGCAAATTCCACGAAGCAAAAGAAAGCGGTGCTGCCGAAGTTACCCTTTGGGGCACAGGAAAACCCCGCCGCGAATTTATGTACGTTGACGATTTGGCAGACGCCGTTGTTCACCTGATGCAAAACTATTCTGACGAAATTCACGTAAATCTTGGTACAGGCGAAGACCTGGAAATTGCAGAACTTGCCGCAATCGTTAAAAAGGTTGTCGGTTTTGAAGGCAAAATCGTTTACGACAGCACAAAACCTGACGGAACACCGCGCAAACTGCTTGATGTTTCCATTCTTAAAAATTCAGGTTACCAGCCGAAAGTTAGCCTTGAAGAAGGAATTACCCGTGTTTACGAATGGTACAAGCAGACTTTGGCAAGCGGCGACAACCTTAAAGGCGTAAAAAAAAACTAGAACAAAATGAAAATGCCGGCGCTGAAAAAAAATCCGGCGCCGCTTCGTCCGGTGGCAGTGCCTCTGGCGAACTGTTTACGCAGGCTGAACTTTTTGCCGGTTCTGCCGCAGGTTCTGCGAACAGCGCCGCTGCCAGAACTTCTGCACCAGCTGTGCCGGAAGCAGGCAAGCCGTTAAAAAGCGAAATCGTGGTTTACACCGACGGCGGCTGTTCCGGCAACCCCGGTGCAGGCGGCTGGGCGTGCGTAATAATAGACGAAGAAGCGGCAAAACTGGGCATTGCGCCAAAAGACGAATGCTTTAGCGGCGGCGAAAAACTTACAACCAACAATCGAATGGAATTAAGCGCGGTAATTTGCGCATTAAGCCAGATAATAAAAAAGCCTTACAACAGCAGCCGCCCGGTTTGCGTTTTTACAGACAGCCAGTACGTTAAAAACGGAATAAGCACATGGATAAACGGCTGGAAACGCAAGGGCTGGAAAACGGCATCGGGCGGGGCGGTAAAAAACCAGGACTTGTGGCAGCAGCTTGACCAGTTGAACGGCAGCCTGAACGTAGAATGGCGCTGGGTAAAAGGTCATGCCGGCATAAAATACAACGAAATCTGCGATTCTTTGTGTCAAAAAGAAATAGCTAAATATCGGTGAAAAATATGAAGAAAATTTTGGTAGTTGTTTTGCTTCTGGCGGCCCTTGCTGCCGGTGGTTTGTGGTTTTATTTTTTTGAAAAAGAACCTTTAATGTCGCTAAAATACCCGGACGAAGCCGAAGCCGTAATTACCCGGCAGACAGCCGAAGATACCGGCAGCGAACAGACCGAAGATACCGCAGCTGCCGAAATTTTTCAAACTGAAACTTTTACTGCCAAACCAAACGCGGCAACGGCGCACGAAAAACACTTGAACGATTCGCTTAAATTTGAAGCCTTTCCGCAGAGTATAGAAATAAATAAAAGTACCGCCGTTGTTGCAAGCGACAGCTGCCAGTTTTTTCAAATTGAATCAATAAACAGCCCGGAAGATTTAAAACTGCTGAAAGACGGCATAAAAATACCCGCCGGCACAATTTTAACTCTTACCGGCGGTGCATTCCGCAACGTAAATGCCGCCGCCGAAGACAACGGCACATTCAGTTTTGAAAAAATAAAAAACTGGTTTTACCCGGTAGAATATGCCGGAAAAAGCGGCATTGTATTTGCCGGCGATTTGCGCGGAATTGACGCGCCAGCCGAAGCAAACGAAATCCTTTCAATGCGCTACAGTGCGGCAAGCCCAAACAGCGCCGAAAATGCAGAACTGACCGGCGGCTGGCAAACCGCAGGCGACCTTAAAAACTATCAGAAATTCAATCAGTTTTACCCGTTTTGCGGTACCGCGCCTTTGGACGGCGAATTGCAGAAGCTTTTACAGAAAGACAAAGCGGCAATTAAACAAATTTCTTCTATAGAATACGCAAATATTTTAAGTGCGGCGCAAAACCCGGTTCTGGAGCCGATGCTTGAGCTTTATTTGAGCCACTACAATCTGGAAACCAAAAAAACAGAAAGCGCCCTGTTTTTTACAACGGATTTGTTTGCCCGTTATGAAGAATTGCTGTATCAAAAAGTTCTGCTGAATCTTCAGGAAAAAAACTTTTTGCCCAAAATGATGCTTTTGTGCGATGCCTTTATTGAACAGCTTAGCGGCGAAACCGAAAACATTGCAGACAAAGCCGAATCCATTACGGAAACCGGGCACGACACCATTACAATAATTGTGCCGGACGAAATTACCCAGAAAGCGCTTCTGTATTTTCAGACCGGCAGGGCTTTGGGCGAATGCATGAATGCAGAAAGTGCCAGCCTGCTTTTTAACCGCAAAACAAGCGACGGAACAGTGCGCCGGGCAACTGCGGACGAAGTTGAAGCTTCGCTGGACGTGATTTTGGAAAATTACCCGGACGCGGTAAAAAAAGAAGTTTTGAACATTCTGCGTGCCCAGTATACGGAAGCATCGCCGGTGTTTACTTTTGCAGACGGCACAAGCTACCGTCTTGATTATTCAGCATTTGCCGTGCCCGAAAAATACAGCACCAGTTCGGCTCTTGCGGCATTTTACCGCATAAATACGTGGTTTTCTTCTATTAAATTCCCTGTTGCAGAAGAAAATCTTTTAAACACCCAAAACGAAATCAGCAGTTTGGGCGACGAACACGACGAACAGAAACTGGCATTTAAAATGGCGCCGGTTGCTTTGTACATTTCAAATATGGTTTTTAACAGCCAGCCTTTAATGGAAAAATGGCAGCTGCTTTATTCGGCACAAAATGCGCTTTGCGGCAGCGGCTTGAACCTTAGTTTTGAAGAAATTGCGCAGGTTTATTCGGCAAAAAGCGAACAGTCTGCAAAAATATGGCTAAGCAAGCCTGCAAACATTGCAGAATTTGCCCTTAATGCCAGCCGCAAGTGCACAAGCCCGGCTTTGGATAATTTGCAGAACGATTTTAAGCTTTACGCGCCGGAACAAGTTGAAGGACAAGCTGAAAATGCTGAAGATGATGCCGATGTAAGTTATTTGTTTGCCGCAAGTTTTGCAAATACGGTTTATCCGTGCTGGTCTCTGTTTGCCGATAATTACGAGCTTGAACAGTGGTTTTACAAAACCTTGGCGCAGATTCTGCCTGCAAGCGAAAGGCAGCCGGTTCTGCGCGAAAAAGTGGAACTGCTGGCTTCTCTGGATTCTTCCTTTGGTGCAGAAATTGCGGCAAATAAAAAAGAGATTGAAGTTTTGAAAAAATGTTTTACCGCCCAGAAGGACGATTTCTGGAACAAGAATTATCACGCGCTGGCGTTAAAGCAGACAAAGGCTTTGGCAAACTTTGAACCGGGCAGCAAGTTTTATTTTACGGAAAGTTCGGTTTGGGGCAAAAAGGCGCTGCAAAGTGCGGCAGGTTTTAGTACCCAAAGCCAGCATTTGCAGCCGGAAAGCTTTTATTCTCCAAAAGTTGCAGAAAAAGCTGAAAGTTTTTCCGGCGAGTTCCGCACCAAAGATTTGCCCAAAATGGTAAGTTATCTTGAGCCGAACGTGGAATTTTTTACGGCGGCACGTCAGGCAACGGCATATTTGCGCGCAGTTTTGGGCGCAGAAGATTTTTCTTTTGGCGGCAACCAGAAAGAACTGCTGAACGCGGTTGTCAATTTTGAATCTTTGCTGGAAACCGCTCAGCGCATTGCAAAAACCGAAGTGCAGAACCAGCCTTTAGATGAAAAAGATTTGAACTGGATTGAATCTATTCCATTTGAACTGGCGGAAATATTGAAAATTTATCAGAAAGATGGCGAAGTAGTGCAGGGCGCGGAAACAATTCCGTATTTTGCGCCTGCTTTGTGCCGCCAGCTGGTACAAAATGCTGCCGCCAGCGAAACAAACCGTTTGTCAGCGCTGGGTGTTCCGGGGCGGCTGTATGTTGCCTTAAACGACGAACAGGGCGGCAAGCGCATAGCCTGCGGTTATGCTTTTAGTTATTACGAATTTGACGAAAACAGCCGCACCGGCGATTTTGCCGCAAACTGGCATAATACGGTACAATCCGGCGGCAATCTGGAAAATTACAAGCCCGAATGGTTAAAATAAGCAAAAAGCCGCCGGTTTTTAGACTGGCGGCTTTTTGTTTTTCTGTATTTTATTCGTTTTTCAGGCTGTTCCGTATTTATTCAATTGAAAGTTTATTGAAAATTCTTTCTTTGGCATCTTTCCCTGAAGCAAACGGCCCCGGAATGACATCAACTCCGCGGTGATTACCCAGATAATCTGAATCAAATGTAATAGGCGTTCCGTCTGCATTTTCAAATTGCTGCTGCGGTTCAAAAGCCTTGCCTAAAGTTTCTGTTGAAATCATATCAACACTAAAATCTTTCAATACGTCATAGATATTTGTGTCGAGGTAATAGCTGCCGTTTTTTTCTGCAACATCAACGTGAACTTTGCCTGCTTCTTCTGCAAACGAGTTTTTCTCATTTTTCCACGATTTTGCACCTTCAAAATAGGCATTCCCGTCAATCCATACAGGCAAATGCCCGAAATGATATTTGTCGTGCTTCATCATGTTCGGATATTTTTCTTCCATGTCAAATTGAGCAAGCCATTCGTCATAAGTCGGGTATTCGTCAAAACAGTCTGTACCGACTTTTCTGTTTTCAACCTGTTTTTCATCAGGATTTGATTCGTCAATCAATACAAAATCTTCCGAAGGCCACTTTTGAATAAAGATATTGTTGTAAATGCGGTCATCGCCATGAAGAATTGTCATAAAGCCCATAACTTCCGTGCGGTGCGGCATGTGATATGGAGTGTATCTCCATGTCGTGCCTTCGCCGACCATTGTAAACGAACCTGCACACAGATTATGAACCATTGCAACGCCCTGTGTTGCAATGCGAAGGGAAACATCGGAAAGCAAAATGTTATTGTCAATCAGTGTCGGTCCGTGACCAACTTCTACGAAAATATCCTGACAGGTCATTCCGCCTTTAAGATACTTTGCAAAAGCCGGGCGTTCATTATCATGCAAAAGATTCTGCGTAATTCTTGTTCCCTGTGCTTCCCAGTCACACCATATTCCCATTGTACAGTGATGAATATGATTTCTTCTCATAACAACATCAATTGCGGCATGCATTTTGATTCCGGCTATTTCAGCACCTCCAAGTTCCATCATGTTGTTGATGTGGTGAATGTGGTTGTCTTCTATAATACTGAAAACGCCGCCCATACGCCCGATGATTCCGCCCTGTTCACAGTGATGAATGTTGTTGCGGCGGATTATATGGCTTCCGATTTTTTCCTTAAGCCAGCCATAATACTGTCCGCGGCATACGGAATCCCTTTCCATCTGGGTAGGGCTTTTTACGTGCTTTGTTGTATAAAAATTGTCGTTTTCCGGGTCAGAATAACGCCCAACACAGATGCCTGCGCATTTGCTTCCCCAAATTTCACAGTCTTCAATTATCCAGCCCTTGCTCCAGTGTGGACTAATCATTCCGTCCTGGTATGCGGCAGGCGGCGCCCATGTTGTAGCAGCTTTGTTTATGTTGAAACCGGTGACGGTGATATATCCGACGCCTTCCTTGACCGGCATAAAACATTCGCGCCTTACATTAATCTCAACGCATTCTTTGTTAGGGTCTTTTCCGCCAAAATTAGCATAAATAACAGTTTCATTATTCTGGCTGTCCTGTTCCGTATACCATTTTGCCCGTGAATTTTCCGGATCCCATGAACATTCATAAATCTTTGCTTCAAGACATTCTTCAATGCTTAAGGCTTCGTAAAGTGCCGTATCATTCAGCCAGACACATCCGGTATGCTTGTTTGGCGTTGCAAAATACCAGTCGCCGTATACAAGCGTTGTATACGGATTATAATCGCCGAAAACGCTGTTTTTTATTCTTGCAACCCACACATCGTCTTTATATTTTGCCCAGCTGCGGACAACTTCTGCACCTGTAATAACGGCGCCCAGCGGTTTTTCGCTTTTGTAAACTATCCGTTTTTCTTCAGTACCGGCATTAACAGGATTAACGTTTTCGCGATATATTCCGGGTGCTACTGAAATTTCGTCACCGGGCATTGCCACCGCCGCAGCCTCGTTAATTCTTCTGAAAGGCAACTTCTTTGTGCCGTTGCCGTCATTTTGAGCATTTACATCTACATAAATAATCATAAAAACTCCTTCGTTTTACGATACATATTTTTTTGTTTTTTAGAAACAGAAACTAACCTTTTACGGCGCCTGCAATCATTCCCTTAACTAATTTGTCCTGAAAGAAAATGAACAGTATTATCATCGGAAGAACTGAAAGAGTCAGAACTGCCATATTAATCGGAATGTTCAGTGCGTGTTCACCCTTGAACTGACCGAGCGCAAGAGGAAGCGTTTTGTTTTCCGGCGAAATAAGGAAAGTGTTTGCAAAAGCAAATTCGTTCCACATTGCTACGCCGTTATAAATTGCAAGCGTTGACAATCCTGATTTTGAAAGAGGAAGAAACATCCTGAAGAAAGATTGATAGCGGTTGCATCCGTCTATTTCCGCAGATTCTTCAATTTCCTTTGGAATTGTCTTCATGAACGCCGTCAAAATGAAAATTGACATCGGCAGGGCAAACGCTACATAAGGGCCTATAAGCGACTTAAGCGAATCGTAAAAGCCAACCGCTGTAGTAAGCTTGAATATAGGAATTAAGGTTACATGCATAGGTACTGACATCATTGCAACAATTGCGGCATAAATCAGCGCATTGAACTTGAATTTCATTCTGGAAAGCGGATAAGACGCAAAAGCTGAAACAATAAGCATGAGAGCCAGAGAAATTATTACGACGATTACGCTTCTGAAGAAAAATCCGAAAAAACCGTGTGTAATAACTTCAACGTAGTTTTTGAAATACCACGGATCAGGAAGATGGAAAACGCCCTGCTGAAGCATGTCAAACTGCTTGCGGAAGGAATTTATTATCATAAAAGCAAACGGCGTAAGCGTTATTACAAGCTGAAGAATTGCAAAAAGAAGCGCAATATTCCACGCGATTTTCGATTTCATTTTTGATAAACGATATGATTCCGTTTTATCCATACTGTATGCTACATCTATTCTTTCATTCATATTAATAATCCTCCTTAACTTTAAATACTTTATTAAAGAGAAGTGCTATTGTTGTTATCAAAATGAACATGCCGGCTGCAACTGTTGAACCGTATCCCATGTTAAACTGCTGGAACGAAAGCTTGTACATATATGTTGCCATAAGTTCCGTACCGCCGGCAGGACCGCCCTGCGTCATGTTCCAGATCATGTCAAAATATTTTAAAGAGCCTATAAGCGACATTGTACAAGCCGTCTTGATGATAGGTCCAAGCATTGGCAGTGCAATATGAAACAAATACTGCGCTCTGGTTGTACCGTCTATTACGGCTGCTTCGTAAATATGCGGATCAATATTTGCATATCCTGCAATAAAATAAACCATATAAAAAGGTGTAAACTGCCATGCAATGACTACAATTATTGTAAAAAGCGCATTTGGCGAAACACCCAGAAGATCGATGTTTGTTTTTTTATCCAGAATAAAAGTTGCAATTGAAGAAATAAGCCCGCCGTTTGTGGCTAGGGCATAAACAAAAAGAAATGCTACCGCTACCGAACTCATAAGATATGGCAAAAACCATACGATTTTGAATATATTGTATTTTCTTCCGCCGGCATCAAGAAAAGTAGCCAGAAGTACGCCTATAGGAATTTGCAGCAAGATTGAAAATACCATCACGGTAAGGTTGTGCGAAAAAGATTTCCAGAACATTTCGTCATGAATAAGTGTATTCCAGTTTTCCAGTCCGACAAAAATCTTGGCAGAAGAAATGCCGTTCCATTTAAAACCGCTTATTACAAAAGTGTCGATGACAGGATATACGATAAAAATAGTGATTAATATCAATGCAGGCGACAGAAATACGGTTGCAGCTTTGGATATGCTGTTCGCCCTTGCCCGGGCGAGTCCCATATTTTTACTTTTTTCCATTTAATACCTCTTGTCTGTTAAAAAATCAAACCCTGATACAAGGAACTGCCCGCAGGATATGTTTTTCCTGCGGGCAGCAACGTAAAAATTTTAATATATCGATTTTTTTACTTTACTATTCTGCTATAGCTTTCTTCATGGCTGCATCATGCTCCTGCCCGATTTCCTTAGGAGTTTTTACAAGACCAAAAAGTTCTGTCATGCAGTTCTTGTGAACTTCTGTAACAGATGCAGGCAAATACTGATCGTACCAAAGCTGAACGTTTGAAGCATCAAAGAATGTATCAATAATTTTCTGGTTGTTCGGATCATCTATATTTGTGTTGAATCCCTTGATTGACGGAACTGTTCCTGTATCCATCTTTTCTTTGTTGTAGGTGTCGTCATTGAAATACTGGGTTGCAAGAACGTAGCAGGCATCAAGCATTTCCTGGTTTACAGAACCGTCTTTGTTGAAACAGTTGAATGAAAAACCTGTACCAATTGCCGTACCGATTTCTACATTCTGCGGAACACCGGCAGCTTTTGCTTTTGTATCTTCAGGGAAACGGAATACGCTGATGTTTTCGTTGTACCATTCTTCGCTATCAGCCTTAATTCCAGATACCTGCCAAGAACCGTGAAGCATCATTGCGGCAGAACCGTCATACAGAAGGGCTCTGTCCTGGTTATCATCTGCCGAAAGTGAGTTAACTCCATCCGGGAAATAGCCTTTTTTTACCCATTCCTGAATTTTTTCGCCTGCATAAATAAATGCCGGGCTTGTAAACGAACCGCCGTTTTTCTGTGTATAAGCTGCATCAAATTCTGCATTTCCAGAGTGACGGGCAACAAGGTACATATAGTACATAGAACCTGTCCATTTTGATGCGTTTGCAAGAGAAAATGGTGTAATTCCGTTTGCCTTAAGTTTGGCACAAACATTTTCAAGTTCATCGATTGTTTCCGGTACTTTAAGACCAAGTTTTGCAAAAATCGTTTTATTATAGAAAATACTGCAACCAGAAAGTCCGCCAAAAGGAATTGCAAGCATTTTTCCGTTATAGGTTGACTGACCAACAGCTGCATCAATGAATGCCGGATGATCGTATTTTGCATACATGTCAGTAATATCGTTTACAAAACCAGAATTGTAATATTCAGTCATAGGACCGCCGCCCCAGTGAATGTACATATTCGGTGCTTTTCCAGAACTCATTGCAACTACCAGCTGCTGCTTGTAGTTATCATTCTGCTGGTGAATCTGTTTAACTGTGATGTTCGGATAATCAGCCATAAATCTTTTTACGGCATCTTCATCCTGACTTTTTCCGGGTTCATTTGTAGAAATGTCCCAGAGAACAATTGTCAAAGGTTTTGTCGTTAATTCCGGAAGATTCTTTCCGTCTGTCTGTTTTTTTGAATTTGTGGTATTTACTGCCTTGCTTTTTGCCCCGGCAGAAGATTTCCCGCTGCAACCGCTAATCAATGAAACAGCAAAAACTGCACCAAAGATAAGTGCCAAAACTTTCATGTTCTTTTTCATTTTTTCCTCCTGATTGAAAACATGCGGATACTTTTTACAATTCGTATTAAATATCCGAGAAAAACAATTTTCTGTTTTTTCTATACTTCTACCCTAAATGCGTTTTTTTAATCCTGCCTTTAAAAAGTTGCTTTTTAAACATACAAAAATTGCTTTTTTATTAACAATATTTTACTCGTATTCTAGTATGTTCAGCCGTTTTTCTTCTTTTTTTTATACCTTTTTCAGTTAATTTAGGTTATTTTAAGTTATTTTAGCCGGTTTTTTGCTCAAAAACGGCTTGATTTTGAAAAAATCAGTAAAATATTAGTTATACGTAAAAGCAATTTTTAGCTTGTGACAGCAAAACATAATTGCTATTATTCGCATATCTTTTTTATGCAGGATGATTTTAAGGTCAATAGAAATATGAAAAATCAATATGCAGATTTTGAAGAAAACATTCGCCACAAAATTAACAGCAGCCTGCGCGTGTTCATAAACCGTCTTCACGCAAACTTTCCGCCGCACTGGCACACGGACATAGAAATTATCTGGGCAAAAGAAGCCCCCTACAAAGTAATCTGCGACAATCAAAGTTATTACGTTGACGAAGGCGACATTCTTCTTATTTGTCCTGCCGTCATCCATGAAATTTTTTCCATTTCTCCCGGGGCAAAACTTTATATACAGGCTGATTTTTCCAAAATTACGGTATTAAAAGAATTGAATAATGTGTTCCGGCAGATGGCACCTGCACTTCACGTAAAAAAAAGTACCTGCCCGCCAGAAATTTATGACCAGCTGTGTGACTGTATCAATAAAATTGCAAAATTGTATTTTGGCTATATTCCTTCCATTCATTCTGTTGACGGAAAAGGTGACGTAGAAGAAAGCTTTATAGCTTTTAAGGAATTGGATTCGTATGACAAACTGGATATTTATTCTACGCTTATGCAGTTTATTTCTTTCTGCGGAAAAAACATGCACCTTTTTCAAAATTCAGGTTCCGTTTCTGCGGCGGGCAATCAGCAAAACAACGCTTTGCTGAATGATGTCTGTACTTTTATTGCTGAACATTTTACGGAAAACCTGTCTCTTGATAAAATTTCGCATTATGCAGGGTTCAGTAAATTTTATTTTGAAAAGATATTTACGGAATATACGGGGCGCACCTTTTATCAGTACCTTCAGCAAATACGAATAAACTACGCCCAGACGCTTTTGGCAAATTCTGACCTTTCCATTACGGACATAGCCTATCAGTCTGGCTTTATAAGCTCTACCGCATTTACCCGCGCTTTTAAGAAAAGCACAGGCTATCCTCCGTCAGAATTCAGGATGCTGAACGAAGACCAGCATCCTATAAAAGGCTGTCCGCCCGGCACCGCTTGATTTTATAAGTCAGAATTGAATTGATATGACAGAACCAATTTTCCAGCCAATGGTTTTGCGCTTTTACTTTGCCGTTTTTATAAATTGCTGCGGTTGCTGAACTGTATAGAATGTTAAGCCCTGTGATATTATTTTTCAAAATGATCTTTTTTTGCTTTTTTAGCCAGTTCGAGCCGTCCCGGATTGTATTTGTTTTTGGGAAGTTTTAAATAACCGCACGTTAGAATTACTTAGAACTATGTTTCACAATCATAACCGTATAAAAACAAGAAGATGCACAACCCGTCAAAACAAAATAATAAAACGGAAACTCTATCAGTTCTTTTGCAAAACTTACCCCAATAGTAAGAATGAAAAAAAATCCCAAGATTAAAATTATATGGTTAAGCCATTCATACGTCATTAAATAATTTAATAAGCGTTTATGGTTAAACATTAAAACCCTGTACTGAATAAATAAAATAAAGAAATATACAAATAGATTTATTAAAATATCTTCTAAGCTTTTTTTGTAAATGCAAATGAAAATTAAAAAAAACAATGAAAATATTGTGTATAAAATTGAAATAAACTTCATTATTCTGCCTTTGCTTTATCTTTTTGTCATCGGCTCTTCGTTTTTTGCTTCAAGCCCCACGGGTCTCGGAATCTTACAGGACTGGTTACTACATAGAATTATCTGAAAATTTCTATCCGAATAATCAAAAAATACATTACCAAATGTCGATTCTACTTGTTGAAAAACAAATATTCATATTTTCAACTATATCCCCTGGAATTTGAATTTCATCAATATGAATAATCATTCCAAATACATTAACAAAACCCTCACTTCGGTTAATAAGCTTTCCATGTATTTCATATTCAAAAATTTTTTCTTTTTTTATTATCTGTGAATCGTTTTCAGAAATCAGAACATTTTTTGTATCTAAACATTCCAATATATTATCTATTTCAGAGTTTAATTTTACAACGCATGGACATGAAAAGCATTTTATTGTTTGACCTTCATTTTTCAAAGTAACTATTGCTTCTTTTGCTTCTTCATCTATCCATTCAATTTGTTCCACTAACATACTATCCTCTAAAGTTCAAATCCTAAACTGGGGGCTTTATTTACTAGCTCTTTAACAGATTTAATATGAAAAGTTGTTATATCACCTGTTGCACGATCAATTCCAACAGTGATAAAAAATCCTCCTGGAAGAAGTATATTTTCAGTTGCCGAGAGCCTGACTTGCAAGGCTTGCCAAATCGGTGCCGCCGTTGTCGGTTTTTTCTGTATTGGCGCGGGGATGATTCATCGTTAAAACCTGTTTTTCCTGCCGTTCTTTATGCAGGGCTTTTGCGCTGGCTAAAATTTCTTCTGCCTGTTCCGGGCTGCAGCCGGCAACGCTGTAAATTTCTTCCGGTTCTGCGGCAACCAGATTCCCCAGATTCGTATATTTTTCCAGCAGCTTTTTGGCTCGTACCTTTCCCACGTTCGGCAGTTCTTCAAAAATAAGGGTCGTATTTTCTTTTGTTCGCAGCGCCTGATTGCGGCTGGTTGCAAAACGGTGGGTTTCGTCGCGCACGCGCTGCAAAAGCCGCAGTGCATCGCTTCGGCGCGGCAAATGCAGCGGAGTAGAGCAGTGTGGCTTGTAAATTTCTTCGTCGCGTTTGGCAAGACCTGCAATCGGAATATCAAGCCCCAGTTCGTCCAGCACGCCCTGCACCGCGTTTACCTGTCCTATGCCGCCGTCTATCAAAATCAAATCCGGCATTTCGGCGTGTTCGCGCAAAAGGCGACTGTACCGGCGCATGGTTGCTTCCTGCATGGAAGCAAAGTCGTCAATAATGCCGTCAGTGGTTTTAAGGCGGAAAATGCGGTAATTCTTTTTATCCGGATTTCCGTTGTAAAAGCTTATCAGGCTTGCAACCGGAAATTTGCCGCCGATATGGGCAATATCAAAACCTTCAATGCGAACCGGCAGACCGGGCAGACCGAGAACCTTCATCAGTTCTTCCATAGCCGGAATGTCGCCGCGTTCGCGCATTCTGCGGATAATGTCTTCCTTTGCGTTTTGCCGTGCCATTTCCAGCGCGGCAAGATGGCGCTTTGCACTGGGCATATCCTGGGTAACGGTTGAAATGTCAGGCTGAATGCCCAGAGTCTGTTCAAAAAACTGCCGGGTCAGTTCCAGACCTTCGCTGCTGCTTACAAAAATATGCGGCGGAATCTGGTCTTTTTCGGTGTAGTAGGCGCGAAGGAATTCGGGAATGGTTTCGTTTTCGTCGTTCAGCGTTTTGCTGCGGAAAACGTCCCGGGCAATAAGCTTGCCGCCGCGCATTTTTAGAACGGTAAAGCTTACCAGCGGGCCTTCGGAATGGCTTGCAATATAGTCGCGGGCTTCGGGGTCAAAGTCTTCTACCGCGTTCTGTTCGCGCAGGGTGCGTATTGCCGCAATGCCGTCGCGCAGGCGTGCCGCTTTTTCAAAATGAAGCTCCGCGGCAGCATTTTTCATTTCTTTTTCAAGTTTTTTAATTGCTTCGTCGTCTTCGCCCTCAAGTAAGCGTGTAATTTCTTCGATAAATTGAGTATAGTCTGCTTGGTTAATTTTGCCGCAGCATGGTGCCGCGCACTGGTTTATATGATAGTACATGCACGGCGTTTTGCGTTTCTGCAAAGTTTTGCAGTGGCGAATTTTATAATGCTTGTAAAGACTTTCTATAAAAGTGTCCAAAGCGGCAACGTTCGGGTACGGGCCGAAATATTGCGAGCCGTCCTGAACAATGCGCCGGGTTTTGTACACTTTGGGAAATTTTTCGTTGGTTATGCGCAGAACCGGATAGGATTTGCCGTCTTTAAGGCAGATGTTGTATCGCGGCGTGTGCTGCTTAATCAGGGTGTTTTCAAGCAGAAGGGCTTCGTATTCGTTGGATGTAGTAATATATTCAATTGAACGTGCCCGGGAAACCAGTATTCTGGTTTTTATGTCTTTGTTGGCTGCAAAATACGATGTAAGGCGGTTTTTAAGGTTCTTTGCCTTGCCCACGTAGATGATTGTAGATTCTGCGTCGCGCCAAAGATACACGCCGCTTGATTTTGGAGCTTTTAATGCTGTTTCATGTAATTGCTGGCGATAATTTTCTGCTTCGTTCATGATGATTAACAAGGTTTAGCCGCGGCTGACTGCAAAAATGCTTGCAAGTTTGCCCAAAATGGCTCTAAAATTCCTTTATATTATATGGTAAAAAAAATGCTTAGAAAACAAATACCTTTTTTTGTTGCAATTTGTCTACTGGTTAGCTGTGCCTTTGGTGCTGGTGCCCAAACACAGCAAATCGTGCTTGGCGGTAAATCGGGCTGGAACAATGTTTCGGTCATGGATTCGGTTGTTCTGGGCGGCGGGCGTTTCGGTTACGACGCTTTGGTTCTTGCAAGCGATTCCAGCACTGTCGGCGAACACACCGACGCGCTGATTTCATTTGAAGACAACCAGTTTGTTGACCAGACCGGGCACTACGCGGTTACCCTGGCAAACATGGACTTTACGGATCTTGCGATTATGGGTAAGGGCGCAGGCGTAAACCGCGGCGTGCTTAATTCGGGCATTAAGCTGAACGGCGATGCTTCTTCAATTTTTGGCAAAAGCGGTTTGACCGGTTCTTTTTTAATTGAATTCTGGCTTTATCCTTCTCTTGTAGAAAACGGCGAAACAATTTTCAACTGGCGTTCATCGCGCAACGTGGCAAGCTATCCGCTTTATCAGGTTATCCGCGCAGATATTTACAACAACCGCGTTGAATGGGTTTTTGACAACGTATTCGGTGCCGGTACAGAAGTTTTAAGCGAAATCGTCCTGATGAGTGCCGATACAATCATTCCGCGCCAGTGGTCGCATCACAGTCTTTCCTACGATGACGAAACCGGGCTTCTGGAATACCGCATTGACGGACATATTCAGGCTTTAAAATATGTTACGTCCAGCGGGCGCGAAAACGGCGAAGTGCGCAATGCAATTCTTGGCGTGCCTGCCGGTATTGAACTCTGTTCCAAATTCAACGGCTGCATTGACGATTTTTCTATTACGCGCCAGCCGTACAGCGAAACACGCAAGCATCTGTACAAGCCTCAGGGCGGCAGGTACGAAAGCAACCCGCTGGAAACTACCGGCTATAATTCAAGCCTGACCAGCCTTGACGCAATTTACAGCGAACCTTCCCAGACGGACGTGGCTTTTTATGTAAGAAGCGGCGACAATTTTTACGAATGGAACGACAATTACCCGGAATGGACGCCTGTTTTGCCGGGCGAACGGATTCGCAATATAAGCGGAAAATATTTTCAGGTTGCGGCGGAATTGTACCCGGACGGCGATCTGGCAACTTCGCCTTCCGTAAGCCAGATTACGCTGAATTATAACGAAACTGTGCCGCCGCTGCCGCCAGCCAGCGTAAAGGCAAAACCGGGCAACGGCTACGTAGATTTGTCATGGTCTGCTTCGGTTGATTTTTCTGTTGGCGGCTACTTGATTTACTACGGTGTTCGTCCCGGCGAATATCTGGGCACTGTAGCAGTTGAAGGTGCTTCGCCGATTGATGTTGGCGACGTACTTTCTTTCAGATTAAACGGATTGCAAAATGGTAGAATATATTACTTTACTGTGGTGGCATATTCTGGCTTAGATACCCGTATCATTGGGGCTTTGTCAAAAGAAGTTTATGCGCGGCCACTAAGGAAGACAAAATGAGCGAACTGACTTTTGATGTGCAAATTGAACGTGCTTCTGCCGCTTGCATTTCCCACGATTACGATTTGGCAACAAAAATTCTTGAAAACTGCTTGAAATCTGACCCGGAAAACATACGGGTTTTAAGCGAGCTGGGAAGGGTTTATGTTTGTGCCGGAAACGATAATCAGGCGCTTAAATATTACGGCCGTGTTTACGAACTTGACGGCCAGAACTTTAACGCGATGAACAATCTGGGAAGTATTTTCCGGCGTTTGAATAAAAACGAACAGTCTGTAGATATTCTTAACAAGGCTTTTGCGGTTGCGCCAAAGCCTGTTCTTGTTCACTATAACCTTGGGCAAACTTACAAGGCAATGAACCGCTACGAAGATGCCATTACCGAATTCCAGGCAGTTCTGGACGAAACGCCGCAGGATGTTCTTGCGCACAACCATCTGGGCTGCATTTATGCCGCAATGGGCGACCACGAATCTGCCCTTAATATGTTCGGCCGCGCCCTTCTAATCGACGAAAACCATCCGATTTTACATTTCAATGCTGCCGTAAGTTACGAAGCCATAGGCAGATACAACGACGCAGCCGAAGCCTACGAAAATGCCCTGCGCAAAAAACCGGGCTGGTCAGAAGCCATGCAAAGCTATGCCGAACTTTTGCAGCACATGGGCAAAAACGATCAGGCAGAAACCTTGCTTCGTCAGGCAATAAACCGCACTTACAAAAATCCTGACTTGCATTCTTCACTTGGCGATTTGCTTTTTGAGCGCGAAAGGGTTGACGATGCCGACGGCGAGTACAACGTTGCTCTTTCCATTAACAAAGACCACATAAAGGCAATTGGCGGCAAGGTTAACGTTCTGGAGAAAAAGGGCAGAAGCGACGAAGCCTACGACCTTTTGATGAAAATGGAACAGCTTGTGCCGGAAGACGCAACAGTTTCCATGCGCTGCGCGGAACTTTTGATGAACATGAAGAATTATGACGAAGCTTCCAAGCGCCTGCAAAATGTTCTGCAAAAACAGCCTGAAAACCCGGATGCGCAGTGCCTTATGGGCGAATACCTGCTTGCAAAAGGCGATGAAACCAGCGCCCACCAGTATTTTGAAAAAGCAATTAAAGCAAAACCCGAAAATATTTCGCACCGTTTCAGCGCCGCAAAGCGCCTTTACGATTTGGGCAATTACGAAGCTGCCGAAGTGCAGATGCGCCATTATCTTGCGGCGCGCCCCGGCGATGTTTCGGCATGGCTGTATTTAAGCACTTTGTACATTGAACTTGGCGAAAGCGAAAATGCGGTAAAAGTCTTGAAAAAAGTTCAGACACTTGACCCGTCTAATTCTGAACTGCTTAATGCGGCAAACCGTCTTAAAAATGCTTTTTCCGGCGACAGCATGGTAGAAGACTTCGTTCAAAGCCTTTTGGGTAAAACTCAGGGCAATTCCAGCGATCTTGAAAAGCTTAGCAGCGCAATCAGCGCCTACGAACAGTCTGTAGAAAACCTGCCGGAAGAAACCAGCGACGATTTTGAAAAGAACCTGCGTCTTTTGGGTCAGACCGGCGAAGCTTACGAAAGCTATGACGCGCCTATAGAATCTCCGGTAACGGAATACATGGACGAAGACCTTGACCTTACCGCCGGTTATGATGAAATGACGCTTTCAGATCCGGCAGACAGACCGGCAAGCATTGACGATATGGCAGAAGACGATTTTTCAGAATTTTCTGCAATTGAAGGCGATTTTGAAGATGATCCGGCTTTTGCAGATGACGGTTTTGACAGTCTGCGCGATTCTTCCGCCGATGACGATATGCCGATTGATTTTGACGTTACCGAAGAAGACTTTAACAAAACTGACGATGACGGTTTTGAATCTTTGGTTTTGGGCGAAGGCGACGATGTGCCGATTGACATTGATCCGGCGGAAAACAAAAAGCCTTTTGACCCGGAAAGAGCCGTTGGCGGCAGGGGCGGCGATAACGACGATTTTGAAGAAGAAGAAGTTTACGATTTAGACCGGAATCAGGTTGTTCCGCCTAACCAGAACCAGCCGCCGTATACGCCGCCGCAGCCGGATTACCCGGCACAGCCTCAGCAGCCGCAGACACCGCCGCCTGTTCCGCAGTACCAGCCGCCGCCACAGCCGCAGGTTATTTATCAGCAGATTCCGGTTCCGCAATACCGCCCGGATCCGCTTGCAAATATTCCAATGCCGCCAATGCCAAAACCGGCACCAAACCCGGAACTGGAAAATTTGCGCCTTGATGCCGAATTGAACCAGAAGCTTGACGAGCAGATGATGAAACTTGCGGCGGAAGCACAGGCAAAAGCCGATTTTGACCACGAAGCAGCAAATGCAAAACGCCGCGAAATGCAGGAAACAATCCGCCGCGCCCTTGAAAAACTGCGCGAGCAGAGCGAAGAATCGGCAGACCCTAAGCAGGAATCAATTGCCGATATGTTCAGTTATATGCGCGGTCTGTGCAATTATCTGCCGCAGCCCAAAAAGGCGCTTTTTATGTCAAGCGAAGAACGCGTTCAGCTGGAATACGTTATTAACAAGCTTAAAAACAAGCCGGGGCTGCTGAATGAATCTGCCGCGGTTGTAAAGGCAGTTGAAGAAACCGGCGAAGATTCTGCCGATTTTGTAAAGCGCCTTGATAATGCCGGCGACCAGAATGCAAAACTGTCTGCTTCCGAAATCAGCGATGCAATTTTGCACTTGCAGGATATTGCGCTGGCAAACATGCAGGATAAAGATTTGATTTCTGCATTGCAGTCAAAGGTGCGCAAGGTTTTAACCCGCTGCGACGACGAAAACGTTAACTGGCATGGCGAAAATTCTGCGCCGGATACGCTGCTAGAAAAAACAGAAGAAGCTGCCGCATCCGCAGAAAAAGCAGAAACAGCTGAATCAGACGGCGTGCTTGAACAGACTTTCGAGCAGACAATAGAAGAAACTGTACCAGCCGGCGACGATTTTGCAATGCAGCCAGCCGCCGGAACAGAAATTACGGATAATTTTGAAGCAGGCGAAGATGAAAACCTTGCAGAAGAAATTACTGTAACCGAAGGCGCAGAAGAAGGCTTTGAAACTATTTCCGTTACGGAAAGCGGTGCAGACCCTTTTGCCGAAACCCAAGAACCGGCTGCAAGCGAAAGTTTTGAACCTGTTATGGAAGAAGAAATACCCGATGCCGGCGTTTTTGTTACCAGCATGGACGACGACGATTTCAGCATTTCTGATTCTGACGGGGACATTGCAGAAAAAGACAGGGATTTTGACAGGCTTTTGGGCTTGTAATATTTCTGGCTGAAAATAAAGACAAAAGGACTGCCTGAAAAGCCATGTCATTCTGAACAAGTTTCAGCATGACATATTTTTCAGGCAGCCCTTTTTTAGTTTTAAAGACTTTCAGGTTTTTGTTTTTCAATTTGAAAAATAATACGTGCCGCATAAACAGCCAGCGCCCCAAAAAGCCTAGTCAAAGCTTACTTTTCCAACAATGACCATCATCAAATCGTTCAAAAGGTCAATCGGCAAATCTTCGGCTTCGTAATTTACCAGATCCTTAATTTCTTTCCAGTCTGCCGCGTCTAGCGCTTCCAGATCCTGGCTTGTTGCATCACCGCTTTCCAGCAGTGCAAGCAGCGCCGTAATTTTGCCCAGATTCTGGTCGCTTGGTTCGTTTGCCGGGTCGCGGCTTTTGTAAATGTAAGAATCAAGCCAGTATTGCCCGAAAGACTGTGCTAGACCCGGGGCGGCGCGGTTAATTTTTTCAAAATGGTCGCGAATCTGTTCGCAAACTTTTATGCCGTCGTAATTCTGGTGCTCGGCACGGTAATGTTTTTTTATGCGCTGGGCATCAGCTAAAAATTTCTGAATGTTATCCATGCCATGATTATAAAAAAAATCTTGATTTGTTTCTATTTGTTTTTTCAGTTTTGCGCCTTCGGGCGCGCCGCCTTTGCAAATTCAGTCTGGCAGAAAGCAAACCTAAAAAATATAGTAAAAATGAAAAAATTCTGCTATCAAGATTTGCATTTTGGCTTCATAATAAAAGCATGAAAAATAACAACTTTTTTAAATTTTTTAGCATTGTTTTTGCTTCGTTTTGTATTTTTGGGCTTGCGGGCTGCGGCAAAAAAGTTGCCGACGGCAGCGACACCCATCTTGCCATAGAAGACGGCAAACCCGTTGTTGAACGCTACGGACAGCTGCAGGTTTTGAACGGAACTTTGTGCAATCAGGCTGGCAAACCGGTGCAGCTGCGCGGAATGAGTTCCCACGGCTTGCAGTGGCACGGCAAATACGCAAATCAGGACGTTATCGGCTGGCTGCGCGACGACTGGAACTGCCAGCTGTGGCGCCCGGCAATGTACCTTACCGAAGGCGGCTATATTGGCAACAAGGCAATTAAAGTTAAGGTAATTGATTCAATTGAAGCCTGCATAAATCTTGGAATGTACGTTCTGGTTGACTGGCACGTTTTGGGCAACGGCGACCCTATGGTTCACAAGGCACAGGCAATTGAATTTTTTACGGAAATTGCCCAGAAATACGGCAGCTACCCGAATATTATTTACGAACTTTGCAACGAACCTAACGGCGATAACGTTACATGGGAAGGAAATATCCGCCCGTATGCGGAAGATGTAATTAAGGCTATCCGCCAGTACGACAAGAACAATGTTATTGTTGTCGGCACGCCGCACTGGTCGCAGTATGTTGATAAAGTTATTGCAAACCCGCTGCAGGACGAAAATGTTATGTACACCGTGCATTTTTATGCCGGAAGCCACGGCAAAAAGAACATGAACATTGCCAGAAAGGCGTTAAAAGCCGGTTTGCCTGTTTTTGTAACGGAATGGGGCTGCACGAAAGAATCTGGTGACGGCGGCGTTTTTGAAAAAGAAACCCTGGCATGGATTAAGTTTCTGGAAGAAAACAATATTTCGTGGGCAAACTGGTCTGTTAACAACAAAGGCGAAGATTCGGGCGTATTAAAATACAATGCAGACCGAAATGCAAAAGGTCATTGGGCAGAAAGTGATTTAAGCCCTGCCGGTATTTTTGTTCGTAAGATTTTGCGCAACGAAACAGAAAACAAATGATTTTTTGAAACATTCAAATAAAAACGCCGGGCGGAACGCGGTTTTGCAGCAGACTGTAAAAACCTTGTTCCGTCCGGCGTTTTTTTATATGCGCTGTGCTTTTAATATGCGGCAGGCGGTTCGTTCGCACTGCATATATTAAAAACCCGGCGTTTGGTATGTAAATTAGCCGACTGTGCCGTTTACGTATTTATGCGCCTGCAAAAATACGCCGTCTTTACCGATTTTTTTGCCGTCAATTTCTACAAAACCGTCTTTTGTAAACATCGGCATTTCAAAAAACTTATCCGGCTTAACGTAGCACAATTCTTCTGCCGGTTCTTCAAAACCTTCCGGTTCCAGAATTGTTCCGGGTTCAAACTGCGGCGCAAAAAGCACTTCGCAGGTTTCGTGTTTTTCGCTTTCGTTTGCGTCGCTGGCGGCTAAAAGCATGCCGTTGGAACGCACGCCGCGGAAATTAGCCGGCTTTAAGTTGTAAACAAGAACGATGTTCTGGTTTAAAAGTTCTTCGGCTTTGTAAAAAGGCACAATAGAACTTACAATCTGCCGCGGTTCCGGGTCGCCGCATTCAAGGCTTAAAATATACAAAAATTCGCCGCCGGGATGTTGTTCTACTTTTACGATTTTTGCAACTTTCAAAATTACGCGTTTTGCAAAACGTTCAGCAAGCGGCATTTCATCAAAATTAACCTGTGTCATAGGTCGTTCCTTTTTAGTTAAAAAATCAAAATTTTGTAAATTAAAAAACAGCCTTTCGACAGGCACAAATAAGAAAAAAAGACTTGTGCTTCGCACGGCGTATTTTTTTTCGTATTTGTGCCTGCCTGCGGCTGTTCTTTTTTCTATATAAAGCTTTCAGCAATTTACAGAAAAAAGGCTCTAAGCGTTAAAAAATAATTCAACAGCCTGATGCCTTTTTCTGCTGAAAACTTACGGCAGTTTTGCGCCGCCAACAACCTTAATGCGTCCGTCGGTGGCAGGTGTTACCGGCTGCGGCAAGGTTTTTACGTAATCAACAAACATATCGTTTGTAAGGATTGACGCATTGTAAACAGCCGTGCGTTTGGTCATTGCGGTATAACCGTCGCCGCCGTTTGCCATATAGTCGTTTGTGCCCACGCGGTAAGTTTTGTTCGGGTCAATCGGCTTGCCGCCAATGGTAACATTGCTTATTTTTCCGTGCGTACCGTTTTCGTCGTAGGTAAGCGTGTAATTTACTTCCTTGCTGACCTGCGGAAAACCGCCTGCGCCCTGATTTAAGGTTGGAATGAAATCAAAAAGTTCCTGAACAACCGTGCCCGGCAAATCTACAACGTAAACGTAGTTTTCAAAAGGAAGCATTGTAACGATGTTTTCTTTGGTAACGTCGCCTTTTGGCAAAGACGTGCGGATATTGCCGCCGTTGTGAATTGCAAAATCTACGGTTACGCCGGTGGTTTTAAGATAGCCGACGGTTGCATCGCACAAAAGGTCGCCGCTTGCCATTTCCTTATAGCGCGGCCATTTTTTGCCAAAATCAAATTCGGCGGTGGTCTGCATTACAACTTCTTTAAGCGAACTGTTTGCCTTTTCAACATAAGGCGCCAAAAGGGCTGCAACTTTTTCGTCCGGCGGAAAATCCTTGTCGTTGATTTCAACCGGCTGCCATTCAAAGCCTGTAATTTTTTTATCTTTAATGGTAAATACGCCTTTGCCCATGTATTTGCCCTGTTCGTTGGCGCTTACAATCGGGGTATCGTTTACGTATTTTATGCTTTCAAAGAAAGAATGAGAGTGACCGTCGATAATCAGGTCAATTCCGCTTACGTTTTCTGCAACCTTAACCGAAGTTTCCTGCGATTCGGTTTCCAGAACGTCGCCAAGGTGACCAAGCAGAATGACGATGTCAACTTTTTTCTTGTTTTTAAGTTCGTCTACAATTTTCTGTGCGGTTTCAATTTCGTCGCAAAATGTCAGGCTTGCGTCCGGGTTTGCAATTACCAGAGTGCGCAAAGTTGTCAAACCGAAAATTCCCACTTTGTAGCCGTTAAAATTTTTTATGATGTAAGGTTCGCCCAGAGTTTTGCTGCCGTTTTTAATGTTTGCGCTGAGCCACTTAAAATCTGCCATTTTCATCTGCTTTTGCAGTTTTGCAAGGCTTTTGTCGAATTCGTGGTTGCCGAAAACTACGGCATCAACGCCCATTGCGTTGTATGCAAGAATGTCCGGTTCTGCATCAAACATATTGGAAACCGCTGTTCCGGTGTTAATGTCGCCGGCGTCCAGTACCAGAATGTCCGCGCCGTTCTGTGCCGCTTTTGCCCGTTCCTGTTTAATGAATGTTGCGCGTTCCGCAAGTCCGCCGTGGCCGATGCCGTCTTTATCGGTGCGTGTTAAAACCGAACCGTGGTGGTCGTTGGTGTGCAGAACCACCAGCTGCTGGTCGGCTGGTTCTGCGGCGCTGTAATAATGGGTTGTTATTGCGCAGCCGCTTAACAAAAATGAAAATACCAGCGCAAGCACTGATATTTTTTTGATGATTGATGGGTTTTTCATAAGATTTCCTCAATTGCCCGAAGATTTTGCAAATTGCAAACAGCAATCAGGGTTTCAGTTTAGCAAATAGCGCAAAAAACTTCCACGTTTTGTTTGCTGCGCAAAAGCCGGGCTTTCTACAAACGTAGAAGCACTGTTTTTTTTTCTGGGCTTTCTACAAACGTAGAAACGTCGTTTTTTTTAAAGTTGGGCTTTCTACAAATGTAGAAAAGCTGTTTTTTTAAAAGTTGGGCTTTCTACAAATGTAGAAAAGCTGTTTTTTAAAAAGTTGGACTTCCTACAAACGTAGAAACGCTGTTTTTTTAAAAAGTTGGGCTTTCTACAAATGTAGAAAAGCTGTTTTTTTTAAAGTTGAGCTTTCTACAAATGTAGAAACGCTGTTTTTTTAAAAGTTGGGTTTTCTACAAATGCGGAAAGCCGTTTGCAGGATTGATTTTAAGTTGCTAGAAACTGATAAATATGAATGATTTTTCGGAATACGGTTCATTTTCATCATGCTGAACTTGTTAGCCTTCGGCGGCTGCGCACAGCATCCGATTTGTTATCAGAATCAGATTCCGAAACTAGTTCGGAATGACAAAACTTTCCAGCCCGGCATTCGGGCTATATTTTTTTCAGCCAGGAACCTGATGAATAAATCATAAAAAAAGCAGTCTCAGGCAAGCACAGACACGAAAAAATCGTCACAACCGAAGGGCGTATTTGCTGCGCAGCTTCGAGCAACGCTTTTTTTCGAGGCTGGAATTGCCTGTGGCTGCATTCTATTAAAACATTCTTTAGTTTGATAATTCAGATGATGTTAAGATATTTTTTCAGCTGCTTTATGTATTCTTCGGCGCAGGTGCTTAGGGCGAAACCTTTTTTGGTAATATAGACAATTTCCATTCTGGCATTCGGGTATTTTTCGTCTACAAAAGGAACGGCAATGCAGTCGTCGCCGTTCAGTTCTTCGCAGATAATGCCGGAACACATTGTATAGCCGTTCAGACCAATCATCAGGTTCAGCATGGTGCTGCGGTCGTTTACTTTTATGGTCTGAAAATATTTTTCTTCGCTCATTATTTCTTCTGCAAAATAAAAAGAATCGCTGTCGCTCTGTTCAAACGAAAGATTAGGATAATCCTGCAGCTGGGCAAAATTGATGGACTTTGCCGCCGCCAGCGGATGATTTTTCCACAGGTAAATGAAAGGCTTGCAGTCGATGAGGGGCGTGTAATTCAAGTCGCTGGCGTTCAAAAGGCGGCATATTGTAGAACGGTTAAAGTCGCTCAAATAGATTATGCCAATCTGGCTTTTAAAATTCGCCACGTCTTCAATTACTTCACGGGTTTTGGTTTCGCGCAGGGCAAATTCGTATTCGTTGCGGTCAAAATTTTTTACCATTTCTACAAAGCTTTTTACCGCAAAAGAATAGTGCTGGCACGAAACGCCGAATTTCTTCTTGATTCCGTCGCCGCTGCTGTATTTTTCAATAAGGCTTTCGTACTGGCTGTAAACCTGATAGGCGTGCTTTATGAATTCCGTGCCGTCGTTGGTAAGTTTTACGCCTTTAGAAGTACGCACAAAAATTGCAAAACCCAGTTCGTTTTCCAAATCTTTAATTGCGGCACTAAGCGAAGGCTGGGAAATGTACAGTTTTTCGGATGCTTTGTTAACCGAACCGACTTTGCTGATTTCTATTGCGTACTTTATCTGCTGAATCGTCATTTTTTTTCTACAGGCGGATAATTTTTGAGCGCGTTAAAACCTGATTTCCGTCTTCCGTAATGAGAACGTCGTTTTCAAGGCGAACGCCGCCGGCAACCGGGTCGTACAGACCGGGTTCAAGGGTAACAATCATGCCTTTTTCAAATACTTCGTCGTCGCCGGCGGTTTCTTTTACAAAAGGCCATTCGTGTATCTGCAATCCAATTCCGTGTCCCAAACCGTGCGGCATGTGCATTTTTTCTTTTGCAAAAATGCTCTGGGCTTTTTCGGCGGCGGCTTTTATGCTCAGTCCCGGTTTGTACAGGTTAAGGCAGGTATCGTAGGCTTTCTGTACCAGGTCAAGCATGGTCTGCTGCTGTTCGGTAAGTTCGCCTCGGGCAACGGTAATGGTAACGTCGCTTGTATAGCCGCCGTAAATCAGCCCGAAATCCAGAATTGAAAGGCCGTCGCTGCCAAAATCGCCGTCCGTATAGCCGGGAAAACAGTGAATGCCGAAACTGCGTGCAGGTCCTGCCGCCAGCGTATCAAAACCGGTATTTTCGCAGCCGTTGCTGTGGGCGGCGCGCTCTATTAAAAGCGCAACGTCGGTTTCTGTTTTTATTGAACCGTCGCGAAGTCCCTGCTCAATCTGGTCAATCAGTACGCCGGTAAATTCTGCGGCTTTTTGGGTAAGTTCAATTTCGGCTTTGTCTTTGCAGGCGCGCAGTCTGGTAATGTAATTAAACGCGCCGTTGTCGCGGCAAAGAACGTCGTATTTGTTCAGTTTATCTACAAACTGCAAAAAGCGCGGGTATGCGGTTGCAGGCGAAATTTCAATGCGTGCGCCAGCCGGTAAATTTGCCATTTCGGCAATGGCGGCAGCCGCGGCGGTTGCAGAACGGTTGAACTGGTTAAAGCCTGCTACAATATCCGCAAAGGCAATTTTTGCGGCAAGGTTTTCGTCCCACGGCGAAAGTATAGAAAGCCCGTTGATGGAAATTCCCAAAATGCCGTCGCTTGGCAGACCGCAAAAATAGCGCAGTGCCGGGTTACGGTTTGCTTCGCTGTCTTCTATTAAAACCATGCCGATGCTGTTCTGTGCCATCCATGTGCAAAGGTTTGCCCGGCGGCTTTTATAAATTTCTTCCAAATCTTTCAAATCGTTCATGTCGTTTCCTTTAGTTTCTAGTTTTCTTCTGTTGTACTGGTTGAATTTGCGGTGTTTTTACCGCGCCCCAGTTTGCGCAGAACTGCGTTTTTTATAACTGCAATAACCGGGTCTTTGGTTAAAAGCAGCAGCGCTACGCCGATAACTGCAAAAATGCACACGGCAATTGCCAGCGGTACGCCCTGTGCAATAAAGCGGTTGCAGTGTGCAAAAGGCGCAAGCAGAACCGGGCGCAAATACCATACCGGCACGGCAGCAATAACAGAAAGCAGTACAAGCTTAAGCGTATATGCAAGGGTGCTTTTGGCAATTTTCAGGGCGCTTACATTGGGGCATTTTTTTAAGAATGCAAAAAGCAGAACCGTATTTGCAAAGCTTGCGGCAGAAAGTGCAAAGGCAATTCCACTGCCTGCAAAAAAGTTTACCAGTATAGAAGCAAGAATCATGTTCACCACAAAGCCCAGAATGCCGGCAAGGGTTGGCAGCTTGGTATTGCCCTGCGCATAAAACGCCGGCGCCATAATTCTGTTTAATGCAATAAAATACAAGCCGGCAATGTGCCATTCAAAAGCCTGTTTTGTAAGCAGTACCGATTCGTCCGTAAAACGCTTGCTTTGATATACAAGTTTTATGATGTTTTCGCCGTATACAAGGGCAAAAAACGTAACCGGAATTGTAATTAGCGCGATAATTTTTACCGCCTGCCCAAGCATTCTGTTGAATTCTTCCCATTTTTCGCTTTGAGCAAGCCCGGAAAGGTCTGGCAAAATTACCGTGCCGATTGAAACGGCGAAAATTCCCAGAATAAGTTCCTGAAGGCGAAGCGAATACTGAAGGCTTGAAACCACGCCCGTACCGGCTTTTCCGGCAAGGCTGGTAGAAACTACGTCGTTAAGCTGGTAAGCCGCCATACCGATTACCGTTGGCAGAACCAGCGCAATAACTTTTTTTGTTCCGGGGTTGGTAAAGGCTTTTTTTAGGCTGGTAAAACTTAAAAGCCAGCCGTTTTTTATTACAAACGGCAGCTGAAAAAGCGCCTGCACCGTGCCGCCCAGAATAACACCAACAGACATAGCCCGCGCCGGGTTTGCAAAAAAAGGCGAAAGCAGATAAGTAGAAAGAATTACTATAAGGTTAAAGAATACCGGCGTTAAACCAGAGGGCGAAAAAATTTTAAGGCTGTTCAAAATGCCCTGCAGCAGCGCCGCAATTGAAATTACAAAAAGATAGGGGAACATAATGCGCGTTAAAAGCGTCATTTCGTCCAGCACGCCACCGGAATTTTCGTCTGCAAAAAGCGGAACGATAAACGGCGCGGCGATAATGCCCAGAACCACAACCACCGCGGTTAAAAAACTTACCAGCGTAAAAGTGGCGTTTATAAATTCCTGGGTTTCTTCTTTTGAATTTTTCTCTAAATAGCCTCTGAATGTTGGAATGAATGCAACGCTTACGCTGTTTTCTGCAAAAAGGCGGCGAAAAAGATTTGGCAGCATGAATGCAACTCCAAAAGCGTCTGCCAGTGCCGAAGTTCCTAAAAAGGCGGCTTTTGTCATTTCGCGTATAAGGCCCAGAACCCGGGAACAGAGGGTTAGTGCCGAAAGCTTTACGCCTGCCGCAGCAAGTGATGTTTTTCTCATAGTGTAAAGATACTTTTGTTGCGGATTTGTTGCAATGGGTGTAAAATGTTAACGTTTGCTGAAAAATAGAGATTTTGAATATTTTGGTGATTTTAGAAAATATACTGTAGAGATTTTGACGAAAAGTTTTTGTTTTTAGATCAAATATCGAGTTTTAGATATTTGCCTGAAATTTGCAGGCTGCTTTTTACAAGAGTTCAAAAACTTGATATTTGGGCTGTTTTTTTTAGCTTGGCAGCCCTTTACGCGGTTTTTTGCCCTGCAAAACATGGCGCCTGCATAATTCATTCTGCATAAATTTTTACCGAATATAATAGAAGAAAGTTGCACGTTCTTTTGTTTTTTCGGCTTATAAACTGAAAAAAACGTACACTTTTTGGCTTTTGGAGGGGATTTTGAATAAGCCTGTGATTTTTCAGAAGGTGGGGAAAACTTCGATTATTCCAATTTCGGCAAAGCTTCTTTTGGTTTTCATCATAATGATGCTTCTGTCTAATTTTTCTACCAATTACATAAACATTCTGTTAAACCAGCGCCAGCTTGTAGTTTTAACCAACCAGCTTTTAATACGCGACCTTAAAGAACTTTACAGCAATGCCGGAAACCAGTACGAAATTTACAAATTTTCCAACGATTTGGACGAGTGCGTAAAAACCATGACCAGCGGTGCGGTAAAAAATTTCAGCTATGAGCACAGCATGGTCTGGGCGGTACGACCGGGCGCGGGCATTCTGTTTTCTGCGGCGGCGGACGGGCAGCAGTATCAGACTTTCCCCGATGTTGAAGCTTTAGCCGAACTTTTGACCGCCCGGAAAGAAGGCGTTACCGAAGGTTCACTGCATTTTAAAACCGAACACGGCGACAACCTTGCGGTTTACAAATACCACGAAGCCTGGGACTGTTTTTTTATCCGGTCTGAACTTGTGCAGGACATGAACGCCGAATCGGCAAGAGTTTTTGCGGTAGTTTCTGTAATCATTGTTTTTTTGACCGCGTTTTTTATGGTAATTGGCTACATCGTTTTTGGGCGTATTTTGCGCTACGTAAAACAGATGATTAACAGCCTTTACGAAATGCAGCAAAGCCAGAATCTTGGTCTGCTGGATTTAAGCGGCGCGCCAAACGACGACATTACCTATCTTGGTGCTTCGTTCAATTCGCTTTCTTCTACAATCAACAATCTTCTTTCTATTTTTCAGCGTTTTACCACCCGCGACGTTGTAGAACAGGCTTATAAAAACCACTACGTCGGGCTTGAAGGCAACCAGCGCAATCTGACCATTCTGTTTTCGGATATACGCGGGTTTACGTACATGACCGAAACTTTGGGCAACGACATCATCAACCTTTTGAACATTCACTACGAGCGCGCGATTGGAAAAATACACAGCGAGGACGGCATTATCGGTTCCATTATTGGCGATGCCATTCTGGCGGTTTACGGCGCGGTAGAAAGCAGCAGCAACAAATCGTTGCAGGCACTGCGCAGCGCGTGGGAAATTACGAAGGCGACAGCCGTTCTGCGCGAAACCATGATTGAAAGCCGGCGCGAAATTGAAGCTTCTCGTACCCTTACCGAAGCCGAAGAACGCATTTTTAAGGCGGTTTTAATTGATGTTGGCGTGGGCATTGACGGCGGTACGGTTTTTTACGGCAACATCGGTTCTAACGAGCGCATGACCACCACCGTAATCGGCGACAATGTAAACTCGGCTTCGCGCCTGGAAGGTTTGACCAGAGTTTATCATCTGCCGGTCATCGTTTCGGAATACGTGAAGGACGACGTTTTGAGCGTTACCGACCGCTACCGTTTTTACGAAGTTGACACGGTACAGGTTAAGGGAAAAACCGAAGGCAAAAAAATATTTTTCCCATATGACACAAACGAAAAAAACGAAGAGCTTGAAAACAAATGGCAGATATTTGAAAGTGCCCTGCAAAATTATTACAGCGGCGACTGGGCGCAAAGCCGTTCGCTTATGCAGGGCTGCGGTCTGGAACTTTGCGGCGTTTTTATTGAAAGAATGAAAAACAGCCTGCCCGAAAACTGGAGTGGAATATGGACAATGACCTCAAAGTAACAATTTCTAAGCCCGAAGTTGAGCTTTTTTTGAATCAAAATCTTTTTCCAAAAAACGAAGGTTCCGGGGCAACCTATAATCTGGAAGAAGAATACGCAAAAACCAAAAACAATCGTTCTTTTAAAGTATGGGCAATTTTGGGCGCAACGGTTCTGGCAACGCTTTTGGGCGTTTTAAGTACGCATTTTTTTGTAAAAGCCCAAAACAACAAAATCGCCGTAAGCGTAGAAGAATTTGAAGAACTGAACCTTAAGGCGCTTCTGGATTCGGTTGCGCGCGTAGAAAACGAACTGAATCTTGCGCTGGCGCAGAAGAAAAAACTGGACGCAAATTACGCGGAAGACATTCACAATGCAGAACAGCAGCGCGACAACGATTTGTATACTTTGCAGTCGCTTAACTTAACCCGCGCCGAATACGCGAAACAGTCGAATGCGGTAACAGACCAGTGCAAGCGGAGCATTGCCTTAATAGAAGCAAACTATAAGAAAGCAACGGCAGAAATTGATGCGCGCATAGAAGAACTGACCGGTCAGCTTGCGGCAATGGACAGTGCCAATATTGAACAGGCGCAGAAATTTCAAAGTGAATTTGACAGCCAGAAGCAGCTTTACGAGCTGGAAAAAGAAGCGCTGGTAAAAAGCTACGAGCTTCAGCTTGCCGACATGCAGAAACAGATTGCCGCGCGAGAAGAACTTGCAATAAAGGAACGCAAGCGCGCCATTGATACGGTTGCAAACCGCTATAAGGCAGAAATTAACCGGCTTAACCGGCGCATTGCAGAACTTGACCCGGTTTGGGTTGACGAATACGCCGATGCGATTATTTACGAATCTTCAATTCTGGATAACCTTGATCAGAAATCTTTAATTTCTCAGCTTGATAAAAAAGCTCTTAGCGAAAGCGACCTTTATCTGGTAAAATCCATAGACCACAAAAACGAAAATCTTGCCTATTTGAACAGCCGCATTTTTTCGCTGCCAATGGAAAATTCCATAACGCGCTATCTTGAAGCCCAGAAAAACTTAAGCATTTCCATGCAGAACGATACCGCAGACCTTCTGGACAGCATGATTTCGGTACGTTCCGGGGCAGAAAAAACAACGGTTTCGCTTCAGCAGCTTTTAAGTTCTTTCCGCTACTATCTGGATATGCAGCTTAAAGAAAGCGGCGACGCGGGCTGCGTGCTGGACAGCCGGGATAAAAACCGTCTGGTAATTTACATTTCGCCCCTTTACAGCGATGCAATTGACGGCAGGCGCGCCTATATTTTTAGGGAAGCAGAAAATTTTCTTTGCGAAGTTACCTTGAAGCAGGACGGCGAACAGATTTTTGCCACCTGCGAAGAACCTTATAACTTTAACAATGTTGTGCCCGGCGACAGGGTTTTGATTGATTTTAACTGGTAGTTTGCGTGGGAGGAAACAGATGAAAAAATTGAATGTTTGCGCCGGCGGTGCAAAAAACGTCGTGCAGTTTTATAATTTTTCTATAAAAACAAAAGCAGCAGACGGGAAAAATAAATTTTGGCGCAATACGGCGTGCTTCTGTATTTTTGCCGGTTTGGTTTTCTGCCCTTTGTCTGCCCAAAGCCAAAACGCCGTGCAGCCTTTAGCCGAACCGATTGCGGTGGATTTGCCCAGCCCGGAACTGAACGCCCAGACCGTGCAGGACGTGCCCAGCGCCGAAGCTGTTGAACAGACCGAAATCAGCACGGTTTCTATAGAAAAAAACGACGTAATTGAAGTTGAAGAAAATCTTTCCTTTGATTTGCCGCAGAACGCGCCAAACATAAGCGAAAGCGAAAATGCCGAAACAGAAAAACCGGCAGGCGAAAATGCAGAAAATGCTGAAATTGCAGAACCCGTGCCGGAAGTTGTAGAAGTTCAGTTAAGCGATGTTTTGCCGGACGACGTGCAAAATGCCCTGAAAGAAATTAACAGGGAACTTGCAGAAAATAAGGAAACTGAAAAAATTGAAGAAGATACCGGCTGGGAAGGCTGGAAAATTACCAGAAACGCCACGCCGGAAAACCCGAATCGCGTAGAAATTGCAACTTTTGAAGGCAAAACTGCGTCTGTTACTATAAGCGGCGGTTTTATTTCCGACGATAAAGTTGCCGCAATAGGGCGCGCGCTGGATGCGGCGTGGCTTGTACCGGATTTGGTAATAAAATCGGTTTCGGTTTATATGGAAGACACCGAGCGTTTCCGTTTCGTGCTTTTCCCCGAATCTTTTACTTACAACGATTTGGATTTGTGCCAGTTTTTGCCTTCAGGCATAGCTTTTTCTTACAGCGGCGCGCTTTTTTACGACGTTATATTAAAAGTTGGCAACGTAAAGCCGCGCCTGAACGGCACCTATGTAGAACCTGCGGATTTTGCCGCGCAGGTTTATAAAGGCGTCATGTTTCCGGACATGATTCTGGAAGGCAATCTGCAGGATCGCGTTGCGCGTCTGGAACAGGCTCTTTTGGGGCTTGCTTCACGCGGCTTTTATGCGCGCCCAAGCAAAATCGACATTGAACTTATTCAGCAGGTGCGGATGATGTACAGTGAAAATAACCTGATTACAAAAAAAGAAGTTATGGCAAAACTGAAAGAGCAGGGCATAAAGTACACTTCCGCAGAAATTGATACGATTTTTGTTGTTTTACTTGGCGTAATTGAGTAAATTACTAGTATTAAACTTTTAAAAAATATTACAAACAAATATAATGCAAGCTAATGCACCAAAAAGCAGAATTTGGACGCGTTAGCTTGCACTTGTTATATAGGGAATCTAATGGAAGAAAAAACACAATCAAATGAATTGCCTTTGCGGGTTGGTATTGACGTTGGTTCTACCACGGTAAAAATTGTAATTCTGGACGAAAACGACAAAATGCTTTACGGCGATTACGAACGGCACCGGGCTGACATCCGCAGCACGATTATTACCGTTGTAAAAACTGCCTTGCAGAAAGTGCAGGGCGAAGTTGCCGGCGGCGAAAACCGGAAACTTTCAGTACGTGTTACCGGTTCCGGCGGTTTTGCCGTTTCTCAGTGGCTTTCCATTCCATTTATTCAGGAAGTTGTCGCTTCTACCACTGCGGTGCGCAATATTATTCCCCAGACAGACGTTGTAATTGAACTTGGCGGCGAAGATGCCAAAATTACATATTTTACCGGCGGCATAGAGCAGCGCATGAACGGCACCTGCGCCGGCGGTACGGGTGCGTTTATTGACCAGATGGCGGCACTGCTTGAAACCGATGCTTCCGGCTTGAACGAGCTGGCAAAAGGCGCAGGTACCATTTATCCTATTGCGGCACGCTGCGGTGTTTTTGCCAAAACCGATGTTCAGCCGCTTATTAACGAAGGTGCCCGGCGCGAAGATATTGCCGCCTCTATTTTTCAGGCTGTTGTAAGCCAGACAATTTCCGGTCTTGCCTGTGGCAAACCGATACGCGGCAAAGTTGCATTTTTGGGCGGTCCGCTGCACTTTTTAGACCAGCTGCGCCACCGCTTTATTGAAACCTTAAAACTTACTGGCGATGCAATTATCGTGCCGGAAGATTCCCAGCTTTTTGTTGCGTCCGGCGCGGCTTTTTCCGCAAGTCTGGGCAGCGCAAAAACTTCACCAGATGCAGAAAACATAAAATGTTCAGGCGGCTGTGCAAATTGCGGCAGTTCGGCAAACTGTTCGGTACAGCAAACCCAGAACCCGGCACAGGGCGAAGAAAAATTTGTAACGATAAAAGAACTTGCAGATTCGTTGCAGAAGCTTGTCGGTGCGGAAATGACCGAAGTTCAGCGTCTGGAACCGCTTTTTGCAAATCAGGCAGAACTGGACGAATTTTACAAGCGCCATTCTGCTGAAATGGCTGCAAGTGCCGGCCTTAACACGGCAAAAGGTCCGGTATTTTTAGGTCTGGACGCAGGTTCTACAACCACAAAAGCTGTTTTAATTGATCAGGAAGGCAGAATTTTATGGCGCTTTTACGATGTTAACGCCGGCAACCCTGTTGACCTTGCCGTGCGCGTATTGAAAAACCTTTACAAACAGCTGCCGGACGACGTTTACATTGCCCGTTCTGTTTCTACCGGCTACGGTGAAGCGCTTTTTCAGGCGGCACTTGGCGTAGACGACGGCGAAGTTGAAACAATTGCCCACTATCGCGCCGCCGATTTTTTTGTTCCCGGCGTTGAATTTTTGCTGGATATCGGCGGTCAGGACATGAAATGCCTGCGCATGAAAGACGGCGCAATTACTTCCATTCAATTGAACGAAGCCTGTTCTTCGGGCTGCGGAAGCTTTCTGGACAATTTCGCCCGTTCGCTGGGAATGGATGTGCGCGAATTTAGCCGCAAGGCGCTTCTGGCGGAAAAACCTGTAGATTTGGGAAGCCGCTGTACCGTATTTATGAACAGCCGCGTAAAACAGGCGCAGAAAGAAGGCGCAACCGTTGCCGATATTTCTGCCGGTCTGTCATATTCGGTAATTAAAAACGCGCTTTTTAAGGTTATAAAATTGCGCCGCGCCAGCGAAATCGGCACAAAAGTAGTAGTGCAGGGCGGTACGTTCAACAACGATGCCGTTTTGCGCGCCTTTGAAAAAATTGCCGGCGTAAACGTTTTCCGCCCGGATGTTGCAGGACTGATGGGCGCTTACGGTGCAGCCCTTATTGCCCTTGACCAGTGGCTTGATATGGTTAAGCTTAAGCCGGGCGACGACGGCTACAACCCTGATATTTCTGTAAAAGAAGAACTTAGAAACAGAACGAACATTCCGCAGATTCATTCTAACCTTGCAAGCGTTGAAGATTTGGAAAAATTCAAGGTAAGCCTTGAACTGAAACGCTGCGGAAAATGTGCAAACAACTGTCTTTTGACGATTAACACATTTACCAACGGCGAAAACAGCGAAAAAGCTGCGCGCCGCTTTATAACCGGCAACCGCTGCGAGCGCGGTGCAGAACTTTCGCCGGAAGAAAAAGCTGCTTCTACCACGATTGACGCAAGCAACGCCAAAAACAAAGACGAAGACAGCAAAAACGTACCGAATCTTTTTGCATGGAAATATAAACGCCTGTTCAGCTACGTGCCGCTTAAAAAAGATGCCGCACCGCGCGGCGAAGTTGGCTTGCCTCGCGTTCTGAATATGTACGAAAATTATCCGCTCTGGTTCACTTTCTTTACCGAACTGGGATTTTCTGTAAAGCTTTCGCCGCGTTCAACCCGTTCGGTTTACGAGCTTGGTCTTGAAACCATTCCTTCGGAATCGGTCTGCTATCCGGGCAAAATCAGCCACGGGCATATTGAATCGCTTTTGAAGAGCGGCGTAAAGTTTATTTTTTACCCGTGCGCGCCATACGAAATTAAGGAAGATCAGGGTGCAGGCAACCATTACAACTGCCCGATTGTTACAAGCTACCCTGAAGTTTTGCGCAACAATGTTGACGCATTGCGCCGCGACCACAATGTAGTTTTCAAAAATCCTTTTTTGCCGATTTACGACAAAAAACGCCTTGCCGAGCGTCTTTTTGAAGAATTAGGCGGCGATTTTAATATTTCCCAAAAAGAAATTACCGCCGCGGTAGAAAAAGCCTGGGCAGAACAGCACAAATTCCGCATGGAAGTTCAGCAGAAAGGTGAAGAAGCTCTTGAAGAAATTATCCGCCGCGGAATAAACGGCGTTGTTCTTGCCGGCCGCCCGTACCACCTCGACCCGGAAATTAACCACGGTATTCCGGAACTGATTGCCGGTTTGGGGCTTGCGGTATTTACCGAAGACAGCCTTGCACATTTTGGCAATATTGAACGGCCTCTGCGTATTGTAGACCAGTGGACTTACCACAACCGCCTTTACCGTGCGGCGGCTTTTGTTGCCGGTACGCCAAACCTTGAACTTGTTCAGTTGACAAGTTTTGGCTGCGGTCTTGATGCGGTAACAAGTGATCAGGTTGAAGAAATTCTGCGTGCCAAAAACAGAATGTACACGCTTATAAAAATTGACGAAGGTTCAAACCTCGGTGCAGTCCGCATTCGCATACGCAGCCTTATTGCCGCCGTAAAAGAACGCGAACGCAACCGCCGCCGTTATGGCGATGAAATTAGCGCCGCCTATAACCGCGTAGTTTTTACAAAAGAAATGAAAAGCAAGTTTACTATTCTTGCTCCGCAAATGTCGCCGATTCACTTTAAGCTTTTGCAGAAGGCCTTTGAATATTCCGGCTTTAATTTTGTAATCTTGCCCGAAGTTGACGCGCAGGCGGTTGATACCGGTTTGCAGTTTGTAAACAACGATGCCTGTTATCCTTCAATTATTGTAACCGGGCAAATGATTGCGGCGCTGAAAAGCGGCAAATACGACCTGAACAAAACCGCCCTGCTGATTACCCAGACCGGCGGCGGCTGCCGTGCAACAAACTACATCGGTTTTATCCGCCGTGCGCTGGCAGACGCAGGCTGGGCAAATATTCCGGTAATTTCCCTCAGCGCGCAGGGCTTGGAAAGCAATCCGGGATTTAAAATTACGTTCCCGCTTTTGCAGCGTGCCATGATGGCTGTTATGCTGGGCGACCTTTTGATGCGTTGTCTGTACCGTGTGCGCCCTTACGAAAAAGTGCCGGGTTCTGCAAACGAAATTTACAGCAAATGGGATGCGAAAATTAAAAAGTCGCTTAAAACACCGCTTTTTACAACATACCACAGCCTGATCAGGGGAATTGTAAAAGATTTTGATAATCTGGAACTGAAACCAGGGCGCAAGCCGCGCGTTGGCGTTGTAGGCGAAATCCTTGTAAAATTCCACCCTACGGCGAACAACAATCTGTTCCAGACCATTGAAAACGAGGGCGCCGAATGCGTTGTGCCGGATCTGGCAGACTTTTTGTTCTATTCATTTGCAACGGGCATTTACCGCCACGAAAAACTGGCATTTCCTAAAAAAACTGAACAGAATGCCAGACGTTTGGTTTGGGCGGTTGAAATTTACCGGCGCTATATGAAAAAGTGCCTTAAAAAAAGCCGCCGTTTTGAACCGCCAAAATCAATTTACGATTTGATGAACGGCGTTGATGATGTTGTTCAGCTGGGCAATATCACCGGCGAAGGCTGGTTTTTGACTGCGGAAATGGTAGAACTTATCCAGATGGGCGTGCCTTCAATTGCGTGCGTTCAGCCTTTTGCCTGTTTGCCAAACCACGTAACCGGCAAGGGAATGATTAAAGAACTGCGCCGCCGTTATCCTGGCGCAAATATCAGCGCAATTGACTACGATCCGGGTTCTAGCGAAGTTAACCAGCTGAACCGCCTTAAGCTGCTTTTGGCAAATGCGCCGCTGGGCAGTCACCCGGACGACGACGAATAATCGAACAGAACCCCGGTTTGAAAAACAGACCGGGGTTTTTCTTTAAGGCTTTGTCATCCAGAATGAAACATTCTTGTCATTCTGAAAGAAAACTGTCATTCCGAACTCGTTTCGGAATCTGATTCTGACAACAAATCGGATTCCGAAATAAATTCAGCATGACACAGCTTTTGCTGTTTGCCTTGTCTCTAACCATATCTTGGTGTGCGCAAAAGCCCCCAGTTTTCGCTTGTGCAAAAACTGGGTCTATTTTTATGGACGTTTGAACGTGCTTTTGCTTTTTTCCTTGTGTCATTCCGAACTCGTTTCGGAATCTGATTCTGACAACAAATCGGATGCTGAAATAAATTCAGCATGACGGAGCTTTTGCTGTTTGCCTTGTCTCTAACCATATCTTGGTGTGCGCAAAAGCCCCCAGTTTTCGCTTGTGCAAAAACTGGGTCTATTTTTATGGACGTTTGAACGTGCTTTTGCTTTTTTGCAGAAAAATACCGGAAGGTCACAATTTTTCAATTAGCTTTTGCCCTTGGTTTAAACTTTTTTATAAAAATGCTATGTTTTTAGCTGTGTAAATTACTTGCATTTGCACAAAAAGGCGCATAAGCCTTATTTTTCAATTGAAATTACTTCGTGATTTGCGGTTTTGCGCCGTTTGTGCCGCCGCAAACGCGGTGTTTTTGTTTATAGGAGAATAAAATGACATTTTATGAAGAACTTCAGTGGCGCGGCTTGATTAAAGATGTAGCCGGCGACGACATTGCAGACAAACTGAACAATGAAAAGATTACTTTTTATTGGGGCACCGACCCAACTGCTGACAGCCTTCATTTGGGCCATTATTCTTCGCTTGTTACTGCAAAACGTTTTGCAAAAGCTGGTCACCACCCGATTTTGCTTGTTGGCGGTTCTACCGGCTTGATTGGCGACCCGCGCCCAACTGCCGAACGCGAAATTATGGCAAAAGACCGCCTTGCAAAAAACATGGAAGGCATCCGCGCTCAGGTTGACCGCATTTTTGAAGGCAAGGCAGAAATTGTAAACAACTACGACTGGACAAAAGACTATACATTTCTGGAATTTTTGCGCGACATTGGTAAATACATCAACGTAAGCTATATGCTTAACAAAGATATTATTGCCCGCCGTCTTGAAAGCGGCATTACTTTTGCAGAATTTTCTTACACTTTGCTGCAGGGCTATGACTTTTTGCATTTGTACCGCACCAAAAACTGTATTTTGCAGGCAGAAGGCGCAGACCAGTGGGGCAATATTACCACCGGTCTTGAACTTATCCGCAAAATTGAAGGCAAGGAAGCCTATGGCTTTACCATGCCGCTGGTTCTGGACAAATACGGCAACAAGTTTGGTAAAAGCGCCGGTAACGCACTCTGGCTTGACATTAATAAAACTTCCAGCTACGAACTTTACCAGTACCTTATCAACGTTGACGATTCCATGGTTATTGATTATCTCAAGATTTTCACTTTCCTTACGCCGGAAGAAATTATGGAATTTGATGCCAAAAACAAGGAACACCCGGAACTGCGCGAAGCCCATAAGGCGCTTGCCCACGAAATTATTAAAGATTTGCACGGTGAAGCGGAATTTGAAAAAGCTGTAGCAATCAGTCAGGCGCTTTTTAGCGGCAACATTAAAGGCTTAAGCCTGAAAGACATTGAACTTGGTTTTAAAGACGTGCCAACCGTAGAAATTAAAGAAGGCGCCGCTTTAATTGAAGTTCTTGCCGAAAACAAAATCGTTTCAAGCAAGCGCGAAGCCCGCGAATTTTTAAGCGCCGGTTCTATCACCTTGAACGGTGAAAAAGTTAGCGACGAAAACCTGCCTTTAACAAAAGATTTGGCAATTGAAGGCAAAATCATCGTTCTTCGCCGCGGAAAGAAAAAGAATTATCTGCTTAAATTCTAATCATTCGTTTTTCGTTCACGTTTGGCAAAAAAAGCAAAACGAAAAATTGAATAATTTTATAAATGTTAAAAAGCAGCCGTAGGTAACCTTCTGGTATGAAAAAAATACGCAGTGCAAAGCACAAGTCTTTTTTCATACCAGAAGACTGCCGACAGGCTGCTTTTTTATAATTTGCATAAACTTTTACATTTATCTTTTATATTTATTTTCAGTTCTGTACTTCTGTTTTGGTCTGGCAGCTTTTGCAAAGCCCCCAGATATTTGTCTGTATTTTTTCCATAAAAAAGCCTTCGGGCAGAATATCTTCGTTCGGGCTGAAATCTGTATAAACGTCAAAAATCTCGCCGCATTTCCGGCATTTAAAATGAATATGATTCGCTGTGTCCGCGTCAAAGCGCAGAATGCCGTCTTCTATTGTCAGGGTTTGTACCAGACCGCAGTCTACAAACTGTTTAAGCGTATTGTAAACTGTTGTGCGCGACAGCGTTGGTATGGTTGGCGCAAGTGCGGCGTAAATGTCATCGGCGGTGGGGTGAATATGGTTTTCAATTATAAACTGGTAAATTGCAAGGCGCTGCACCGAAGGGCGAATATTAAAAGCCTGCAATTTTTCGGATAAATTGGGAATTGTGTTCTGATTCTGCATATATTCACCTTTTGAATGTTTGGATTTTGCCAGCTGAATTAAAAATTTAAAAAGCCGCAAGTTTTACCAGCGGCTTTTTCCGGCAAACGTGTTTTATTTGAAATATCTTTCCAGCAAACCTTTAAGCGCTTTTCCGTGGCGTGCTTCGTCGCGTGCCATTTCGTGCACGGTGTCGTGAATTGCGTCCAGACCGTTATCTTTTGCGCGTTTAGCAAGTTCAAACTTGCCGTTTGTTGCGCCGAATTCGCAGGCAACGCGCCATGCAAGATTTTTCTTCGTGCTGTCTGTCATGTTCGGTTCAAGTTCTGCGCCCAAAAGTTCTGCAAATTTTGCCGCGTGTTCGGCTTCTTCGTAAGCGGCTTTTTCCCAGTAAAGACCAATTTCCGGATATCCTTCCCGGTGGGCAATGCGTGCCATGCACAAATACATTCCAACTTCCGAACATTCGCCGTTAAAGTTTGCTTTCAGCTGTTCCAGAATATATGCTTTGTCCGCTTCGCTTACATTCCCGTTATTTTTTACGGTTTTGCCGTAAACACCGTATTCGTGTTCTGCGGCAAGAGCCATGTCTTCAGTTTTTTCCTTGAACATTTTAGCCGGTGCCTTGCACTGCGGGCATTTTTCCGGTGCTTCATCGCCAGTGTGAACATAGCCGCAAACGCTGCAAACCCATTCCTTCATTGTGTGCCTCCGTAGAATTTAATGGTTATAAAATTGTAATTAGTACAATTTTATAATAAAACAAGTTTTATAATCTGTCAATCAATCAAAATGAAAGTGCAGCATTGAAAAAAAACATGCGATGGGCTAAAATTGAAAAACTCTTCTATATAATAGAAGAAAATCACGATTTCCGCAGGTTGTATCTGCGAGTCAAAGGAAGCTATTATGGCAGTAAAAAATGAAAAACTTGAGATTGTACGCCACAGTACAGCTCACGTTATGGCACAAGCAGTGTTAAAACTTTTTCCTGGGGCAAAAGTTGCTATTGGACCGGCAATTGACAACGGTTTTTATTACGACTTTGATTTGCCACGCCCTATAAAAGAAGAAGATTTGGGCGAAATTGAAAAAGAAATGCGCCGCATCGTAAGCGGCAATCACGATTTTGTTCGCACTGAAGTAACAAAAGAACAGGCTCTTGCCCAGTTTGCAGACCAGCCGTACAAAATTGAGCTGATTAAAGATTTACCGGACGACGCAACAATTACCACTTACAAACAGGACACATATATTGATCTTTGCCGCGGCCCGCACGTAGCAAACACAAAAGAAATTAATCCGCAGGCTTTTAAATTGATGAAAGTTGCCGGCGCATACTGGCGCGGCGATGTTACACGCCCTATGCTTACACGCATTTACGGTACTGCATGGGAAAAACCAAACGATTTGAAAGATTACCTCAACATGCTTGCAGAAGCAGAAAAACGCGACCACCGCAAAATCGGAAAAGATTTGGATTTGTTCCACATCGACGACGAAAACCCGGGCGAAATTTTCTGGCACCCGAACGGATGGACAGTTTATTCAATTATTAAAGACTACGTTCGCGACAAAATCCGCAAAGACGGCTATGTTGAAGTTAATACACCTTTCGTTATGCCGCGCAGCTTGTGGGAACGCAGCGGACACTGGGCAAAATATCAGGAAAATATGTTCATTACCGAAAGTGAAAAACGCACTTTTGCATTGAAGCCAATGAACTGCCCTGGTCACGTAGAAATCTTTAAAAACCGCCTGCGGTCTTACAAAGATTTGCCGCTGCGTATTGCCGAATTCGGCAGCTGTACTCGCAACGAAGCCAGCGGCGCACTGCACGGAATTATGCGCGTGCGCGGTTTTGTTCAGGACGATGCCCATATTTTCTGTACGGAAGAACAGATTCCGGACGAAGTTGCAAAATTCTGCGCATTGCTGAAAGACATGTACAAAGATTTTGGTTTTGAAGACGACAAAATTGTTGTTAAGTTTTCTACCCGCCCGGAAAAACGCGTTGGTACAGACGAAGACTGGGACAGAGCAGAAGGCGCACTTGCAGATGCCTGTAAAAAAGCCGGTCTGGAATACGAAATTCAGCCGGGCGAAGGCGCTTTTTATGGTCCAAAACTTGAATTTACTTTGATTGACGCATTAGGCCGCCCGTGGCAGTGCGGTACAATTCAGGTAGACTACCAGCTGCCAAGCGCAGAACGCCTCAATGCCGAATATATCGGTTCTGACAACGCAAAGCACCACCCGGTAATGCTTCACCGCGCCGTTTTGGGTTCTTTGGAACGCTTTATCGGTATTCTTATTGAAAACTTTGCAGGTGCTTTGCCGGCATGGCTTTGCTTCCAGCAGGTTGCAATGATTCCGGTTGCCCCGGCTTTTAACGATTACGCCGAAGAAATCATGAACAAGCTTAAAGACGCAGGTTTCCGCGCCGAAGCTGACCTTGGTTCTGACAACATGAAAGGAAAAATCAAGGCTGCACAGTTGCAGAAAATTCCTTACATGCTGGTTGTCGGCGAAAAAGAAAAGGCAGAAGGCAATGTAGCCGTTCGTTTCCGCGACGGCAGACCGCAGCAGATTATGAAAGTAGACGAATTTATTGCCTACATTCAGGACAAAGTAAATACCCGTTTTGTTGGTATTTAATTGCTGAATAATTGAAGAAAGTAAAGGCTGCCTTTGTTAAAGTGAAAACTTAACAGAGGCAGCCTTTTTGTTTTCCGCAATGCAGCGTCTTGGGAACGCACCGGCTGCGGCGAATGTTTGCGGAATATTGAAAAAACGTTGCATAATCTGCGGCTTTTAAGGTTTTTGCAATACCGAAAATTACTAAAAACTCTAATATCTTTAATCTTTCTATATAAAATTTAACAATTGTGTGATAAACTGTTAACCTATGAATTTTTTCTTTTTTAAAAGCAGAAAAATGAACGATTCTTTTAGCGGCAAAAAATGCCCGAAAAATGTAAAAATATTCGCTTTTTGTTTAGCACTTTCTGCAGCCTGCAACTTTTTCACCTTTGCAGAACAAACCCCGGCATTGCAGCCTGCCGCCAGACAGGCAGATTTTATATTCATGCACGATGTTCACGATTTTTTAGACCGCCTTGCCCAGGCAAAACTGATAATCGATGAACAGTTCAAAAAAAATCCGCAAACCTTCGTACTGGATGCCGGCGATTTTTCGATGGGCACCTTGTACCAGACTTCTTTTGCACAGTACGCGCCGGAATTACGCATTCTGGGCGCAATCGGCGTAGAAGCCACCACGTTTGGCAACCACGAATTTGATTACGGCATAGAAACTCTGGCGCAAATGTTTGAAACGGCACAGAATGCCAGAAAACAGGGCGAAAAATTGCCTGCCTTTACAATAGCAAACCTTGACTATGCTTCTTCCAAAAGCGAAAGTGCAGGGCTTTTTGGCGCAATGCAGAATTATGGCGTTGAAGAATATTTTGTGCTGAACCACGGCGACATAAAAATTGCCGTTTTCGGCATAAACGGCAAAGATTCGCTGTTTTACACCTATGCGCCGGAACTTGCGTGGCTTGACCAGATTGAAAGCGCAAAAAAAACCGTTGCCCGCATAAAGCAGAACGAAAAAGTTGACATGATTGTGTGCCTTTCACATTCCGGCACAAACCCAAACGCTTCAAAATCGGAAGACCAGATACTTGCCAGAAACGTGCCCGAAATAGACCTGATTGTAAGCGGCCATACCCATACGGTTTTGCAGAAACCGATAATTCAGGGTGAAACCGCAATAGTTTCCTGCGGCGCGTATTCGCAGAATTTGGGCACAGTCAGCCTTTCGCAAAAAGAAAACGGGCGCTGGCAGGTAAAAAAATACGAACTTGTACCCGTTACCGATAATCTTCCAAAAGACCCCAAAATAAAGGAAATGCTGGACGGTTTTGCCAGAAACATAGACGAAAACGTTTTAAATCAGTTCGGCTGGGAAATGAACCAGATAATTGCCCTTAACAGCTACAACGTGGATTTTTATCACGAAGTTGGCTATCTGATGGCAGATTCAATGAAAAAATCGGTAGAAAGCTTGCAGATACCGCCCAAAGACCAGTCAAAAGCCGACGATTTGGGCTACGGCTATCCGGTGGACGTGGTTATCGTTCCTTCCGGCGTGGTGCGCGACAGTTTTCGCCCCGGCGTTGTTACCGTAAAAGATGTTTTCAATTCTTATTCGCTGGGCATGGGCAGCGACGGCTTGCCCGGCTATCCGCTGATAAGCGTATGGCTTACCGGCAAAGATTTGCGCGCCGCAGCCGAAGTTGACGCAACGGTTTCCAAAATACTGGATTCCTGCCGGCTTTTCACTTACGGGCTGGCTTACGAAAAAAATTCGCGCCGCCTGATTTTTGACAAAGTTACCAGCGTATGGCTGGTTGATGCCGCCGGCGAAAAAACGGCAATTGAAGATAAAAAACTTTACCGCGTTATAACGGACCTTTGCACCGGCGAAATGCTTAGCGATGTTTTAAAAACTTCTTACGGCTTAATTTCCATTGTGCCGCGGAATGCAAAGGGCGAAGCGCTGAAAAACCTGAACGAAAATATAATTTATACCGGGCGCGGCGAGCTGAAAGGCTGGGAAGCGATTGCCGCAGATCTGGAAAAGCGCGGAACAGTCGGCGATTATTCCAATGCCGAAGCCGCCGCAATAATAGAAAAACCGTCGGTAAATCCGGTGAACTTTTTTGCCCGGCCTTCAAAGGCGGCGATGCTTATTTATGGCGCAGTAATTGTTCTGCTTGCCCTTATTGCACTTGCAGTGCTTGCCGTTTGCAGAATTATTAAAAAACACCGCCAGTTAAAATAATATTTGTTAATTGCGAAAAAGTTTTTGGTCGTTATTAACATTTGTTAATGCCGCCAAAAACTTTTTATGCTATTAACATTTGTTAATGCCGCCAAAAACTTTTTATGCCATTAACATTTGTTAATAACGCAAAAAGACATCTTTTTTACCAATTCACAAATGTTAACGCCTCAAAAAGAATTCTTTTTTATCAATTAACAAATGTTAATAGCCCAAAAAGAACACTTTTTTACCAATTCACAAATGTTAATGGCACAAAAAGAATTCTTTTTTATGAATTAACATTTGTTAATGCCCCAAAAAGACATTTTTTTATAAAAAACACTTGCACAAACTGCGCTATTGCCTGCTATTAGCCTTTGCCAACTTAGCTTTACAAATTTCAACATAAAAAAAGAAACAAAAGAATATTTAACAATGAATAAAGAGGCGGCCTTGCGGCAAGCCCTGCCATGAAAAAAATCGTCACGACCGAAGGGCGAACGCTTTTTTCATGGAGGGATTACCGCAAGGCTGCTTTTACACATTCATTAAACATTATTTTATTTCGATGATTATTTTTACCATTCAATTTTGCAACCCAAAAACACAGCACCATAAAAAAACTGTTATAAAATAGTACAAATTTGAAAAAATATAGAATTTTACGTTTTTTTGGCGTAAAGTATGCGTATGTCTAACAAACCTAAAGAACATTCACTTAAAAAGCTGCTTTTCGGCTTGGAAAAGCGCTACAAAACCTGTGCCGTTCTGGCACCTGCCACAATCATGGTAGAAGTTTTGCTTGAAGTTTTTATTCCATTCATTATGGCAAAAATCATTGACGTTGGCATTGCCAACCGCGATGTTGCCTACGTATTAAAAACCGGCGCACTTATGATAGTCTGCGCCCTTTTTTCACTCGGTTTCGGTGTCGTTTCCGGAAGGTTCGCCGCCGTGGCTTCGCTTGGCTTTGCCAAAAACCTGCGCCGCCGCCTTTTTGCAAAAGTGCAGGATTTTTCCTTTGCAAACGTTGACAAATTCAGCACCGCGTCGCTGGTAACGCGCCTTACAACCGACGTTACAAACACCCAGAACACCTTTCAGATGATAATCCGTATGTGCGTGCGTTCGCCTTTTATGTTTATAAGCGCAATTATCATGAGTTTTTACATAAATGCCGAACTTTCGCTTATATTTCTGGTTGCAATACCCGTAATCGCAATTCCTCTTGCCGTCATTATGGTAAAAGCTTTTCCGCGTTTTCAGCTGATGATGAAAAAATACGATGCGCTGAACGCCGCCGTGCAGGAAAACCTGACCGGCATACGCGCCGTAAAAGCCTTCGTCCGCGAAGACCACGAAAACCAGAAATTCCGGGACGCTGCCGATGCCGTGCGCCAGACCCAGCTGAAAGCCGAACGGCTTGTAATTCTGAACATGCCGATTATGCAGATGGTAATGTATTGCAGCGTTATTGCAATGTTCTGGTTTGGCGGAAATTACATTATTGCCGGCAAAATGCAGACAGGCGAACTGATAAGTTTCATTACATATTTAATGCAGATTTTAATGTCGCTGATGATGATTTCCTTTATTTTTGTAATGCTTGTAATTTCAAGGGCTTCTATGGCGCGCATTTGCGAAGTTTTAGACGAAGAAATTGACATTAAAAACGAAGAAAGCCTGATGAAAGCTGCAAATGCAGAAAATGTTGCGCCGGAAAACGGTTCGGTATGCTTTAAAAACGTAAGTTTCAGTTACGACAAGCGTGAAGAAACCGCGGTTTTGCGCAACATTAACCTTCAGATTAATTCGGGCGAAGTTGTGGGCATTATCGGCGGAACCGGTTCTTCCAAAACTACGCTGGTTCACCTTATTCCGCGCCTTTACGACTGCTTAAGCGGCACGGTTGAAGTTGCCGGGCGCGACGTTAAAAGCTACGACATTGAAGCGTTGCGTTCAAAAGTTGCAATGGTTCTGCAAAAAAACGTACTTTTCAGCGGTTCAATAAAAGAAAACATGCGCTGGGGCAACGAAAATGCTACCGATGAACAGATTTTTGAAGCGTGCAAAATTGCCTGCGCCCACGATTTTGTCCAGAGTTTTCCTGACGGATACGATACCCAGCTGGGGCAGGGCGGCGTAAACCTTTCCGGCGGACAAAAACAGCGCCTTTGCATTGCCCGCGCCCTTATCAAGCAGCCCCAGATTTTAATTCTGGACGATTCTACCAGCGCGGTTGATACTGCCACCGATGCAAAAATCCGCGCGGGGCTTCGCAGTACCCTGCCGGACTGTACAAAAATCATTATTGCCCAGCGCATTTCTTCCGTAATTGATGCAGACAGGATTTTTGTTCTGGATCAGGGGCAGCTGATAGACAGCGGCAGGCACGAAGATTTGCTTAAAACCTGTTCCATTTACCGCGAAGTTTACGAACAGCAGCAGAAAGGCAGCGATTTTGATAATCCCGGCAACGATTTGACAGAAAAAGGAGGCAAATGATGGCTGGTCCAGGAAAAAGAGGAATGCCGATGCAGAAACCTAAAAACACCGGCAAAACCATAAAACGTTTGTTTTCTTATTTAAGCGAGTTCAAATTGCATCTTGTGCTGGTTTTCTGCTGCATTCTGATTTCTGCCGGTGCAGGCATTTTAGGCAATTACATGCTGAAACCTGCGCTGAACGACTTTATCATTCCGCTTATTGGTGCAGAAAACCCTGATTTTACGCCTTTTATCACGATGCTCTGCAAGATGCTGGTAATTTTCTTGTTCGGCGCGCTGGCTGGCTATGCAAACAGCCGCCTTATGCTGAACATCAGTACCAGAATCCTTTATAAAATTCGCACGCAGCTTTTTACCCAGATGGAAAAGCTGCCGCTTAAATATTTTGACACAAACAGCCACGGCGATATCATGAGCCGCTACACCAACGATACCGATACTTTGCGCGATATGCTCAGTCAGGCATTGCCGCAGATGTTTTCTTCGGTGCTGACAATCGTTGCTTCTTTTGTAATGATGCTGGTTTTAAGCCCGGTTTTAACAGTTGTGGTAATTCTGTGCATTGTGTTTATGGTTTTCTGTGTTGGCGTTGTGGGCAAGCATTCTGCAAAAGCCTTTAGGGAACAGCAGGCGGCAATTGGCGCGGTTAACGGTTTTATTGAAGAATTAATTGAAGGGCAGAACGTTGTAAAGGTTTTTTGCCGCGAAGAAAACGCAAAAAAAGATTTTAACGAACTGAACGAACGGCTCTGCAAAGCCGGTACGCGGGCAAACAGCCTTGCAAATATCCTGCCGCCAATGATGAACAACATGGGACATATCAGCTACGCCCTTGTTGCAATTGCCGGCGTTCTTCTGGTAATTGCAAACAAATCAAATCTGGGTACAATTGCGGCATTTTTGCAGTATTCCAAAAACTTTACCCAGCCTGTTACCCAGATGGCGCAGCTTTTTAACGGCATATTGAATTCGTTAGCCGGTGCCGAACGTATTTTTGCCATAATTGACGAAACTGCCGAAGTTGACGACGGTTATGTTACATTGGTTTATGCCAACGTTTTGAACGACGGTACGATTACCGAAGCATTTTTGCCAACCGGCGAATGGGCGTGGAAACATCCGCACCACGACGGCACCACAACTTATACCCGGCTTAAAGGCGAAGTGGTATTTGAAAATGTTAATTTTGGCTACACCGATAAAAAAACCGTTTTGCACGACATCAATTTAACGGCAAAGCCGGGGCAAAAAATTGCGCTGGTAGGTTCAACAGGTTCGGGCAAAACCACCATTACAAATCTTATTAACCGCTTTTACGAACTTAGCCAGAAGCCGGCAGAAAACGGTGAATCTGCCTTGGGCGGAAAAATTCGTTTTGACGGCATAAATATTACCAAAATCAAAAAAGCGGATTTACGCCGTTCGCTCAGCATGGTTTTGCAGGATACGCACCTTTTTACCGGCACGATTGCCGACAATATTCGCTTTGGCAAGCTGGACGCAAGCATGGCAGAAGTTGAAGAAGCTGCAAAACTTGCCAACGCCGATTATTTCATCCGCCACTTGCATCAGGGTTACGATACCGTTATAAGTGGCGACGGTGCAAACCTAAGCCAGGGTCAGCGCCAGCTTCTTGCCATTGCCCGCGCCGCTATTGCAAATCCGCCGGTTTTAATTTTGGACGAAGCCACAAGTTCCATTGATACGCGCACCGAAGTTTTAATTGAAAAGGGTATGGACAGCCTGATGCAGGGCAGAACGGTTTTTGTAATTGCCCACAGGCTTTCTACCGTGCGCAACGCGGATATGATTCTGGTTCTTGAAGACGGCAAAATTATAGAAAGCGGCAACCACGACCAGTTGATAGAACAGAAAGGGAAATATTACAGGCTTTACACGGGCTTAAACAACTAGGCTGGTTCTGCAAAATTGAAAAGCAAAAAGCCGCGGCTAATCTGAACGGATTTACTGCGGCTTTTTGCTTTTATTCGTGCATCGGGATATGTTGATTCGTGCTCGGCGCAATCTGCCCAGATGCGTTTTTGTTCCGTACCAAAACTTAACCTAAAAAAACGAACCTTTTTAATTTTTCAATTTACGTATGCGCCGTATTTTATAAAAAACTTCCACGTGCTAAAATAAACCACTTATGAATTTAATTTCCATTGACAATGTTTCTAAAAACTTAAAAGAACAGGCACTTTTTACAGACGTAAGTTTCGGCATAGATTCCGGCGAAAAAATTGGTTTCGTCGGGCCGAACGGCTGCGGAAAATCAACATTTCTGCGCCTTATTACCGGCGACCTTCTGCCCGACACGGGTTCAATTTCAATTAACCGCGCCGTAACGATGAGCGTTTTAGACCAGCGCCCGGCTTTTGCCAGCGACGATACACTTTTAACTTTTCTGTATAAGGGCAGCGACCCGCTTTTGCAGCTTGCAGGCGAATATTCTGCGTGCTTGCAGCAGGTGGCAGCAAACGGCGGCAAAAACGCAGGCTTGCAGCAAAAATTAAGCGCCCTTACCCAAAAAATGGAAGAATTAAAAGGCTTTTCCATAGAGCACACCTACGAATCTTTTTTAACGGAACTGGGCGTATGCGACAAAGACCACGGTTTAGATCAGAAACTTTCCCAGATGTCCGGCGGAATGGTAAAAAAAGCGGCGATTGCCCGGGTTTTTACCGCAAATTCCACCCTGATTTTGCTTGATGAACCTACCAACCACCTTGATATTGAAACTATTGAATGGATGGAAAAGCGCCTGAAAGATTTTGAAGGCACGTTTATTCTTGTAACCCACGACCGCCATTTTTTGGACGCGGTTTGCAACACCATGATAGACATTGACCGGCGGAAAGTGAACAAATATCCGGGCAATTTTTCCAGCTATTTGCGGCGCAGGCAGGAACGCGCCGAAGAAGAAGCCCGGCATGATGCAAAGCGCGAATCGATTCTGGCGGTGGAACAGGAATGGCTGAAACGCGGTCCAAAAGCCCGCGCCTTAAAAGACAGCCACCGCAAGGCGCGCATTGAATCGCTTCTGGCAGAACGGCAGGAAGCTGCGGCGCAGATGGAAAGTTTTGCCGCAGCCGGCAGACGCATGGGCGGCAAGGTATTAAAGCTTGAAGGCGTCAGCAAAAGTTTCGGTGATAAAAATGTGCTTCTGCCTTTTTCCTACGAGTTTACAAAAGGCGAACGCATCGGCGTAATCGGGCCAAACGGCAGCGGCAAAAGTACGTTTTTAGACCTTATCGCCGGGCGTCTTGCTCCAGATGGCGGCGTAATAGACTGCGGCGTTAACACGGTTTTTGGCTATTTTGACCAGACCGCAAAGTTTGTAGACCGCAATTTAACCGTTTTGGAATATATGCGCGCCAAAGCCCAGCACGTAACGCTAAAGGACGGCTCGGTTTGTTCAATTGAAACATTTCTGGAACGGTTTCTGTTCCCTCACGCCATGTTCAATACCCAGCTTGCTTATTTAAGCGGCGGCGAACTGCGGCGTTTGCAGTTAATTCAGGTTCTGGCAAGCAACCCTAACTTTTTGCTTTTTGACGAACCGACCAACGATTTTGACATTGAAACCATCAGCCTGCTTGAAGATTTTCTGAAAGATTTTGCAGGCTGTATTTTAACCGTAAGCCACGACCGCGCCTTTTTGGACAGTGTAACCGACTTTCTGTTTGTGCTTGACGGCAACGGCAACGTGGGTTATTTTTCGGGTTCTTACGCAGATTACCGCCTGTTTTGCGACCAGCAGAAAGCTGAAAATGCAGTTCAGCCTGCAGCGCCTAAAAGCACGCCCAAAACCGAAGCAGCGCCGGAAGAAAACCGGAAGAAAAAGAAACTTACCTATAAAGAAAAGCAGGAATTTGACGGGCTTTTAGACCAGATTGCAGAACTTGAAGAAGAAAAATCGGCTTTGGAAGAATATTTTGCAGGCAGCGGTTTTAGTAAAGGCGGCGCCGAAGCCGGCGTAAAGCAGCAGCGCTATGACGAAATATTGAAGCTGATTGACGCGAAAACCGCACGCTGGGAAGAACTTGCAGAATATGCAGAATAAAGCCGCGCGCCGGGCAGAAAAATTTTCGGCGCAAAATATTTTAAGAGGTTATTAGTTTTATGATTCATTCTTTGGCAGATGTAAAAGCAAAAAATATTGATTCTTCTACAAATATCTGGCAGTTTTGCGTAATTTTTGAACACGCCAAAATAGGCAAAAACTGCAATATTTGCGCAAATGTTTTAATTGAAAACGATGTAAGCGTTGGCGATAACGTTACCGTTAAAAGCGGCGTGCAGCTTTGGGATGGCGTTACCGTTGAGGACAATGTTTTTATTGGTCCGAACGTAACTTTTACCAACGATATTTTTCCGCGCTCAAAAGTTCATCCGGCGGAATATGCAAAAACGCTTATTAAAAAAGGCGCAAGTATTGGTGCAAATTCCACAATTGTTTGCGGCGTAACAATTGGCGAAAATGCAATGATTGGTGCCGGCAGCGTAGTTACAAAAGATGTTGGCGCCGACGAAGTCTGGTTCGGCAATCCGGCAAAGTTTATCCGCAAAGTAAACGAAAAATAAAAACACTTTGGTGCAAACAGAAGTTTTTGAAGAATACGGCAAAGCCCACATTTTTTATGCGGGCTATTTAAATTTTCAGCTAGCCGGTAAAAACGCTGGTGCAAAGCCTTGTTCGTCTGCGTTTTTTGCCCGGTATATTTTCAGTTTTATTCAGCGGTTTTTATGTGCGCTAAAACATTGCTAATTATTTTTTCAACTGGTTTGGTAAGCCAGTAAACTGCAAACCCGGTAACGGTCAAAAGTCCGCAGCGCACCAGCAGCGACATAAAAAAGTTTTCGCCGATTTGCGGATATTTTTGAAAAAGCGGCGTATATACAAAAATGATTACAAAAGCGTGAGTAAAATATAAAATTACAGAAGCTTTTCCGCAAAAATGCCCTATATTCGTTAAAAATTTACTTTCTTTGGGTGTGTAAGAAAATTCAAATAACAGCAAAACCGAAGTGAACACAATGAAAACAAAATCCATTACTGTATTCATCGCGTAATTCATAAAGGCAAAAACCAAAAGCGGCAGGGCGATTTTGAAAACCGTTTCTGCAAATTTTGATTTTATTTCAATTTTGTAGTTTGCAAGAAAAATACCGATAGCCATGTCTGCAAAACCGCGCAGAAAACCGCCGGGCAAATAAAGCAGCTTAACAGGTCCTTGTGATAATGCCAGCTGTTTGGTTTCGTTTACCAGATAGCAGAAAATGAAAACCGGGAAAAGCAGAACCCAGCCGTAATTTGATTTTTTTTCGTCTTTTGAAGCAAGCAGAAGCAGCGAATACCAGACAAAACTTGCTACAACCATTGCCGAAACATACCAGATTGGAATGTTTTCGATGCGGGATGGAATAAAATTTTCTACAACCGGAATAAATAATTGAAGGAAAAATACGTCCGGAAGGGTTGCAATGAAGTTGATGAAAAAGTTGTAAATTGATTTTAACAGTTCTGCTGCTGAAAAATGTGCAAAAACGCCGGGAAAAACTGTAAATGCGCTGAATAAAAACAGCATCAAAAGGTTTAACGGAAAAAGCCGCTTTACTTTTGAACCGAAATATTCAAATCCGCTTTGGTAGCGCCGGGCTTTGAAAGAATACATCAGTAAAAAGCCGCTTAAAATGAAGAAAAAATCTACGGCGCGCCCAAATCCTTTTATTCCTTTGCCGGGAAAAATTGGATAAAAGGTTTCAAAGTGCAGAACAACTACGCACAGACAAAAAATCAAGCGCAGAATGTCGATCCGGTAAAAATATTTTTTGTTTTCCATTGTTTTTCCTTTGCAAAAGAATACGGCAAAGCCCGCATTTTTTATGCGGGCTTTTTTACAGATTAATATTTATCGCTTTTTTTATACAGGCTGGCATTGCTTGTGCGGTACTGCAACGGCATCATTTCCGGAGACTGACCTTTGCCTTTTGGTGCGCGGCGTTCCTTGCGGTCAAAACGGTCGCGGTCTCTGCCGCCCTTGCCGTAGCCAGGCCCGCGTCTGCCTCTGCTTTCACGGTCGTCAAAGTGGCGGTCAAAATCGCGGTCTCTGCCAAAACGTCTGCCGCCGCGGTCTCCGCGGTCGCGTTTGCGGCTAAAACCGTCATCGCCGCCGGATTTTGTATCTATGTGCATATGCGGCAGCGATTTATCGTGTTTTGCCATATCAAGGGCGCGCATTGCAACGTCCGGCGGCAGGCTTGCAAGCGAAAAGTTTTCTGTTACTTCAATGCGGTCTACCAGGCGGCCTGGAATGCGGAGCAAATCGCTGAAAAAGCGTGCAATTTCCGGGCGACCCATACCGTCGCGGTGACCAAGACCGATGTAAAGGCGGATTTGTTTTACGTTTGTATTGCCGCCGCCAATCTGCGAAACTTCGCCGTAACGCTTCGGGTTCAGCTGCTGACCGAAATTGTCTTCCAGTACGGCGGCAAGAACTGCTAACGGATCGTTGTTTTCACAAAGTCTGTTTGCAAAATCTACAAAATCTTTTGACGCGGCTTTTACAACCAAAGGTTTTTCTTCTGCCGGTACAGTTTCTCCAGCAGTTTCAGTTTCGTTTTCGGTTTCAGCTGAAGCTGATTCGCCGCCGAAAGATTCTTCTTTCTGGTCTTCTTTTTTTACGAATTTCTCGTAAAAAGGTGTTTTTTCATCTGCCTGAACATTTTCATTTTCAGCATTTCCAGCATTTCCAGCATTTTCTGCGGCTGGAACGTTCTGCAAAGTTTCTTCGTTTGGCAATTCTTCTTCGTCTTTTAAAAGGCCAAGGCTTTTTGCTGTTTCGTCAAACAGACGCGCCCTTTTAACTTTCAAAACTTCGTTTACGGAAGGAATTTTTTCTTCTTTCAGGTTGCCGCTGCTTACGCTGATTAAATAGCGCAGTTTTCTGCGTTCTTCAGGGCGAACCAAAGTATAGGCTTTGCCTTTTGCGCCGGCGCGGCCTGTGCGCCCGATGCGGTGAATGTATGTCGGACCGTCAAATGGCATGGCATAGTTTACAACGTGGCTCAAGCCGGTAACGTCAATACCGCGGGCGGCAACGTCGGTTGCAACCAGAATGCGTGTTTTTTTATTGCGGAAGCGCAGAAGAATTTTTTCGCGCTGTGACTGCGGAATGTCGCCGTGCAGGGCAACCGCCGCATAACCGCGGTCATCCAGCGCTTTTGCAACCATATCGGCATCGGCTTTGGTCTGGGTAAAAATCAAGCCGTAAAAATCCGGTGCAATATCAATTAAGCGTACAAGCGCGTTGATTTTTTCGTTTTCGCGCACAGTCCAGTAATATTGTTCTGTTAAAACAGGTTCTTCCGGGCGGGCTTCTTCTTCAATAATTTCGTAATCGCCCATAAACTGACCGGCAATTTTCAGAATTTCTGAAGGCATTGTTGCCGAAAAGAGCAGGACGCGGCTGTTTGGATTTGCCTGGGCAAAAATGGCTTCAATGTCGTCAATAAAGCCCATGTCAAGCATTTCGTCAGCTTCGTCAAGAATAAAATAGTCAATTTTGTCAATTTTCAGGCTGCCGCGTTCAAGGTGATCCTGTACACGGCCCGGCGTACCGACAACAATTTCAACGCCGCTTCTAAGTTTGCGCAGCTGATCGCCCATTCCGGCACCGCCGTAAACCGATGCAATGCGCGGAAATTTGCCGCAGGCTAAAGATTCAACTTCCTTGCTTACCTGAAGCGCAAGTTCGCGGGTAGGGGTTAAAACCAAAGCCTGAACGCTGCCGTTGTCGCTGCGGATATTTTGTACAAGCGGAATACCGAATGCGGCGGTTTTTCCTGTTCCGGTGCGTGCTTTTGCAATCATGTTTGCATCGCCGTTTAAAAGGCGCGGAATTGCGAGAGCCTGAATTGGTGATGGCTGTTCAAAACCCTTGGCTTTTACCGCTTCAAGGGTTGCCTCGTCTAAGCCGAGGTCTTCAAAAGAGATAGTTTCTTCCATGTCCATTCCTTTTGCATTTAGCTGTAATCGCAAAATTCATGAACCAGATTTTATTAGACAGTAAATTAATTGGCGATTGTTCAGTAAAAATGCAGGTTTGCGCTTTAACTGTAGATTTTGGCTGCCTTACCGGCTGCCCTTAAAAAGCGCATCGTATGTGAAAACTGTAATTTTTCACGCCTAAACTTTTGCTTTCGGCAGAAAAGTTTATACACTCGCTAGAAAGAATAAAGGTTTTTCTTTCTTTATGGAAGTAGCTTTTTGCATAAAATTACAATATTTTCAAGAGTTTTCAAAGTTTTTCTAATAATGCTTCTTTCAGGCTGAATTTTTAAGGCATTTTAAATCGTGCCGCCGGCTGAAAATATTTTAAAATTTGAAATTTTCAATATTCTGCCTTTCGTTTTGTTGAATTTACAAAATAAAGCGGTTTAGGGCTTGAAAAGCGTGGTATAATTTTTTCAATTTTATTTACAAATTTTTATTTTGTGGAGATTTTATGGAAGCTTCTGATGTTTTTTTTACGGATATGCACGCCACAAGCGAAGTAAACCTGCTTAAAAAGATGCAGCTTTTGATGAAAAAAGCCGGTTTTGAAAAAATTGATTTTACTGACAAATTTGTGGCTGTAAAAGTTCACTTTGGCGAACCGGGTAATCTGGCTTTTTTGCGCCCGAACTACGCCGCAACAGTTTGCGAATATATTAAACGGCTTGGTGGCAAACCTTTTGTTACCGACTGCAATACTCTGTATGTTGGCGGCAGAAAAAACGGGCTGGATCATTTGGACAGTGCTTACAAAAACGGCTACAACCCGTTTGTTACCGGCGTGCATACGATTATTGCTGACGGCATTAAAGGCAAGGACGAAGTTCTGGTTCCGCTGGAAGGCTGTACTTACGTAAAGGAAGCAAAAATCGGTGCCGCCATTATGGATGCCGACATTGTAATTTCGCTGAACCATTTTAAAGGCCACGAATCTGCCGGTTTTGGTGGCGCGCTGAAAAATCTTGGAATGGGCTGCGGCAGCCGTGCCGGTAAAATGGAAATGCACTGCGCCGGAAAACCTGTAATTGAACAAAGCGCGTGTATTGGCTGCGGAAAGTGCGCCCAGATTTGCGCCCACGATGCGCCGCAGATTGCCAATAAAAAAGCCCAGATAAAACAGGAAAAATGCGTTGGCTGCGGGCGCTGTATTGCCGTGTGCCCCAAAGACGCAGTTACGCCGCTTTTTGACGAAGCAAACGACGTTTTGAACTTTAAAATTGCCGAATATACCAAGGCCGTTATTCAGAACCGTCCGAATTTTCACATAAATCTGGTAATTGATGTTTCTCCAAACTGCGACTGCCACGCCGAAAACGACATTCCGATTGTACCTAATATCGGTATGTTTGCTTCGTTTGACCCGGTTGCGCTTGATATGGCTTGTGCCGATGCCGTAAACCGCCAGAACGCCGTACCGGGCAGCGCGCTTGATAAGGCGCACCGTTGCCACCACGACCACTTTACCGATGTTGCGCCGTCTACCAACTGGCGCAGTCAGCTTGAACACGGCGAAAAAATCGGTATTGGTTCTACAAAATACAATTTGCACACAATGTAATTTAATTTGTTGCAGTTCTTAATAAGTGGTTGCAGTCGGTATTAATACCTCCGCACGAATAAAAGCCTGCGGTTTTGTAAAAAGTTTTTACGAACTTTACA
>JAKSTR010000020.1 GCA_024402495.1 Treponemataceae bacterium
CGAAACCACAATCATACTGCATATCTACCATATTCTCTCCCGCTAAATTTCTGTTTGTCTGGATATTTACATCCTCAGCTTCATTCTTGAATAGTCCTTTACTAATATTTAGGACCAAAGCCTTTTGAAAAAGCCACAGTGTCTGGATATTCGTAGTAACCGTTTTTCTTGTAAAAATTATAGGCTGGAACCGTCCGCTCTGTTAATAAGGAAGTAGCTTCAATTCCCTGGGCAAGAAGATACTCTTCCAATAAACTTGTGCTTTAAGTCTTCTAAATTACACCGGTAAACCAAATGTAATGAATCGAATTAAATCAACAATTGTATGACTTATCATTGCCGAAGTTAAATCTCGTTTTCGCTGTAAAATTGCAAAAGGCAATCCAAAAAGAACAAGAAGAATCAGACTCTCAAAAACTCTGTAGCCATGAGCAAAACAATGTGGAACGGTCATCATGAACATCATTGTGAAAATCTGAAATTTTGTTGAAGGCTTATTCTGTTTTGCAAAGTAGTATGTGAAAAAAGCAAGGTAAATTGCACGATTGGAGATTTCTTCAAGAATACCGGGATTTAAACTTAAAATGATTCTTGGAAAAGTGATTGCAAAATCTGACTGCTGGTTGCTGGATTTTGCCAACAGAAGATTGATTAATCCTAAAACGATTCCTACTGCAAGAGCAATCAAAATTGAAATCAATGGGGAAGTTTTTGATTCAGTTCGGATTAAAGAGTAATCACCATATTTTTCCATTACAGAAAAAGTTGCAAGCCCTGCCAAAAAACAAGAAACCGCACTTAGAGGCATTTGCAAATAAAAACGGAATCCCAACGCAAAGTATGAAAGGGATGCCACCAATGCAAGTAAAACTGCGATGATTATATATTTGGCAGATGGAAGTTTATTTTTTATTAAAAGATAAATTGAAAGTCCAACTGACCAGGCTGTAAGAACAATCCATAAATTACAAAGTTTAATTGCGTAAACCACAAAAAATAATGCAAAACAAATCCACATTGAAATCATTTTATATTCTCCATATTAAAACAGTCATCAGAAGTCTTAAGTTTTACGCTGGCATGACCCACCCAGACAAAAATACTATAGTTCATCATACCCTAGCTTTTGTAAAAGCAAAATAAATTATATTAATGTACTGCATTTTTAAGCTTCACTTATTTTCCCCGCAACGCCTGCTGCTTAAATCTATTCACCCCAATTATGGTGTCATTCCATTCATTACAAAAAAACAAACCGCTGTAAACAAAACAACGATTATTAAATGCAATACTTTCCATGGAATTTTAAACTTATATTTAAATGGAATATACACTGATCCTAATAACAGACCTATATATAACCATCCCATACCAACTGAAATATAATATGAAATAAACATTCCCTTAAATGAAATTTTATTTACTAAAGAAACTGGCATTACAAAAAAAATAAAAACAGAGAGAAATAAACAAATATAAAATAGTACTTTTTTCATAATATCTCCATTAAATGATGAACAAAATTCCACATGACGTTATCCCGCTAAATTTCTGTTTGCAGCTACCATTTCTAGCGGACTTATTCGCCGCCCGAAAACGCCTGCTGTTTGGATTGATTTGTATTGATTTAAATAACAATTATCAAAATTACATCATATTTAGTTCATTTCTATAACTTATAATTTTATATTCACCATTAATCTTTTTAATAACAAATGAAAAATAATTAAATATATCAGGATACTCAAATTCAATTAATGTATAATCGTTGAAAATTGAGTCATATAATTTCTTATCTTCACTAAAGAAAATGTTTGAATAAAACTTAATGGGATTATTATGCACTCCAAAACACATTTTTAGATAAGCTAAATCTGAAATCAATTCGTCTGCTGTTTTTTCTTCAACGACCATATCGTATCGAATATTTCTAAAATTAGAAACAGAATAACAATTTGTAACAATATCGTTGAAGTTACCATCTGAAAGGTAGCTAAAAAAACTTGTTAACAACTTAAGAATTTCTTTATTTTCTACAGAATTAATTTCAGATCTCAGTTCATTTTTTCCATTATCAATATTGTAAGAAATCTTTCTATATTCTTCTGAAAGCTCATAAGTTTTGTAATTAATTCGACTCGCTGTAATAGAATCACTTTCATAAAATGAATTATCATCTCTGTTATAAAAAATCTTGATTCCCGTGTTTCCTAATCTAAAAAAGCTGATTCCGTTTTCAACAGAATCTAATCGACATGAATATCTAGCTCGAATCGGGTCTTGATTTTCACTTATAAGATAACAGCCGGCATAATTAAAGTAAAAATTCTTTTCTTCCTCATTAAGAATTGATAAATCAAAACTTTCGATTTTTACATTCTCATTCATTTGTGGGAAATATACATTTGAAATTCCTGTTCCCAAAAGAGTTACAATTTTTTCAATCGGATTACCTTTCTCTAACTCCGCAATTGAGTCTCTATAGAGATTAATCTGATTCTTCAATTCTTGTATTATTTCTTCTTTTTTTGTTATTTCTAATTGCAGTCTTTCAATTTCTTTATTTTTTTCTTTTGTAGAACAGCCTGAAAATTGAAAAGCAATAAGCAAAATACTTAAAACTTTTACTGCTTTTTTCATATTTAGTACCTCTTTTTAATTCTATTTTTGATAAGTTTCTGTTGAGTCGATTCACTATGAGGCTTTGGGTGGATATAAAAAAGTCCTTGCCGTTTTGTGATTCAATCTGCGTATAAATCTAACTGTTGCTGATCTTGATTTTACATAAAACGCCTAATTTAAATTTAGCAGACTTAATGTTTTATGTAAAATTTATGGTATTATCTTTGAAGCCACTTTTTCAGTGGTCTCTAGAAATGGAGCATCATATAACAATTAAGCTGCAGATTTTCCTGCTGAAACGTCAAAAATCTGATCTTTTAAAGCAAGTACAGCCTCTACAATACAAGGTTCAAAATGTGAACCGGAAGATTCTTTAAAAATGTCCATTGTTTTCTCGATTGTAAAGGCATCTTTGTACTGACGTTTGCTAAGCAATGCATCCAGAACATCAGCAGCAGCCATAATTCTTGCTGAAAGAGGAATTTCTTTTCCTGCAATTTTTCTTGGATATCCCTGCCCGTTCCATTTTTCGTGGTGATACAAAGCCATATCTTCAGCCAATTGAATATATTCCGGATCTTCCATTTCTTTTAATTCTTTTTCCAGAATCTGGTAGCCGATTTCAGAGTGACTTTTCATAATCTCAAATTCTTCATCTGTCAGCTTTCCAGGTTTGTTCAGAATATTATTAGGCACGCTGATTTTTCCAATATCATGTAAAGGTGCTGCTTTTGTCATAAGCTGAATTCTTTCTTCTGTTAATTCTGAAACATAATGTCCCTGTTTTACAAGCTGGCGGGCAATGAGTTCAACGTAGGTAGAAGTTCTTTTAATATGTTCCCCTGTAAACTGATCGTTCCATTCCACAATATTTGCAAAAGATTGAATAAGTTTTGTCTGAATATTTTCAATACGTATTTTTTGACTATATTCGTTAATCAAATTATCCCGAAGTTTCTTAGAAATGAGATATGATAAAATACCAATCACAAGAAATTCGATGGAATAGCCACCAAGCTGAGTTCCAATCATCTGTTCAACTCTAGACATGTCCCCGTGAAACATCATAGCAGCTCTAGTAAAAATACTTAAATCCATGCTGAAATAACAAATTACTGTCATTAATATTGTGATTTTTGGCATAAGATATAGGCAGCTCAAAAATGGAACAATACCAAAACTCAAGTATACAGAAAGAGCTGGTGTGGCAGAGGCAAAAGAAATAATAATACAAAGATTTATAAGTCCAACCAGCATTACTACTTTTGGCTTTTTTATAACCTTCAAACAGGACCAGAAAATAATTCCAAAAACAAAAGAAACTGCCAATACCGAAAGACTAAATGATAATGGAACATGAAAAAAACGAATGGAACTCATTATGAAATAAAATGGTCCGATTCCAAAAGTTGCAATAAAAATCTTTTCCAAAAGCTGATTTGTTTCATCAACCTTTTCTAAAATAAAACTTTCGATTTCTTCATTCATTGTTCTAAATCTATATGATAAATTAATCATAGGTTAAGTGTAGACTATAAGTTTTGCAAAATCAAATATAAATTAGATTTAGATTAGGTATGAATGTGTACAATGATTTTTTATTACCCGGCAACTCTTTTATCACTTCTGAATCAAAATCCGAATCATCGTAACAATAAATACTAGCATTTCTTTGTTCATACGTCTTTGCCATTTTTATCTACAAATGTTTTTTTGTCAGAATTCCATCTGTAATCTTATTGTCAGCTCAAGCAGTCCGCAAACGCATCCCAGTCTCCTGCATACTGTATGGCTTTTGAATCTTTACGGCCCATTTCCTTTTATACTTTTACAGTTTAGATTTTTGTTTTTTAATAACAAATACTATTTTACAGTATTATATTTAACATATCTTTTCACTTTTTGAAGATCATAATTGCTTGTAGAATCAAAAAGAATTATGTCACGTCCCCATATCCAGCTTTCAAAGCCGTCATCAAACTTTACTTTTACCCATTTTGAAATTTCGTTGTTAAATTCTTCCAGATTTTCTTTTGCATCAATTATAGTTACATAATACCGTTTATTACCCGGCAACTCTTTTATCACTTCTGAATCAAAATCCGAATCATTGTAACAACAAATACTAGCATTTCTTTGTTCATACGGCTTTGTAACGATTACCCTTCCTGTATCAATGGTAAAAAAATCTTCCATTGGAACATACGGTCTTGTAATTGCTGGGGTGTCTAATAAAAGCAGTTTTACGTCTTCATCATATTTCATAACTTTTATGACAAAACTATCATTCCCGCATTTTCCAAAATCATATCCCTTTTCAGCAAACATCGCATCTGAATAAAATGAACTCTTTTCCTGATCATAATATATAAAATGATTACCTCGTTCCTGGATTGTCTGATTATTGTCTGTAACAGATACGGTACCAATATATAAATCCGTATTCTCAAATGGCTCGATTATTGAATAGAACTCGTTATCATTTGATTTGATATATTTAGTACACAAATCGTTTGCTGAAAAATTTTTTCCATCTTCTCTCAGATATTCATTTTCATTATCAAAATGAAACGAACCAAGATTATAGCCATTTTTACTTATGAAATAAGAGTCTTTTTGTTTCAGCAAATATGTATAATAAGAGTCAGAAAAATTTGTCACAAAATAATTATTCTTGAACTCATAATATAAATAATACGTTCCCTCTGAAAGAGCATATTCCTCACCTTCTCCAGGGGTCTTATATTGATTTTTCTCCAGATCAAATATTTTAAAATATCTCTCAGATGGTAATATTTTAAATGAAAAGGTTAATGCATCTGCCAGAGGCAAATCAAAATTATCCTCTCCACAATTAATCCATCTGATTTTTTCAATATCTTTTATTTGCTCAAAAGAATAAGCTGATTCCATAAAATCAAAGTTTATTTCCGTATCAAAATCATTTATTTCTGCTAATTCATCATTTATTTTTTCTTGAAGAGAATTATTTACCTCAATATTCTTTTCAAGAGATTCATCTGCTTCTTTTAAAATATTATTAGTATTCCTATTACAAGCAAATAATAAAAACCCTAATAAAAAAATAAGAAAAAGATATTTCTGTTTAGTAAGCATAGTCATTTACTCCATATTTATAGTAATTATGTTGTGAATACATATAAGGTTGCCGAGCCGCAAAAAATTACCGGTCATCATACATAGTACTGAATTCTCTTTATTTTTTTATAACAATTGAAACATTTCCAAAATGAATATCTTTATATAAAAAAACATCACCCCAAAGAAAATGATTTTCTTTCTCACATTTATTTTTCATCAAAACAAATTACTTCCATAATGCAATTTCTGGTAATTAGTATATAGTCCAAACGTAAAGTTTCAAATATTTGTCTATTTGTCATTCCGAACTTGCTTCGGAATCTGTTTTGGGTAACAAATCGGATGCTGTGCGCAGCCGCCGCAGGCTAACGAGTTCAGCATGACCTGCTTTTGCCGTTTGCTTTATCTCTAACTATTGATTGGTTGGGGCAAAAGCTCCCAGTTTTTGTCTGTGCAAAAACTGCGACTATTTTTGCAAAAGTTGTATTTGATAAAAAAGCAACTTTCAGGCAGTCCATGCTCGGAAAAAAACGTGATTTAAATAGTTTTTGTGAATGCTTTAAATCGCGGTGATTTAAAAGAATATTTTTTTGCTTTAAATCGTCGTGATTTAAACGGAAAAAAGAACTTTTTGGTTTAAATCACCATGATTTAAATGAAAAAAAGAACTTTTCGGTTTAAATCACCGTGATTTAAATGAAAAAAAGAACTTTTCGGTTTAAATCACCGTGATTTAAATGGGAAAAAGAACTTTTCGGTTTAAATCACCATGATTTAAATGAAAAAGACTCTTTGTCGCTTTAAATCGCCATGATTTAAACCCAAAAAAGAACTTCTTTAAATCGCCGTGATTTAAACACAGAAAAAAGACCGTTTAAATCACGTTTTCACATCACCTTAAAAGCAATATTTTTAACAGGTTCAATTTCCGGGTTCTTTAATCTCCGCATAAAATTGATATTTTTGTTATGCTATTGTCTTTCAAATCAAAAGATATTTCCATCATCTCTTCTTCAATCATATTTGCAGCATCTATTGAAATACTGTTTTCTGACTTGTGTAATACAAAACGATTTTTTTCATCCTGTTTTACTATATTGTATTTTTTGTTAAGTGAATCATATTCATAAATATCACAATCTTTTTCATATGCGCTGATTATTTCTTCTAGCGAATACTGTCTGTGATTTTCCTGACTGAATGTATTCCTCAACAATTTTCTGACGTTCTTCACGACTGTAATTTGATTTCATAATTTCTTCCACCTTGGGTAGAAGTTTAGATTAAATATTTATTTTGGGAAAATACATGAGAATTGACGGTTACATTAAAAATGGCTTCCATTCCTGTAATGAAATCATCTTTTCCTCCGTATGAAGGATGTCTAATAATCCGAGGAATTTCATATTCTTTTAGAATCTTCGCAGCATTTTGTCCAATTGGAATAATGTGATTTTTCTTAATTTCAAATATTCCTATTAGCTCTTCAAGTATAATTTTACCTTGCTTGAGTTCTTCTCCTGTAGGAGCACGATTAGAATTTTGGTTATCTTTATTATGTGGATGAAATGGAAAAGAATTCCATATTAACGGAAGAGTTTCTAGCTTATCTAAACAATTCCATACTATTGTTGCAGAGCTTTCAGACTCAGGTTTATTCGGATTACGTATTTTAAACCCATTTTCTAATCCAAAGAAATTATTTTCTTTCAGATTACGCTCAGAGGTGAATGGTACACCACTCCATCTGCAGCCTTTATATCCAGGAGCTTCTCCAACAATTAGATACTCAGGTTTTAGCAAGAACATTTTTTCTAGATATAATTTTAGATTATTTAATTGATTAGAATCTGCAGAATACATATTTTCTACCGTAGCAGAATCTACATAATAATTTGCAAGTTTCTCTATGAAATCTTCTATCTTCTTTATTGCCATCATTTCTCCGTTTTATCTACATGTTCTGTTCCAATATAACCACTGTCATTTACTGTAAATCCAAGTTTAGTATCTGCGTACCTGTTCCTTTTTCATATTCTTTCTGGCGTTGCATTTTCGTCTTGTGATATCCACTCAAATCTTCCCTGTACGCCTGTATTAGTTAAATTCTATCTGTTTTTTGGGTACATCTTCTATAAATACAGGGTTTGGCGTTATTGTCGTTTCATTTAACTTATAAGTTTTTTTGATTTCGTTTTTCCCTTCTCCATAATTAAAATACAATTCTTCTTCATAGGAAAAAATGTCAGTGCCATAAGGAAAACTGTATGGATAAGAATATAAAGAGTTGTCTGATATATTTATTCTTTTTATGTTCTCTTTTTCAAATTCTAATGAATAATAAATATTATTGGAATCTGCGTACATTCCCCAGAAATCTTTTCTATTTATTGGGAACAGCAAAAATTCTTCTGAATCGTTATTGCAATAAACCATATAATATGTCATATCGGGTATATCGCTAGAAAAACCTTCCAAACAAAATGCTTGTGAAGAATACATATTAGATGAATTTGCAGAATGGTACATAAACATAACCGCTAAAGAATCTAATAAATTGTCATTTTTATCATACATAGTTATAAGCGTTTTCTTTTCTTCGTCAGAATATATCATAATTTTTCTTTGGGTTAAGTTTATAATAAACTGCTTTGTAAAATCCTGATTTTGTAATAGTATGCTCACTTCTTCTGCGTTGTAATGTTTTAAAACCTCTAAGTCAACTTTAGGTATTGATGTTTCTCCTTTAGGGCAAGAATACAGAAACGCGTTGCAAAAAAGTATCAAAATAAAAATTATTTTTGTCTTCATATTTATCTCCTTATTTGTTTTTTATAATTCAGGCATAAATTTCTAATCGGCAAAAAGATATTTCATTCAAACTAAAAAAGCAGTGTATAATCTGTGTATTGCCTTCAGTTTTTTGGGGCAAAAGGAAGGAAAATATGAATTTTGATCCGTATTGTGCAGGTGCAAACCGCTACGACACAATGAAATATCGAAGATGCGGCAAAAGCGGCATAAAGCTGCCGGAACTTTCGCTGGGATTGTGGCACAATTTTGGCGGCGTAGACAAACTGGAAAACTGCCGCGCAATTTTGCGCACTGCGTTCGACAGGGGCATTACACATTTTGACATGGCAAACAATTACGGGCCGCCGCCCGGTTCTGCCGAAGAAACTTTCGGCACGATTTTTGCGCAGGATTTTAAGCCCTACCGCGACGAACTTATAATTTCAACAAAAGCAGGATATACCATGTGGCAGGGCCCTTACGGCGACTGGGGCAGCAAAAAATACCTTGTAGCAAGCCTTGACCAGAGCCTGAAACGCATGGGGCTGGATTATGTGGATATTTTTTACCACCACCGCCCCGACCCTGACACGCCGCTGGAAGAAACAATGGACGCATTAAGCCAGATTGTACGGCAGGGAAAGGCGCTTTACGTTGGCATTTCAAACTATCCGGCAGAATTAACGCAAAAAGCCGTTGAAATCTTGCGCAAAAACGGCACGCCGTGCTTAATTCATCAGGCAAAATATTCCATGCTGAACCGCTGGACGGAAGACGGACTTTTGGACGTGCTTGACGACAGCGGCGTGGGCTGCATCTGCTTTTCGCCTCTGGCACAGGGGCTTTTAACAGGCAGATATTTAAGCGGCAATATTCCGGCAGATTCGCGCGCGGCAAGAAACGTTTTTTTGAAAGAAAAAGACATTACGGAAGAAAAGCTTGCAGTTTTGCGCCGCCTGAACGATCTGGCAGAACAAAACGACCGCACTTTAGCCCGGATGGCCGTTAAATGGATTTTGCGCGACCGGCGCAATACTTCGGTTTTGATTGGCGCAAGTTCGGTTGACCAGCTGAACGAAAACTTAAAGGCGCTGGACGACAGCGATTTGGACGCGGCAACTCTGGCAAAAATAGACGAAATATTAAAAGACTGGCAGTAGCCGAACAGATTAAAGCCCGGCATTCGGGTTTTAAAGTTTTTTATTCCGAACGCAGCGCTTTACGCAATTTTTTTACCAAACGCGCCTGCTCTGGAAAAAGTTCTGGAACCGGATTAAAGTTTTTTGCATGACATAAAAAAAACGACGAAAACAGGAGTAAAAACAGCCAAAAGCTGAATTATCCTGACTTCGCCGTTTTTTTACGGCAACCCGGATGCTGTACCGGATTCTGCATAGCAAGCCCGCAAGCAAGCGCATTCACGTTTCAGACCAAAGCCGGCAGGCGCAGCATACCAAATTCTGTATTTAAGCTCTTTCAATTTTATATTTTTCAATTGCCCAGCCAATATCAGCAAGGCGTTTTGCCTGCCCGCAGCTGTGGCAATAAGCGCCTTCCATTAAGGACAGGGTATCGCCGCAGGAACTGCAAGTTAAAAAAGACGGCGCGCATACTGCGTGGGTTTTGCAGGCTTCATTTTTTACAAACTGAACTTCAACCATTTCCATTTTTTCAATTACAGAAGAAGCATTTTTGCAAAGCAGCCTGCATGACAAACGCAGAGAAATACGCTGAAAACCGTCCGCAACTTCGTAATTCTGTACCGAAACTGACGTAACCTGCATGTCTATAACGTCGGTATATTCATTCAGTATTTCTTTTATCTGCGCTCTGTCCGCATTGTTCCAGAATGCCTGCACCTGCACGGGGTCTTCTGCATAATGAACGGCAGACAATATGTTTTCTATTTCGCTGTAAAAGCCTTCGTAAGAAAAAAGCGGGTCAAATTCATGAATCTTTTCAAGAATGGAGGTATTTTTCCGTTGTTCTTCGGCAACAGTTCTGCCGTACAGCTGCTTTACGCCCTTTTTGTCCATAGAAACCCACTTTAAAGGTTTTATAAGCATATCGTAAAACATAGAACCGATTACGCCAAAAATGGCTGCAAGCACGGCACAGCCAAACAGCATTGGCAAAAACGACGCAATATTAACAAAGCAAACCGGCAGCATAAGAATAAAAGAAACAAAAGCAATGTTTTTGCCCACGGGTGTTGCCGTATCTTTATGAAAATAATCTTCTGCCGAGATTAATAAATTTTTATCAAGCGCAAAATCGCTTATTCGCAAGTCCAAATCTTCAATATGAAACTTCGTGCCGCAATAATCGCAGCCGTCCAGCAAATTGCTTCTGGTAGAAGCTGCGCCGCAGGACGGGCAAATTATTTTATTTTTTCCGGCGTTATGCGCGCGCAAGGTTCTAAACCGCATAACAGAAAAATTTTTTGATTCAAAAAGCTGTTTTTCATCTTCAAAATAACGCTCGGTACCCTGCACTATTTCGCGCATGGTGCCTACTTCGTATTTGCCGTCAAAAACTTCGGTGCCAATTATGGTTTCTTTGCCGGGCACTGTTGCCTGGTTTATTTCAGATTTCAGGATTATGTTTTTTGCATCTAGCCGCTTTTTTTTAAGAATAAGTTTGTGCCACAAAAACTGGGTTACGTTGTCCTGTATGGCGGCGTTTTGTTTTATTCCGCGTGCATTAAAAAGGTTTGCGTAATTTGAACGGAACGACTGGGCAAGGGGCGAAAATTTTTTCTTCAGTTCGTCGTGGTTATTAAGAATTTTTTCGGCGGCGGCATTTATATCTTCTTCATCCGTGGTAGAAGCCAAAAGAAGCGATAATTCTTCCAGGCAAAGGTGTTTATAAGTGTAATTATTTAATTTTCTTTTAAAGATAAGTTTGTCGTAGCATTTTCCGCAAATAGTTCCTTCTTTTGCTACCATGCCGCCAAAAATCATTCTGTTAACTTTGCAAAGCGGGCAACGCTGAAACATAAAAAGCTCCTTGTCGTATTGTGCCTTGCCGGCAATATTTTACAAATCTGCTTTTGCCAGTGCCGGGGCAAGGTTTTCAAAATAAAAACGGTCTGCAATTTCTATTCTGCCGGCGGTATAGCCCATAAACCGGTCTTTGCGCACAGCCTTACCATGAAAATCGCTGCCGGCTGTTACCACAAAGCCCATTTCTTTGCCCAAAGCTTCCAGACGCCGGCAATCGGCTTCGCGTGCGCCGGGGTGCCAGGCTTCTATGCCGGCAATACCGCGTTCCTTTAGTTCGGCAAGGGTGCCCTGCATTTTTCCCCATGCCACATACAGCGAAAGCGGATGCGCCAAAACAGGCAGACCACCGCTTTCTTTAATTGCAACAATCGCTTCATCCAGGGAACAGCCGGATTTTTCAACATAATAAGGGCGGCCGCGGGCAATATAGCGGTCAAAAGCCTGCTGACGGTTTTTTACAATTCCTTTGGAAACAAAATACTGGGCAAAATGAGGTCTGCCGACGCATTCCGTACCGGCAAGCGAAGCAACTTCTTCGTAATTCACGTCAAAGCCGTCTTTCTGCATTTTTTCAATAATCTGAAGATTGCGCTGCAGGCGGTCTTTCTTTAGCGCCGCCGTTAAATCGTTCAGCCGATTGCTAATATTGCCGATATTTAAACCGAGACCCAGCAGATGAAATTCTCCGCAAGGCCACGAAATTGTTAACTCTGTACCCGGAATGAAAATAATGCCGGCGTTTTTTGCGGCATCGGAGGCAGCAACCAAACCGTCTGTTGTGTCGTGGTCGGTTAATGCCATTACTTTAATGCCCAGCTCGCTGCCATAAGCAATAAGTTCCTGCGGCGTAAGAGAACCGTCGGACATGGTTGAGTGGGTGTGCAAATCTATCATGAAAAAAAGATAGCATAAAACCGCACAATATGTTAATATTAGGATGAGGAAGTAAAACTATGCCAAAGGCTATGCAATTTTCAAAAGGTTCGCTGGTGTATTTTGAAGGCGACACCGACGAGCGCATCTTTATTCTTCAAAAAGGCTCAATGGTTATTTACACCATCGATATTGAAACCGGCGCAGAACTTAACGAACCTATCAAACAGGGTGAATTTTTTGGCGTAAAATCTGCTTTAGGTCATTTTCCCCGCGAAGAATCTGTTCGCGTATTAGAGCCATCTGTCGCAATTGCGATGACAATACAGGAATTTGAAAGCCTTTTCAGCAACAACAAAGAACTTATTTTGAAAATGCTGAAAGTTTTTTCAGGTCAGCTCAGAAACATTCACCGCAAAATTTCTTCTATATTAAAAGACGAAGATGAAAGCATTGACGCCGAAGTTATGGGCGTTATAAACAGTTTTTACAGCGACAGCCAGCTTGTTACAACAATCGATTTGTGTACCCGCTACCTGAAAAAATTTCCGTATCTTTCAAACCAGAAGGCAATTGCACAAATTCTGTCTGATTCAATGAAGAAACACGAAGTTGAAGTAAAGCGCGGTCAGGTAAAAACACTTGCAAACAGCGGTCACGGCGAAGAAGTAAAAATTGCCACCGAAGACGGCGAATCTATCAAACAGTTTTCGCTGCCGGCATTTTCCCGCTTTGCAAAAAAATACGAACCGGGTCAGGTGCTTATTGCAGAATTTGAACCGGGCGACTGCTTTTATTTGATTCAGTCTGGTCATGTTCAGCTGCTTAAAACAATTAACGGCACCAACAAAAACCTTGATGTTTTAGGTCCTTCTCAGTTCTTTGGAGAAATGGCAATTCTTGACAATTCTGCACGTTCTGCAACCTGTATTGCTTTGGATAATGTAGAAGTTCTGGAATTCAATAAAGAAAACTTTGCACTTCTGGTTGCAGGGCAGCCGCAGATTGCACTGCTTTTGCTTAAAATGTTCTGCAAGCGCATTTACGACCAGAAGCGCCGCCTGCGCATTCTTGCAATTTCTGATATTACCGCAAGGGTCGGCGATGTTTTCCTTATGCTGGAAGAAACCCAGCCGCGCAACTGTATTCCGCAGGGCGATGACATTCAGTTTAATTTGACGGTTTCAAGTGTTGCAAGCTGGGCTGGTTTGCCAATTGAAAAGGCTACGGACGAGCTTAACAGGCTGGCTAAAAATGGCCGCATTTTGATTTATGACAACTATATTGTTGTTAAAAATATGGCTGAATTAAAGCGTATTGTTGAACACCGTAGAACTTTGGGCAGCATGAGCCTGTAATCAACAACCTCGCCCAAGGCAGCGAAGTATGCTGTTCTTAATAAGTGGTTGCAGTCGGGGTATAAAAACCTCCGCACGAATAAAAGCCGGTCTTTGTTGACCACGGCATATAAATTTGATATTCTTTCAAAGTTGCAAGTAATTGCAGCTTTTGCCAACTTAGCTCACCTGGCAGAGCAGCACCCTCGTAACGTGCAGGTACTCGGTTCAAGTCCGAGAGTTGGCTATAATAAAACGAAAGCACCCTGAACCGGGTGCTTTTTTATTGTCTAAAAGACTTTATATTCTCAGGTTGCATTTTACAACCGGCAATAATCCAATAGCCCGAATTTCAAATTTTGAAAAAATTGTCTATCTGTCATTCCGAAAGAAAAATGTCATTCCGAACTCGTTTCGGAATCTGATTCTGATAACAAATCAGATGCTGAACTAGATTCCGCATGACTCGCTTTTGCTGTTTGCTTTGTCTCTAACTTTTGCCGGCGCAAAAACTGCGACTGTTTTTACAAAAGCTGTATTGATACAGGCGATTCTTATTTATCAATTTCTATAAACTCGATATTCGGACTATTATTTAAACGTAATACTAGCTAGTATTTAAACACGCACCAGTAAATAAAAAAGGATGTACAAAATGAAAAAGAATATTCTAACAATAATTTTTGCCGTCACTTATATTTTTACACTTTCGGCAAGCGACATTCCATTTTTCAAAAGCCTTTTTATGGGCGATGAGGAATATGTAAGACAAGAAATATTAAAATGCAAAGATGTGGAATCTGTTGAGTTAAAACTGGGATATCATGATGAAGAAGATAAAAATTATTATATTTTAATTTACTTAAAAGATAATCGTTTTGTTAGTTTTGGCGAAGTTCAGCTAGACTGCTTTTTAAGCGACAATTCTATTCATGATGTTAGGATTAAGCTTATTCAAATAAACGATTTAGTATTTGAACAACAATCTTTTAAGCCTTGTTCATTAGGAGAAACGGGGTTTGTTTATTATGACTGGACAAGTTTTGGAGAAATAAGGTTTTTAGAACAACTTTCGCCTGATATAAATGCTGGCAATATACTTGAAATAATTGAAAACATTGATGATGTTTATAATTTTATCAAGAATCTACCGGAAAAGCCTGAATGTATTTCAACAATGAGAACTGAGTTTGATGGGTTTTATGAAAAGTCTTTTGAACTTCCTGAAGAATTTAATAATGGAATTCCAGTTTCAATTATTAACAGAAAGACAGATGTTGCTACTGGGAAATGGTATGAAAAAGGCTATAAATTCTATAAAAAGTCTGTTGAACGTGCAATAGAAGAAGCAACTTTTAAATATGCCTATAAAGATTACAGAACAGATTATTAAAAGGAAGGAATAAAAATGAAAAAACGAGTTTTAATTGTATTATTGTTTATTTTGGTCACAAATTGCATTTACAGTGGCTCATTTATTAAAGACATGTCTGACTGGGAAAAAGAAATACTCATGCTGCCATGTGTTGAATCTGTAGAAAGTGAAAGACTGGATCCGGATGATGACGATTTCTTGTACAAAGTGAAAATACGCATGACAGAAAACCGTTGTCTTCAGGTTTCCTATTTTGAGCCATTTGCACCACGAGGCTATCAGGATGATTTCTATCTAGACAGAATCGGAGATTTAGTTCCTGTAATGTGGGGTTATGAGCCTTTTTCCAAAGGTTATATATTAAATTTTCATTTTTTACGGTTTAAACATATCAGTTCTTATTTTAACCAAAAAAAGAACCTGATAGATGTAATAAAAGCGTATGATGAAATATATTCGTTTATCAGCAAATTGCCGTATTATGACATAAACTCGCCAGAAGAAATCATAGAGTGGGATACGGAAAATACACAGAAACCTGAATTCAAGGCATGGGAAGAAAATAAAGATCCGTATGTTTATTCAAATTTTCATATTAAAACAATATACGATAAATATTGGGAAGAATATAAAATCTATAAAATGACTGTTGAAGATTATAATGAATATGTTCTTTCTCGGGGTTGGAATTTTCATGTTTTGGGCATTGAACCATAAAATAGAATCAAAAACGGCTTTTTGGGGTCTGTTGCAAGCTTGTATTCTAAAGTAAATCCTATAAAGGAAGACAAGAACAGCTTTGAAGAATTGTCACCGGAAGTAAAGGACTGGTACATTGTAAATCCTGAAAATCCAAATGATCCTAGACCTTTGATAAATCAAGAAGCCAGAAGGCAAGCCATGGAGAAAAATATAGAACTGGAGAATTCCAGAAATATTATGGAAAAAGCCAGCGAATTTTTTCAAAAATGTCTGCAAAAAACAGAAATAAAACAAGGCACGAATTGTAGCACTAACTAAAAAAAAGGATAAAGCTATGAAGAAATTAATTGTTTTTTTTATATTAATGATGAATGTACTTTTTGGACTGACAGCAATGGGTAGTTATGAAGGCATACCATTAATTAAGTCTTTAACTATTGGAAACGAAGAATATGTAAGACGGGAAATAATGAAGTGCAAAGATGTAGAATATGTAGAAGTCATTCCGCGTAATATGTATAGAGGCGATGACCTTTATATGATTTATGTTTATTTAACAGATAACCGTTACATTGCGTTTGCAGATGTATTCTTGGAATGTTTCTTGGATAATAAAGAAATAAAGGGAATTTCCATTCTTCTCTGGCAGATAAATGATATATTTCCTGTAGAACAAGAATATTATCTCAAAGGTCTTGATAAGAATACAGGGCATTATGTTGCTTCGTTGAATGGAGGATTAGAAATAAATAAAATGTTTCAAAATATAAATTTCAATAATAATAGCATTCCTGAAATCATCAATAATTTTGATACAGTTTATAGTTTGGTCATGGATTTAAGTGAACTTCCTTTGAAAACACCTGTTGTCCAGTATTTTGATGTAATTTATGAAGATAAGGCGATATTTCCAGAAGAATTTGAAAATGAAGTTTCTTTTTCAATATTAGAACAGCATGAAAATAATTATTTTTTTGATAAAACAGTAAAAATATTTGAGGAACGCTACAAATTCTATCAAATGCCAGTGGAAAGAGCTTTATCAGAATTTAAAATCACAGACTTAAAATCTGAATATGCAAAACATAAATAAGGCTAGTAACGATGTATAAGGTACAGATATATAGAAGAAAATCCTCTTGTCGGGCTAGCGGAAGCAGGAAATGCGGACGTAAATGCCGGTGCAGGCATAAAGGGACGCAGCCGTAGCGGAAGCGAAGCCGTGCTTTCCGGGCTGGAAAAACTTCAGCCTCCGATATCAAGCCTAATAAAGACCGGACATAAGGCGGTTCAGTTCTATAAGTTCCGGGCGGTATTCAAAATGCATTGTGTCATATTCGTCCCAGGTGCCGCCCCAGATAAAACCATATTTTTCAAAAACTTTTATAACTTCAACCGGCGGCGACCACAGCCTGCTTTGCTTTACCAGCATCCAGTTTTCATTCCAGACGCGCTCCCATTCCCAATAGGTAACTTTCTGGTTGTTGCCTTCGGTAATATCAAGGGCAACGCCGTAACAGTGATAGCTGCGCCGCCCGGCAGTACCGTCTATAGTGCGCCAGTTATAGCCGCCAATCTGGTAGATTTTGTTTATAAAAGTTTTAATTGCCGGGTCGGTTTCTGCCAGCTGCTGCACTTCTTCGTCTATTTTTTCTGCCAGCTGAACGATAAGCTGGTTTACATTTACGCACTGGTTAAAAATACTGGTTTTGGCAATATGTTTTTCCATTATGCCGCGGTTTTGTCCGCCAAGCAGAAGAGCCGTAAAAGTATTGTCCACGGGTTTTTCCTGCGCAATGGCGGCTTTTGTACCGAGTTTTTTAAGCTCTGCAATTTCTTCCTTGGTATAAAGTTCCGGGTTGCGCGGCTCGCCTGTATACGGATAGATTTTCTGAAGACCGTAGTTTTCCGCCTGTTCAATTTTTTCAAGCGGCAGCAGCCTGCCTTCTGCCCAGGCGAAAGTTTTGCCGTCCAGCTCAATGCACCAGTCGCCATTGCGAAAAAAAACCTGCATTTGCTTCTGGTTGTAGGCGCGCTGATAGGCAAAAAGCACCAAGGCACCAAGCGGCAGTTCCTCGTTTTCGTCAAAAAAATCTTCTATAAAAAGCGGTTCTCCGGCGAAAGCCTTTTTCATGCCGGTTAAAACGGGTTCTTCTTCAATTTGCGCGGCATTTACAGAACTTTGCCCGTTTTTTACGCTGTTTTCTTCTATATTATAGGTAGAAAAATCGCCAGTTTTTTCTTTTTGCGCCTTTGCAATATAAAAACCGCCGTTTGCAGAAAAACAAAAACTTTTGGCAACAAAGAAAAACAACAGCCCCAAAACAGGCAAGAATTTTTTACGCATACTAAATAATCGGCAAAAAACAAACTTTTCCCTTCTTTCCGCCGCGCGATTTAACAATGCAACCAGCAGAAAATAATAACGCCGCGCAACGGGGATTGCACGGCGTTAAACAAGGAGGAGGTTACAACTTGTAAACTACAAGTTGCGAAAACATAAAAAACAAAGTGCAGAACTCTAAAACGGAAGTTTTTTCGTTCTTTTAAACCACAATAATTTTGCAGTCTAATTGCTGGCTTTTTTGCCAAAACCAGCAATTGGGCTTCAAAAAGAAAGGTTAAAAAGACCTGCTTTTTGCCTTCAGCTGAACACGCAAAAATGCTTTCAGCCTTAAATATTTTTACCTGTCACATTTTGTTATTCAATCTTTTTGATTTCGTGGTTAGTATACCTTCTGGCGGGGGTAAAAATTCTTCTTCTTTCTGTCAAATTTTGCAGTTTTTAGTAAGATATAGTAAAAATTTTGCAGTATTTTTTGCCAATACAAGCAATTAGCTGTTCAACTGGTAATTTTTTAAGGTTAAAAATTTACCAGAATTCCGCCTGCTTTTCAGGCTTTTTTTATTCTTTCAAGCTGAAAAAAATACAGAAAAAAACGGTATTTGCCGCCAAATTTTTTTGTTATTGCACCATCGTTTTACGATGTTTAGGCTGTTTAACCATTTTGCGCAATGCGCTATACTGCTTGCATGACACTTGATGACTTAAAAAAAGGCGAAAAAGCGAAAATTGCTGCGGTTGGCGGCAAAGACGCATTGCGCCAGCATTTTTTAGATATGGGTCTTTTGCCCGGCGCAATTGTAAAAGTAGAAAAATTTGCACCAATGGGCGACCCGATAGAATTAAAAGTTTACGATTATTCATTAACACTGCGCCGTGCCGACGCGGCACAAATTGACGTACAACATATAGAAGAAAACAGCGCCGATTTTTCTGCAATAAGCGAAATTGTAGAAATTGCAGAACCGGTTTGCCACCCCGGTTTGGGCGAAGACGGCAAATATCATTCCAAAAAAGACGAAAATCCGCTGCCCAAAGATACTCCCCTAACCTTTGCGCTGGTTGGCAACCAGAACTGCGGAAAAACAACACTTTTCAATAAACTAACCGGAGCAAACCAGCACGTGGGCAATTTTCCCGGCGTTACGGTAGACAAAAAAGACGGCGCAATAAGGGGCGTAGCAAATAGCCTTATTACAGATTTGCCTGGCATTTATTCAATGAGCCCGTACACGCAGGAAGAACTTGTTACCCGGAAATTTATAATTGACGAAAAACCGGCGGGAATAATAAACATTGCAGACGCAACCAACATAGAACGCAATTTGTATTTAACATTGCAGCTTATGGAACTGGAAGTGCCGATGGTGCTTGCCCTTAACATGATGGACGAGCTTACCGGCAACGGCGGTTCAATTGACGTAAACAAAATGGAACACCTTTTAGGCATTCCGGTTGTACCGATTTCCGCATTTAAAAACGAAGGCGTAGACGAACTGGTTCGCCACGCGGTTCACATTGCAAAATATCAGGAAAAACCCAAGCGCATTGACTTTTGCGTTGCCGACGAAATACCCGAACTGCACAGCTGCATTCACAGCGTAATGCACTTAATTGAAAAACACGCCAAAGCAAGCGGCATACCGCTGCGTTTTGCCGCAACCAAAATAATTGAAGGCGACAGGCAGATTACGGAATTATTAAAACTTTCGGAAGAAGAGCTGGAAATTATAGAAATAATAATTCTGCAAATGGAAAAAGTAACCGGACAAGACCGCGCCGCCGCCATTGCCGATATGCGTTTTGCGTTTATCCGCAGTCTGGTGGCAAAAACCGTAAAAAAACCCCAGGAAAGCCGGGAACATAAAAGGTCGCAGGAAATAGACAAGGTTCTTACCGGCAAATTCAGCGGCATACCGATGTTTGTTTTAATTATGGCGGCTATTTTTGTATTAACTTTCAATTATATTGGCGCTTTTTTGCAGAATCTGCTGGCAGAAGGAATTGACCGGCTTACAGAAATTGCAGACGCCGCAATGACGGCATGGCAAATTACGCCGGCTGTGCATTCGCTTGTAATAGACGGAATTTTTACCGGCGTGGGCAGCGTTTTATCTTTTCTGCCGGTAATCATTACCCTGTTTTTCTTTCTTTCGCTTCTGGAAGACACCGGCTACATGGCACGCGTTGCCTTTATCATGGACAAACTGCTGCGCAAAATAGGGTTAAGCGGCAGAAGCATAGTGCCAATGCTTATAGGTTTTGGGTGCACAGTGCCCGGCGTAATGGCAACGCGCACCCTGCCCAGCCACCGCGACCGCAAAATGACGATTCTTTTAACGCCGTTTATGAGCTGTTCTGCAAAGCTGCCGGTATACGGATTTTTTGCAAACGCATTTTTCCCCGGACACGCCGGGCTTGTAATGGTTGCCCTTTATGTTCTGGGTATTTTTACCGGCGTAATTACGGCTTTGGTTTTCAAAAAAACCGTATTCAAAGGCGAAGCCGTTCCTTTTGTTATGGAACTGCCGAATTACCGCCTGCCGGGCGCAAAAAACGTAGGCAGGCTTTTGTGGGAAAAAACAAAAGACTTTTTGCAGAAAACTTTTACCGTTATTTTTGTTGCAACAATCGTAATCTGGTTTCTGCAAAGTTTCGACCTGTCTTTTAAAATGATAAGCGATTCTAAAAACAGTATTCTTGCGGTAATTGCAGGCTTTATTTCGCCGGTTTTTGCCCCGATGGGCTTTAACGACTGGCGCATTACAACTTCGCTTATAAGCGGTTTTCTGGCAAAAGAAAGCGTGGTTTCTACGCTGACGGTGCTTTTTAACGGCGCGCCGCTTACACAGGTTATCAGCACGGCAACCGCGGCTTCAATTCTGGTATTCTGCCTGCTTTACACGCCATGCGTTGCAGCAATTGCCGCCATTAAGCGCGAAACAGGCGTAAAACAGGCTGTGGCTTTGGTATTTTTTCAGTGTGCGGTTGCATGGGTGTGCGCATTTCTGGTGCATTTGGTGCTGCTGCCCTTTGGCATTTAGCTTTGCATTTTGACTGAAGGTGAAAAATGAACATACAGAGTTTGCTGATTCTTTTGATAATTGCGGTTTTAGTTGTTGTCGCCGTAAAAGTTTACCGCAAGGGGAACCGCAGCTGCGGCTGTGGCTGCAACCAGTGCCAGCAGAACTGCAAAAAAAAGCGCGGTAAAAATTAAAAATTGCGGTACAAAAACGCAGCCTGCGGTTTGCAAACCCGGCACGCATTTTTTGTACCGAATCTTTTAAAAGCGCAAATCAAAGGCTTTTTTGCTTTCTCCGTTAAAGCCCAGACTTTTGTAAAATTCGTGAGCCTGAGTGCGGGCAATGCCGCTTTGCAAAATTGCCTTATAGCAGTTGTGTTCTTTGGCTATTTGCAGGGCGCGGTTTATTACTTTTCGCCCCAGCCCCTGCTTGCGGTAGTTTTCGTCGGTAACGACATTTTCTATAAAGCCAATTGCCTTGCCGTAGGTAAGGTTTGGAATGATTACCAGATAGCAGGTTGAAACTACTTTTTCGCCGTCAACCGCGCCGATGTAAAAAATATTTTTGTTTTCTTCTATTTCTTTCCAGATGTTTGCCGTGTTTTCGGCGTTCAGTTCTTTGTTTTTTTCGTCCAGCTGAACATACAATTTCAAAAGAGACGGCAAATCATTCTTGTTCAATAAGCGGATTTCCATTTTCCTCCCGGTGACGAACTAATAGCGGTTTGTAGGGTTGTCGTCGCATTTATAATACTTTACAGAACCGATTTTCAGAGTTTTTCTGTAATACGGTTTTTCCGCGCCGGCTGCTATATTTTCTTCTGCAATTGGCGAAAGCGGAAATTTCAGAACAATCGGGTTTTCAAAAGTAATTTTATTCGGATGAACGGTCAAAAACTCCCAGCCAAAAGCGCCGCTTTTTTCAATGTCCGTAGTAGGCAGGGTAAAAATCATTTCTTTTACGCTGAAAATTAAAGCATTCCCTTTTATCTCACAGGTTCCACGATATTCGTAAGCCATTTTCAGCTGTGCCATCTGGCTAAAAAGATAATCCATTTTGCCGTCGTAGTAAAATACAAAACGTTCAGCCCAGCCGGATGCCGCAACCGGTATAACCTGCCAGATTCCGGTTTTCTCATCGGAAAGTTTTATTTGCGCTGCGTTTTCGTTTATGTTTTCAAAAGCCGTTATGCGTTCTATCAGCTTTAATTCGTTTTCCGTTAAATCTTTATCCGTAACTTTTTTAGCCGGTTTGTACCATGCAAAGTTTGAAAAATATGCAGTCAATTCGTCGGAATTAAAAATGTGACCGTATTTTGCGTAAACGCTGTTTCTTAAAAGACGCAGCTCTTTTTTATTAAGCCGGGCAAGTTCAAAATCTGTTATTCCGCTGTTCAGCGCGGATAAATCTCCAAAAAGCGCGTCCCAGGCGCGGCTTGCAAAAAGTTCGCTGCGCCGATTCTGGTAAATGCCGGTCAAACCGGATGAATATTCCTTGCCTGTTGAGTTTTCTGTCTGGGCTGCGGCAAATTGCGGCGCAATAAGGCTGGTACAGATTAAGCACAATATTAAATTTTTCGTTTTTTTCATGTTAACACCTTGTATAAACAGCAGGTTCAGTTTCGAGTTGTTCTGTCATGCTGAAATTAGTTCAGAATTAAAAAACTTTAAAACCCGGCATTCAACCTAGTATTTTGTTTTTAAGTATATATCATACTCGTTTCGGAATCCATGCAAAACTGCAAAACCGAATTCAGCTGAAAGAAATACAAAAAAAGCCACCGCAGATTTTTGCAGTGGCTTTATATATGCCGTTTTTTAAATATTTTTTTATTACCTTATTCTCTTAACAGGTCGCTTTTCTGTTACTGCTTGCTGTAAATTTCGTTGGTAAGGTCAACGATTTTATCAATGTTCAAGTTTTTACAAGAAGCGATGTATTCGTCCCAGTCTTTGTTAATGTCTTTCTGACCAACAGCAAATTTCAAAGTCCAGCTGTTGATGTTGTCAATAAGCGGAACTGCCCACAAAGTAAGCTGTTCGCGCTGGTCTTCGCTTGGGCGTGCTTTTGGATCTACAACAGCTACAGTTTTATATTCACCATAGCGGCGCATCAAATCCTGCATTTCAACTGTAAAGTTATCTGTAGATTCTGCTGTTGAGTGACCATAGTAGAAGTTACCGCCGGCATAGCCCCACTGCAAACGAATATCAACATCGCTTTCAGCACCTGGCAAACCTAAACCGCCGCATTTGTAGCCCGGCATAAGTTTTTTAACTTTTTTGCCGTCTACGTCAACATATTGCCATGTTTTGCCTTCTTCGCCCCATTTAATCAAAGTATATGCTTCTTTAGAGTAGAACAGCCAGTCTACAAAGCGCATCATCTTGATTAAACCTTCTTCGCCAAGGTCATCTTTTGCCTTGCGTGAAATCATTACACCGTTTTCAAGGCGTGAAGTTTCTGCAAGGTTTCTGTTTGTACCGCTTGGATAAGCAGTGATGTAAAGCTTGAAGTTTCCTTCGCCCAAAATCTTTTCAACACCTGCAACGTCGCCGGCAAACTGTCCGCGGTTTGTAGACATAAGGGCTGTTTTACCGTTGTAGAATTTGTTGTGTGCAATTTCATCAGACTGTGTGAAAGTTTCAGGGTCAAGCAAACCGTCTTTTACAAAACTGTTAAGAACAGTGATGAATTTTTTATAGTCAGCACTGATTGAGCTTGAATAGAATTCTTTCTTGTTAAAGTCGAATTTGATACCGCCGTTTGAACCGTCAATTGCCCAGCCTGAAAGAACGTTGTAAGAAGCGCCCATCAGTTTAAGCAAGTTACCGCCAGAACCTTTACCAGATTCACCGCACCACAAGTCAGACCAAACGTAGTCGTTTGCACCGATAATACCGGCTTTAACCATGTATTTTTTTACGTCCAAAAGAACGTCGTGCAACTGTTCCCAAGTCCAGTCTTTTTCAAGTTCGCGAATGTTGTAGCCGGCAGCTGCAAAAATGTCTTCGCGTACCAGAAGTGTGTAATCCTGCAAAGCAGCCTGATGCATACCCGGCAGGCGGTAGAATTTGCCGTCAGCCTGACGGATTGTTTCCAAATCAGGATCCATGTTGTACTGTTTTACGAATGCGCTGAAGTTAGGCATGTACTGTGTATAATCACTAACAGCAACAACACCGCCGCCTGCAACATACTGATCTTCGTTGTAGATTTTCGGAATGATGTAAGCAGAAGAACCTGCGTTGATGGCAAGGTTAACTTTCTGGTTGTAGTCACCGCTGTCGAATGCAGTGATGTCTAATTTTACATTTGTTTTTTCTTCAATTTTCTTAAATACACCTTCGCTTGTCCATGTTTCTACCATTGGATACCATGAAGCATCACTAAAGAAAAGTGAATAAGTTACAGGTTCACTTGAATGGAAAGTTTTTTCTTCACCAAATGAATACTCGCTGACAGAACTTTTTTTACTGCCACCTTTTGAACAAGAGAAAAGCATCATTGCAGCCATTAAAACTACAACAAAACCAGCTAAATTTTTTTTCATACTAAAACCTCCTTTTTTAGCTTTAGCTTTTTATATTGAAGCTGCGCGTAAGTTTTGCCATTTTTGTTTTTTATAAAAAAATACACGCAACAACAGCAACCAGATTGATTTTTTACCGCGCCCCCAAATCTTTTACAAAACCCGGGCGCGCTTTATTTTTCAGCCTGAACCGGCAAAAAAACTTATTCTTTTACGCCGCCAAGCATCATGCCCTGTACGTAATAGCGCTGAACGAACGGGTAAACACAGATAATAGGCAGAGACATCAAAACCATTGAACAAGACTTGATGTTTGCCGCAATCTGCATTTTTTCAGCATTTGCTTCGCCCGGATCTGCCGAAGTGCTTGCACCGGTAATGATTGTTCTAAGGTAATAGGCAACCGGCCACATTTCCTTTTTATCAAGGTACAGGAACGAGTTGTACCAGTTGTTCCAGTAACCTACGGCGTTAAACAGAATCATTGTCGCAATAATCGGCATGGAAAGCGGCAGAACAATCTTGAAAAAGATTCCGAACGGCGTCAAACCGTCCAGTTCGCCGGCTTCTTCCAGTTCGTGCGGCGTTTCGTGGAAGAATGATTTCATAAGAATTACGTAGTACGTACTGATTAAGCTTGGCATGATAAAGCCCGCAATTGTGTTCGGCAGGTGAAGGCGCTGCATCAAAATGTAGTTTGGAATCAAACCGCCGCCAAAGTACATTGTAAAAATTATGAACTTTGTAAAAAACTTGTTGGCTTTAAGTTCATCCTTAGAAAGCGGATAAGCCAGAAAGCAGCTTAACAGAAGCGAAGCAACCGTACCGATTACCGAATAAATCAAAGTATTTCCGTAACTGCGGATAAATTCGCCTTTTTTAAGCACCGAAATATAGGTCTGCATGTTAAATTCAACCGGGTAAAAAGTAACAACGCCCTGCATGATTGCCTTTTCCGAAGAAAAAGACTGTGCAACAAGGTACAAAAACGGGTACAGGGTTACGATGCAGACCAAAATCATAAAAATATTATTTATGTTTCTAAAAAGTATATATCCGCCAGACTCTTTTATTTTTGTGCTCATTTTTATTTCTCCTATATAGGTTTGTTTGTTTCAGTTTTCTGCACGCGGAAAAATTACCAAAGTCCGCTGCCGCTGGTCTTTTTGCTGACCTTATTTGCAAGTGTCAAAAGCGTTAAGTTCAAGACAGCTTCAAACAGGTTTACGGCTGTTGCATAACTATAGTTGCCCGAACCTAAGCCCAATCTGAAAACAAATGTAGAAATAATATCTGCGGTTTCGTAAGTCATCGGGTTGTACAAAAGGAATACTTTTTCAAAAGCACCGCCAGAACCAACCAGACCACCAATATCCAGAATAAGCAGTGTTGTAATTGTTGGCAAAATGCACGGAATTGTTACGTGAAGCACACGCTGAAAATGGTTTGCACCGTCAATTTCGGCAGCTTCGTAAAGGTTAGGGTTAATGCCCGAAATTGCTGCAAGATACAGGATTGTACCCCAGCCCAAAGCCTGCCATACGCCAGATGCAACGAAGATTGTAGGGAACCATTCAGGCAGGGCAATGAACGAAACTGTGTCGTGACCGAACCATTTTAACATTGCATTAATAGGGCCGTTTACCGAAACAAGTTCGCGAATCATTCCGGTTACGATAACCATGGAAATGAAGTGCGGAAGATACGAAACGGTCTGCACGAATTTTTTCCAGTGCATATTGCGGATTTCGTTAAGCAAAAGTGCGAAAAGCAGTGTAAGCGGGAAACGTACAACAAGATACGATACGTTCAGGCTTAAGGTATTGCGGAAAGCGCGCCAGAAAGTTTTATCTGCGATAAACTGCTTAAAATATTTAAAGCCGCTCCATTCATCACCAAAAATACTGCCGCCTGCGCGGTAACGGCGGAAAGCAATAATGTTTCCAGCCATCGGAATGTATCTGAAAACGATGAAATACAGCAGCGGAATCAGCATCAATGCGTAGTACTGCCAGTTTTTTTTCATGTGCCGCTTAAAAGCTTCCTGATCAAAACCTTTTTTTATAGAATCGCTCATGTGGTTTCCTTTTTTTTATTGTAATATACTTGCATACTAGTACTTTATTAAGCTTAAAGCATAATCACAGATTGTCAAGCAAAAATTTTAAGATTTTTTCAAAATTTTTATTTTCAGTTGAAAAACGGACGTTAACTTCATCTTTTTGAATTCTTCAATTGCCCTAAAGCCTTAAATTTGCAGAAAAATTGAGAATTGCCGAAAGACATAAGAAAACACCTGCCGTAAAAAGACAGGTGCCTTAAAAAACACGTACCGGCACAGCGCACAAAACGCCGCCATGCACGGTTTGTACCTTAAAAATTACAGAATAGAATCATGCACAATCTGGCGCACTGCACCCGGTTTTGCAATCATTGCGGCAAAATTTTCGCAAATCTTTTTATCCAGACCAATAGCACACAAATCGCTGGCAAAAAGAGTTTTGCTTTTCAGAATATCTTTAATAACCGCCATGTCCGGGTTTTCCATGCCAAGCTTAAAGCCTGCAAGTTTTGGCTGCAATTCTGTCAAAAGCGGATCGCTGCTTAAAGGCATAGGGTCGCCGTTATCGTCAATTGCCATTAAATAGCGCAGCCAAGCCGCAATAACAACCGGAATAAGCTTCAGTTCCTGCTGCTTGTTTTTTGCAGTATAAGCTTTTATGGTTTCGCCAAACCGAATTACGATTTTCTGGCTGGTATCGGTTGCGATGCGCTGGGGCGTATCCGGCAAAAACGGATTAGGCAGGCGCTGCGTCAAAACTTCGTTTATAAAATCAGCAGGTTTTATAATTTCAGGGTCAACTACCACCGGCAAAGCTTCGTCGTAGCCAAGTTTTGTAACAAACGTGCGCAAATCGTCGTCGTTCATTTCGTCTGCAATTTTATTAAAGCCCAAAAGACAGCCCAAAACCGCAAGCGCCGTGTGCAGCGGATTAAGGCACGTGGTAACTTTCATAACTTCGCTTTTTTCAACACGGTCGCGGGTCGTTAAATAAACGCCAACTTTTTCCAGCGCCGGTCTGCCGTTAGGGAAATCGTCCTCAATTACAAGATACTGAGGCAATTCGGCGTTTACAAACGGCGCAAGATAGGTATTTTTAGGCGTAACAATCGGCGTCATGTTTTCAAGACCAAGATTTTCTAGCTTTTTGCCAATTTCCGGGTCTGGGCGCGGCGTAATTTTATCAATCATGCTGCACGGAAAACTGATTTTGCTTTTGTCGCTTAAATAATCGATAAAATTCTGGTCTACAAAGCCGTTTTTCTGCCATTCTTTTGCAATGTGCCAAACCGAAGCTTTCAGAATATCGCCGTTGTGGCTGCAATTGTCCATGCTTACAAGGGCAAGCGGTGCCTTGTTCTGCAAAAAGCGCTGCAAAACCAGTGCCGCAACAAAAGACATGGTGTGCTTAGGGCTTGCAGGACCATTTGCAATATCGTTCTGCACCACCGGCAGCAAATTGCCGTCGCTGTCAAAAATCTTGTAGCCTTTTTCGGTAATGGTAAAACTAATCAGCTGCAGACTGGGATTTGCGGCAATCTGCTTCAGCGAAGCAAAATCGCTTTTTGTGCAGTCGCCGGCAAAAGCCTTGGCAACGCTGCCGATAACGTGCATCTGGTTATTTCCGTCGGGTTTAAGCCCAACAAAAAGCGTCAAATTATCGAATTTGTTGTAAATCGTATCTACAATGTCGTAGTCGTGGGGGGCAACGGCAAAAATACCGGTAGAACTAAGCCCCTGCCGCAAAAGATTTTGAGCCAAATCTGCGATATAGCCGCGGAAAATATTTCCGGCACCAAAATGCAGCCATTCCGGGTTTTGTTCCGTATTTTTGCGCATTGTCTCAACGTCAAAGCCGGGCAAGGCAATGCCGGCTTTTTCAAAAGCCGGAGCTTCGTTTTTTATACAGTCAAGCGAAAGTTTCACGTAATTCTCCTGTTAGCGCTGTACGCGGCCAGAACCGTCGCCGCCGGCAAGGGTCTGAACTTCGGCAACGCTTACCATGTTGTAGTCGCCTTCAATTGAATGTTTTAAGCACGAGGCGGCTACCGCAAATTCAATTGAAGCCTGAGCAGACATACCTTGCAGGCTGGCATAAATTAAGCCTGCACCAAAACTGTCGCCGCCGCCAACACGGTCTACAATATGCACGTCGTAAGTTTTGCTGTAAAAGCTTTCCTTGCCGTTATAAAGCATTGCAGCCCATTTGTTGTCGTTTGCAGAAATTGATGTGCGCAAAGTAATTGCAACCTGCTTAAAACCGAATTTTTCAACAAGCTTGGCGGCAACTTCTTTATAGCCTTCGTAATTTACCTTGCCGCTGGTCAAGTTTGTATCGCTGGCGCAAATGCCAAAAACATCTTTTGCGTCTTCTTCGTTGGCAATGCACAAATCAACATATTTGCACAATTCGGACATAACTTCGCCTGCACGTTCGCGAGACCACAATTTTTTGCGGTAGTTTAAGTCGCAGCTTACGGTTATGCCCATTTTTTGCGCCGCTTTACAGGCTTCCAGACAAATCCGGGCACATTCTTCGCTTAAAGCCGGTGTAATGCCCGTAAAATGGAACCATGTTGCGCCTTCAAAAATCTTTTCCCAGTTAAAATCGGCTAAACCAGCCTTTGCAATTGAAGAACCGGCGCGGTCGTAAATAACTTTTGAAGGGCGCTGGCTTGCACCTTTTTCAAGATAATAAATGCCGATGCGGTCGCCGCCGCGTACAATCTGGCTGGTATCAACGCCAAAACGGCGCAGCGAATTAACAGCCGCCTGACCGATTTCGTGAGTCGGCAATTTGGTAACAAACTGGGCATTTACGCCAAAATTGGCAAGCGAAACTGCAACGTTTGCTTCACCGCCGCCAAAAGTTGCGCCCAGTTTATCAGCCTGAACAAAACGCATGTAGCCTTCCGGTGCAAGGCGAAGCATAAGTTCACCAAATGTAACAACCTTGCCGTTCGGGTCAATTTTTTTTACGCTTTTTTCTGCTGAACAGCATAAACACGCCGCAGGTTTTGCACTTGCCGCGCTGCGTGCATCCTTAACTTTCTGCAGGGCAACTTTACTGAGTTCTTCTACTTTGGCAAAATCGCCGGCTTTTATAAGGGCGTTTTTTACCATGAAACTGCCGCCGCAGGCAAAAACCATCGGAAGCTTTGCAAAATCTTCCAGATTTTTTTCATCAATGCCGCCGGTAGGCATAAAGCGCAAAGTTTTGTAAGGGGCGGCAAGAGCCTTTATCATTTCTGCACCGCCCGCCTGTTTTGCCGGGAAAAATTTAACGTAATTCAAGCCAAGACCAAGGGCTTCTTCAATTTCGCCGGGGGTCATTACGCCGGGAACGACCGGCATATTCTTGCTCTGGCAAAACTTTACAATTTCAGCATTTAAGCCGGGCGCTACAATAAACTTTGCCCCGGAATCAATTGCTTTCTGAGCCTGTTCAACGGTTAAAACCGTGCCCGCGCCTACAATCATCTGCGGAAATTTCTGGGTCATCAGCTTAATCGATTCTGCCGCAACCGCTGTTCTGAAAGTAACTTCTGCACAAGGCAAGCCGGCGTTTACCAAAGCCTGGGCAAGCGGCAGGGCGTCTTTTGCATCGTCCAGCACAACAACCGGAACAATGCCCAAATCTTCTATCTGTTTCATCATGTCAGCCATATTTTCCTCGCTTTTTCAAATATTCTTATAAAATCTGGTGCTTACAAACTGAAATAATTTTTGGCATTCAAATAGCAAATATTTTCCGCAATTCCGGTCAGCAAATCCAGATCGCTGCAAAATTCGCCTTTGGCACATTTTTCTGCAATAAAATTGCAAAGAATGCGCCTGAAATATTCGTGCCGGGCGTAAGACAGAAAACTGCGCGAATCGGTAAGCATTCCTACAAAAACCGAAAGCAGTCCGCTGTAGCTTAAGCCTTCCAGATGGTTTTCCATGCCTTTCTGGTGGTCGTTAAACCACCATGCGGCGCCGTGCTGAACTTTTCCCTTTACGCCGGTCTGAAAAAAACAGCCCGCAAGCACGTCCAGAGCGGCGTTGTCGTTAGGGTTAAGGCTGTACAAAATCGTTTTTGGCAGCGCATCTGAGGAATTCAGGCAGTCCAGAAAACGGCTCAGGTTTTCAATGTCAACCGTGCCTTTTATGCGGTCAAAGCCGGTGTCTGCGCCGAGAGTGTTTTTTGCAACGGTATTCGTGTTGCGCACAACGCCAAAGTGTAACTGCATTACCCAGCCGTGGGCACAGTATTCGCCAGCCAGAAAAACCATGAGAGCCGTCTGGTATTTTTCAATTTCACTCTGGCTTAAAGCTTCGCCTTTAAGGGCTTTACGGTAAATTGAATTAATTTCATCAGCCGTAAATTCTGCAAAAGGCACTTCGTCAAAGCTGTGGTCAGAACTTTTACAGCCGTTCTGGGCAAAATATTCAACGCGAACCTTTATGGCGGCGCAAAATTCTTCAAAAGTATTGCAGGTTTTGCCTGTAATCTGCGCCAGTTTTTCTACGTATTCTGCAAAACCGGCATTTTGCGCCAGCAGAAGTTTGTCCGGTCTAAAGGTCGGTATAACTTTTGCTGAAAAATTTTTGTCCGCGGCAATTGCTTTATGAAATGCAAGGTCGTCAATCGGGTCGTCGGTAGTACCGATGCAGGCAACGTTAGATTTTTCAATAAGCTTCTTTGCCGAAAAATCCGGGCTCTGTATTTTCTTATTGCAGATTTCCCAGACTTTCGGCGCGGTTTTGCTGTTCAGAAAACCGTCATAGCCGAAATAGTTTTTCAGTTCCAGATGGCTCCAGTGGTACAAGGGGTTTCCCACTGCGCTTTCAATTGTCTGCGCCCATGCAAGGAATTTTTCGTAATCACCTGCATTGCCGGTAATTAAGCTTTCGTCTATGCCGTACTGGCGCATAAGACGCCATTTGTAATGGTCGCCGCCCAGCCAGATTTGGGTAATATTCTGCCATTTCTGATCCTGGGCAATTTCTTTTGGCTGCAAATGGCAGTGATAGTCCACAATTGGCAAGTTTTTTACAGAATCGTAAAGTTTTTTTGCCAAATCACTGTGCAGTAAAAAATCGTCTTTTATAAAATTTTCCATAAACTTTCTCTTGCGTTAATTTTCAAGTTTATTTTAAGCAGCAGAAAACTGAATTAAAAATTCCAGTTTTCTGCTGCATGCTTTTGCGTTTTTGTTATTTTCCAATCGGCGAAAGGCGTTCCAAAGTATCCCAAATGCCCAAAAGGTACATTATGCCCAGCGCGCGGTCGTAAAGCCCGTAGCCCGGGCGGCATTTTTCGCCCCAAATATGGCGGCCGTGATCCGGGCGCACATAGCCTGTAAAACCGCAGTCGTGGTAGGCACGTACAATTTCCAGCACGCCGGTATCGCCGTCGCAGTCGCGGTGTGAAGCTTCGCTGAAATTGCCTTTATCGTCGTGCTTTACGTTGCGGATATGGGCAAACGCAATGCGGTCGCAGTGTTTGCGCACGATTTGGGCAACATTATTTTTCTGGTTTGAACTTAACGAGCCTGAACACAGGGTAAGGCAGTTGTACGGGTTGTCTACCATTTTCAAAAAATAGTCAATTGAAGGTTCGTCTACCAGAAGGCGCGGCAAGCCGAAAATATCCCACGGCGGATCGTCCTGATGGATTGCCATTTTTATATCGCATTCCTCGCAGGTCGGCATGATTGCTTCAAGGAAATACTTTAAGTTTGCCCAAAGCTTTTCTTTTGTAACGTCTGCATATTTTGCAAAAAGTTCCTTAAGGGTACTCATGCGCTCCGGTTCCCAGCCCGGCATTGTATAGCCCTTGCAGTTTTCCAGAATATACTGCGCCATTTCTTCCGGGTCGTCTTTAATCATGCTTTTGTCGTAGTAAAGCGCGGTAGAACCGTCCGGCAGCGGATGAAACAAATCGGTGCGTGTCCAGTCGAAAACCGGCATAAAGTTATAGCAGACAACTTTTACACCGAATTCCTTTAAGTTACGCAGGCTTTCCTTGTAATTTTCAATATATTTGTCGCGGCTTGGCAAACCGATTTTTATATCGTCGTGCACGTTCAGCGATTCAACTACGTCCATGTGAAAGCCGTATTTATCCAGCGACTTTTTCACTTCTGCAATTTCTTCTTTTTGCCAAACTTCGCCCGGCTGTTTGTTGTGCAAAGCCCAGACAATGCCCTTTACACCGGGAATCTGCCGGATTTGTTCCAGCGTTACGCTGTCGTTGCCTTCGCCGTACCAGCGAAAAGTCATATTCATGTTTTTTATCTCCTCAAAAAATGTCATGCCAGAACTGCCAGCCTTTGGTGGCAAAGCACGGCACCATATTTGTCCTTAAAATCAAATTCCGAAACAGGTTCAGAATGACGAATCTAAAAAAATCGTTTCCTTATTTTTCAGCGTTCATTTCAGCTTTCAATTGAAAAAACTGTTCTTTCTGCAATTCGGTCTGTGCGCCGTAATACGAAGAAGGAATAATTCCGGCGCTTTTGGCTGCAACAATTTTTTCCAGTACAAGCCCCGGACTTGATGCATAAAAACGCACTTTGTTTTCTCCTTTTTTAAGCGCCGCATTCACCTGCACGATTCGCACGTGGTTCATTACGCCTTCGCACCATTCTTCGGTATGCCCTACAACATAAACTTCCGGCAGAATATTGCATTTTTGCATTGCGCCGCCGTTTACGCTGTAGCAAAGCTGAAGATTTTGCCCGCTGATGAACGGGTTTGTAGGCAGAAGATAAAACTGCAAAACTCCGTTTTCTTCGTTTTGGGCAAAACTGAAAGTGTATTCAGCATACGGGCGGCTTTGTTCCGCCAGTGCAGAAAAATCTGTGGTAAGCGGCGCAAATTTTATGCCGTCGCTGTCGCGGCCAAGACCTGCAATTTGCATTGCCTTTGCTTCGCCGCAATTGTGAATTGCAGAAAAATCTTCGGCGTTTTGTACCGCGTACAGTGGCGGCGCAAAGTTAAGCGCAATTTTGGGCTTGCCTTCCGGACCTGTTACGCAAATCTGCGGTACATTGCCGCTGACCAGATATTTTTCTGCATTTTCTGCGCTGCAGGTTACGGTAAAAACTTTAAGGCTGGTTTCTGCATTCAGCGCGCCGCAAATTTTGCCGCCGGCATTTTCTTCTATAAAAATGTTTTTATCGTTCCACTCAATCTGGTACGCAGTTTCGCCGTTGCCGCAGCACGCCAGATAAAAATCGCCTGCATAAACGCCGCCTTTTTTCTGCATGTCCAGAACCAGGGTTTTAGCCGTCCAGTCGCCGCCCTGAGTATAGTCGCACTTATCGGCAATGCCGCAAACCAGCATGGGGTCTGCATTTGGCAATACTTTGTGCAAAACCGGGTTCTGGCGCTCTTCGCTGTTCCAGTGCTTAAAACCAATATGCTTGGCGTGGCTGAAACCGTACCACATTCCGTTCTGGGCGCTGTCCAAATCTTTTGCCAGAACAGAATCGCGTTCCATGCATTCTTCTGCTTTTTGCGCCATCTGGTTTGCTATTATTAAACCGCGGCTTGCAAAATAATGATTTAAGCCTGTATAAAGCCATATTTTGTGCAGGTTTGCCGTAGCAAGCACGTTATAAGTTACCAGAAACTTAAAGAAATCGGCATCTGGGCAGTTTGCCGACAAATTGCCGCAGACTTTATCCAAATCGCTTTCTATCTTTTGCCATGCACGCAGCAGGCGTTCCGTTTCGTTAAAATGGCACGGGCTGAAAATTTCGGCGCTTAAATGTTCCGGGCGGCGGTTGTGGCTTAATTTGGTATAACGGTTAAGCACGCCGCAAAGCAGGTTCCGGCTTTCTTCGTTAAGATAGTGGGCAAAATTGAAATTTACCCAGTTTTTTGTATAGCTTTCTTTTACGTTTTTGCCGATTTTGCTGCCGTTCAAGCCCCAGTCCTTGTAGTCAAACGCCAGATCCATAAAGAAATTCAGCGGAAATTCCTGCAAGCCCAAATCGCCCACGTTTACAATCCACAAATCCCTGATTCCGTATTCGTAGGCAGTGGTCATCTGTTCCCAGACTTCCGTAATATCGGTGGAATTTGTCCATTCGTAGCTTACCGGGTCGCCGTGGTAGTCAAAATGATAATACATGCCGTAGCCGCCGGGATGGGCGCGCATTTTTTCATCGGGCAGGGTGCGCAGATAGCCGTGGTTATCGTCGCAGAGCATTAAAATAACGTCATCAAGTTCCGCCCATTCTTTTAAGCCTTCGGTGTTTTCGTCGCCGTAAAAGAACGGTTCAACTTCTTTATAAAGTGCCAGCATGCGCGGAACTTTTGCAAGGTTGGCGTTTACGTTTTCTTTTATAAGCCGGTGCTGGGTTTTAATTACGTCTTTCAAAAGGTCTATGTTGTCTTTCAGCGTGGCGTTCTGCAAAATTGTAGAATCGCGTTCGCCGCGCATACCTATCGTAATCACGTTTTCCAGATGCCCGTTGCGTTTCAGCCCGTCTTCCCAAAACCGGGTAATGCCCTCTTTGTTCGTCCAGAAATTCCATGCATCGCCATAAATCGAATCTTTTCCGCGCACGTGGCTGTATTCTTCGCCGTGGCGCAGGCATGGTTCGTGATGCGAAAGCCCCATTACCACGCCCAGTTCGTCTGCAAGTTCTGCGCTTTCCAGCCCCGGACCATCGCAGGCAAAGCAGCTTGCCCACATTGCAGGCCACAGATAGTTGCCCTTAAAACGAAGCAAAAGCTCGAAAACACCGGCATAAAGCTTTGCATTTACGCCGCCAAAATTTCTGGTTGCCCAGGTGCCAAAAGCAGGCCATTCGTCGTTAATGAAAAAGCCGCGGTATTTTACGGCTGGCGGTGCCGAAATTTCCAAATCGCCGTCCGTAATTTGCACGGTCTGGCTTTTTGGCGGCATTATTTTTGCCCAGTTTACATAGGGCGAAACTTTCATCAGTTTTGAAATTTTGAACAGACCGTAAATCGTACCGCGCTTGTCGCTGCCGGCAATTACTAAACTTGTTTTTTTTGTGCCGTTGCCAAACAGGTCGTTTACCAAAAACCAGCCGTAACATTCGTTTTTGCCGGCAAGCTGCTGAACGTTTATTTTATTCTGGCTTTGCAAATTTTCTAATATTCTGCTTTTGCCCAAAGTTGCTACAAAAACGCAGGGTCTGTTTACCGCCGGGTTTTCTTCAACTTCAACTAAAGTGCTTTTTTTGCCGCTTACCAGAAAAAGGTCGTTTTGTACGATGCCGGCAATTTTTTTTACGCCGCTAAAAGCTTCTTTTTCAATTACAAAATCTGCCGCGCCGTTTGCGTCTGCAAGAATAAAGTTTTCCATTTTTTATACCTTTCCAAAACCCAAAATCGTAAATTCGTTTTTTTCGCCTTCGCCCACCGGCACAATCTGCACGTTATGGCTTGCGGCTTGTTTTTCGCGGATGATTACCAGCGCGTTGCAGTGCGTCCAGCCGATTTCTCGCGGGTCTAAAGTGCGCACCAGTTTTCCGTCTACAAAAACGTTTGCTTTTGCCGACGCGGCACTTGCAGAATCTTTCATTACAAGCAAAAGCAGCGCGCAGTTTATTTTAAAGCTGAACGGTTTTGCATTTTTGCAGCTGGAATTAAACTGCCAGTTGTCAGGGAACATTGGCGACCTTTTGCGGTCAAGATTGCGCTCAACGCACTGCAAATCGGTATCGGTATGGGTAAAATCGCCGGTCTGCAAGTCTTCCACAAACTTTTCCGCGTTTCTGCGGTCAAACATCTGAACTTTTTCAAATTCGTCGGTTTTATAAACCGGCAGATCCGGCAAGTCTTCTGCGCATTCAGAAGCCGCCGCATTCTTAAAGTAATTTATAAGACAGTCCGCCATTACCCGGTGACCGGCGTTAGACGGATGAAAAATATCGTAGTAATAAAGCTGGCGGCTGATTACGCGCCCGGTTGCGGCTGTTTTTTCAAACTGGTCGCAGACCGCGTTTTTAAGGCTTACCATCGGCAGGCTGCAAAGGTTTCCAAAAGGTATGAATCTGTCCTGCAAGGTATAATTGTCTGCAAAAACCGAAAAAAGCAGAATTACTGCCGGTTTGCTGGGGCTGTTCCATATATGGCGCACAAGACCTTCGTAACATTCGCCTTTTGTTTCGTCGCCTTCGTCGTTTACGGCGTATTCTACAATTACCACATCCGGCAAAATTGCGCCGTTTTGGGTAACGTCGTTTTCGTAGCGCACGCAGCCCAGTTCCGAACAGGTGCCGCCCGCGCCGGCTTTTACAAAGTGCATTTTATCCGGGTTTTTTGCAAAAAGTTTTACAAAACCCAGATAAGACTGATATGCGTAGCATTCGGTATTGATTGGCACGGCACCGGCGCCCTGTGTAATTGAACCGCCGATATATGCGATTGTCACGTCTTCGCCCGCCTGTGCTTTTGCAACGGCTTTTTTAAAGCGCGCCGTATTGCCCAAGTTTACAAGGGAATTTTCTATCATTTTGGAATAAGTCGGGCTGTTCGCATCCAGAACTTCGTCAGGTTCTTCTGCCGGGACGGTAAAGCCGTTCTGCAAATACAGGCGAACTGAAATTTTTGCAAAATCCTGATTTGGCGGAAAAGTGATTGCAAACTGACCGATTACGTCGTCGTCCGCAGACCATTCAACCTGATTAAGCAGAATAATCTGTTCTACGCCGTTTGCGCTGATGTCGGCGCTTATTTTTGTACCGCTGTTATACGGGTCTGTTTTGCCGTAGTGAATCATTTTGAAATTGAAAACATCGCCGGAATTATTTGAAGAAATGCTTACGCCGATGCTGAAAACCAGATTTTTAAAATCTGCGGTTTTTATAAGCATTTTCCGCATGTTTTCGTCGCTGATATTGCCGTTCAATTTTGCAGCGTTGGCAATGCGCCCGTCGTTCAAATAAATTTCCTGGCGTCTGCCGCCGTCCAGAAATTGCGTAGCCTGAATCTCTAAATTTTTATAAAGGTAAAAACCTGCACGTTTTTCCAATGCGTCTTTTGGTGCGCGTAAATCCTGTTTCTGCATCATGCTTCCTAAAAGTAGTATACTTGTATACTAGTATCTAATTTATATTAAAATATTCCTGCAAATTGTCAAGTTTTTTTAGAAGTTTTGAAGAAGAAATTTGCGGACAAAAAAGTCAGGTAAAAATATGCCGAAAAATTTTTACCTGCCTTTTTTAACGGGAAAAAAATAATATTTTCTGTGTCAGATGCTGAAACGAGTTCAGCATGACAGAATGTGACAACCGCAATTCACGCATGACAGAATGATATTCCGATTTTTGGTCATTCCGAACTTGTTTCGGAATCTGCTTTTAGATAACAAATCGGATGCTGGGCGCAGCTGCCGAAGGCTAACGAGTTCAGCATGACAAAATGTTTTTGCAACCGCAATTCACGCATGACAAAATGATATTCCGAATTTTTGTCATTCCGAACTTGTTTCGGAATCTGCTTTTAGACAACAAATCGAATGCTGTGCGTAGCTGCCGAAGGCTAACGAGTTCAGCATGACAGAATATTTGGGCAACCGCAATTCACGCATGACAAAATGATATTCCGAATTTTTGTCATTCCGAACTTGTTTCGGAATCTGCTTTTAGACAACAAATCGGATGCTGGGCGCAGCTGCCTAAGGATAACAAGTTCCAGGTGTTATGTTAGATGCTGAAACAAGTTCAGCATGACAGAATGTGACAACCGCAATTCACGCATGACGAAAATTCAACATTGGGGCTAATCAGGAAGGTTCGTAAATGCCCGATATTTCAGTTTTTGCCAGCACATGACCGGACATTGCCTTAAGCAACCGGGCTTTGCCTGCATCTGACGATATGCCGAGCATTGTATCTAATGCAAACACGGAAAAACGGTACCGGTGAGCTTTGCGAATGAACGGCGGCTGTTTGGGACCTCTGTAAACGTGTTTTCCCCATGCTTTTCCCTGAAACGCGCTGAATGGAGTATTTATTGCCTTTCCTTTTGGAATACCTTGAGGAATCACTGATACCGGCGGAATGTTCCAGATAATCCAGTGAGGAAACTCCCGGACAAAAGGAACATCAAGGTCGTCCATTATAATTGCAACCGAAACCGTTTCTTCCGGCATATCCTTTAATACAAGCTCCGGCGACAAATCATCGCCAAAACCTGTGTGCCGTTTCGGAATCATTTGGTTATTTTCAAAATCTGAACTTGTTACTGTCATTATTCACCAGCTTTTGCAATTGCCTTGCAGCACGTTTTAAAGAAGAATGCTTCACGCAGCCTGTATTTTTGCTTCAATTGAATTTCAGCTAATTATAGCTTTTAAGATTCGCAATTACCACCAACTGAAAATGTCAAATATTATGGATTTTTGTTATGTTTGGTTGCGTCATTACTTTACCCTTTCTGCATTCCGCCCATTCCCCAGTTTTCAAGCGGAGGTTCATTTATCACAATAAACACGTCCGCAGGCGCAATTTTCAAACTATCCGCTAATCTTGAAGTAATATTTTTTATGGCTTTTCCTTTCTGTTCCTTTGTTCTACCCGGAAACAGGGTTAATTCAATAATCATAAAGTCATCTGTCTTTTCCGGTGCAGTTTCAAAATCTTCCCTTGGAATTTCTACGATTCTCTGGAACCTGTCCCAGTCTTCAATTCCAATTGATTCCATCAATCCATAATGAATGCAGTCCAAAACCGTTTTTTTATATTCGCTAGATTTTCCTTTAATCATATTTACTTGTACCAGTGGCATGTTTTAACCTCTTTTATTTGTTTTTTACCGTGAACATCGAGTTAGAAATATTTGTCATCCCTGAATGAACAAGTGGCATTCAGTAACAGATTCGGAAACTGTTTTTGGATACTTAATCGGATGCTGAACTAAATTCAGCATGGCAGAATGATATTCCGAATTTTTGTCATTCCGAACTTGCTTCGGAATCTGCTTTTGGGCAATATGCC
>JAKSTR010000200.1 GCA_024402495.1 Treponemataceae bacterium
TGTTATCATATACAGTCATATGAGGATACAAAGCATAGTTCTGGAATACCATTGCAATGTTACGATCTTTTGGTGGAACATCATTCATCAATTCACCATCGATGTAGAGTTCACCCTCACTAATGTCTTCAAGACCTGCAATCATACGCAGGGTTGTAGACTTACCACAACCAGAAGGTCCTACGAAAACAACGAATTCGCGGTCTTCAACAACGATATTAGCGTTGTCTACAGCACGAACGTTGCCATCGTAAACTTTTCCGATGCCTTTGAGTTCTACTTTAGCCAATTACGGCCTCCTTAGAATTATTTTATGTATTCAGATTAAGGCATAAATTCGCATCTGTCAAACATTTTTTTCAAAATATTTAATTTTTTTTAGCGGAATGAAAAATACCGCATGTTTTCTGCCCTTTAGCGCACCCTTCCCTGCTGCATGAATGTTTGTACGAACAAAATCTGATTAAACATTCAAAATACCTGCAATTCCTTTTGCAAGCCTTAAAAGAGGTTCCGAAAAATGCCCGCCTTCGTTCCATTCAAAAACAAAACGTTCTACTTTGGAACTGCCGACGAGCAAAGCTTTCTGCTTTTCTGTCTGTGCGCCAACTGATGCCATAACCTTGTTCCGCGTTTTTTCTTCACGGTTTCCAAGACTCATGTAAATGCTGGCAGAGTTTTTTATTTCGTGCGTGGCTGCATATTCGTCCCAGCCGGGAAACCACAGGGATGAAGAACAGCAGACGGCGCCGTTGAAAGCGGCAGATTCGTAAAGCGCCCAAAGAGAAAACAGACCGGCAAGGGAATAACCTGCAAGAAAGATTTTGCTTTTAGAGAATGTTTTTTTTATTTCCGGAAGAATTTGGATTTCCAGATATTTCAAAGTTTCGCCTGCATTTCCGGCAAAACCTTCATTGCCAAAAACGGCAGGCGCTTTCCATGGCGAAAACTGGCCGTTCCAGTCCGTTACGCTGAAAGAAGCAATTGAAAACGGTTTGCCGGTTAACTTTTTTACAGCTTCAAAAAGCTGTTCTGCAGACTGGTCGTGAGATTTTTCTTCGCCCCAGACAAATACCGGCGCATTTATAGCATTTTCGCTTGAAATAATTTTCAT
>JAKSTR010000201.1 GCA_024402495.1 Treponemataceae bacterium
GCCGAAAAAGAAATTCTTCGTGCTATTGAACTTGGCGTAAATTATTTTGATACGGCTTACGTTTACCCCGGCAGCGAGGAAGCGCTTGGAAAAATCATTCAGCGCAATCCGCAGATTCGCGAAAAAATGTACATTGCAACCAAGCTGCCCCAATACATCATTAAAAACCTTGATCAGGTTAACAAGATTTTTGAAGAAGAACTGAAACGCCTTAACACCGACCACATTGACTATTATCTTATGCACATGTTTACCGATGTTGCGGGCTGGGAAAACATTAAAAAGCTGGGAATTGAAAACTGGATTAACGAAAAAAAGGCAAGCGGACAGATTAAGCAGATTGGTTTTTCTTTCCACGGCAATACCGAAATGTTCCTTAAAGTTCTGGAAGCCTACGACTGGGATTTCTGCCAGATTCAGTACAATTATCTTGATGAACATACGCAGGCTGGTAAAAAAGGTCTTCTGGCGGCGCACCAGAAAGGCATTCCCGTAATAATTATGGAACCGCTTAGAGGCGGAAAGCTTGTAAACATGCTTCCGCAAAAGGCGCTTGCCGCAATTGAAGCAAATCCTGTAAAACGCAGCCCGGCAGAATGGGCTTTCCGCTGGCTTTGGAACCAGAAGGAAGTTAGCGTTGTGCTTTCCGGCATGAACAGCATTGAAATGCTTGAAGAAAACGTAAGGGCTGCAAGCGATGTTAAGGTTGATGCTTTTACGGAAGCCGATTTTAAGATGATTGAAGAAATTAAGGCGGCAATAAACGAAAACATGATTGTTGGCTGTACCGCCTGCAATTACTGTATGCCGTGTCCTAAAAAAGTTGATATTCCAAGTGCATTTTATTATCTCAATCAAAGTGCGCTGATTGGAAAATGGAAAGCCCGGTTTGAATACAGCCAGGTTGTCGGTCTACGTAAAGATTCCAGCCTGCCAAACCAGTGCATTGGCTGCGGCAAGTGCGAAAGTCACTGTCCGCAAAAAATACAGATACGCCAGATGCTAAAGCAGGCTGATAAAACTTTGACCCCTGCCCCGGTTAAAGCCGTGCTTAATATTGCAAAAAAATTTGTATATAAATAG
>JAKSTR010000202.1 GCA_024402495.1 Treponemataceae bacterium
GAAGTGCTTTTTGCAAGTTATACGTATTTTTCAACAACTTCAAGCAGTTTTTGTGGTGTCGGCGGTTTAAGAATAAAATCTTTTGCACCGGAACGGATAGCTTCAACAACATTTTCCTGATTACCCATTGCCGAACACATGATAACCTTTGCATTCGGGTCGCTGGTAAGAATTTCTTTTAAAGCCTGCAAACCGTCTTTTCCCGGCATGGTAATATCTAAAAGAACAATATCCGGTTTTGTTTTTTTATACATTGCAACAGCTACATCGCCGTCTTCTGCTTCACCGACAACATCATGTTCGCCTTCTTTAAGAATTAAAGCAATTGATTTTCTCATAAAAGCTGCGTCGTCACAGACTAAAATTTTCGCCATATCCAAACCTTAAATAAAGAATAAAGTAATTATAAACCAAAAAAATAATTTTACAAGCAAAATTGTTTGCAATAATCAATTTTGTGCTTTTTGCTGCAAAGAAATATTAAAAATCCTGCCGCCGGCATCTTTTTGCCCGGCATTCCTGAATTTTTCAGTATTCCTTTGCAGAAATTGCAGCATCTGCCAAAAAAACAAAATCCTACAAAAGTTTTTCAACAATTGATTTTGCAGCTTTCATGTCCATGCCTTCAATCGATTTCAATTTTGGCATAATGGTTTTCAGGTTGCGTTCTTCAGCCGGCAAAGAATCAATAAGTTCTTTAACAGCCTTTTCCATAGCTTCCGGGCTCAAAGTTTCGGGAACAAATTCCTTCAAAACTGCAAGCTGGGCATCAAGCTCGGCTGTATCGGCGCCGCCTTTTTCGTATTCGGCACGGGTAGCCAAAGTCTGTTCGTACATTTTTTTTGCAGCCTGCGCAATGTCAGCCGGTGTTTCTTCGCGGTTCAGTTCGCGAATATTTTTCTGCACGGTATCAATAATCAAGCCCAAAACAGTTGCACGGATAGGGTTTTCCTTGCGCACTTTCATGCGTTCTTTAAAAAGGTCTTTAGTAGTCATCTTTTTCTCGTATCTCCT
>JAKSTR010000021.1 GCA_024402495.1 Treponemataceae bacterium
GCTATACAAATATTAGGCTGTGCTGTCTGCCATGTTTGCCGGTATTTAATTTTCCACGTACACAATCAGAAACCACAAAATTTTTTTCATATTTTTTCTTCAAAAAGTGTCAAAAAATTTTTTTTATGCGTATTAAAAGATGAACACAGTTTGCGCCGCAGCAAAATAAAATTTCCTTATGTTTGCGGCGCGGCACTTTATCTTTGGAGAAAATGATGAAACCATTTGAAGAACTGGCTTTTTACGACGACTTTATGTTCGGGCAGATAATGCAGGACAGGGAAATCTGCAGGACGGTGCTGGAGATTCTGCTGGGCATAAAAATAGACCGGCTGGAATACCCGGAAGTGCAGAAAATCATAGCGCCCTTTTACACCACAAAGGGCGTGCGCTACGACGTTTATGTGGAAGGCGGAAAGCGCGTGTACGATGTGGAAATTCAGAACGCAACCGAGCCGAACATCGGCAAGCGCACGCGGTTTTACCAGAGCATGCTGGACGTAGTTGCCCTGATGCGCGGACAGAACTACGAAGAACTGAAAGAAAGCATAATAATATTCCTCTGCCGCTACGACCCTTTCAAAAAGGGCATTCCGTGCTATACTGTGGAACGTAAATGCAGGGAAGACGGCAGCATACGGCTGAACGACGAAGCGACGCTGTACGTATTCAACTGCAGGGCATACCAGAACGCCCAGAGCAGCGAGCTTAAAGGCTTTTTAAAGTATATAGAATGCGGCAAAGCCGAAACAGACTTTACCCGGAGGTTACAGAAGATGGTAGAAATAAAGATAGGAAACGAAGTAATTAAAAACGCATACCTTTCGTGGAGCCTTGCAGAACACGATGCCATCCGCAAGGGCAGAGTAGAAGGCTTGGCTGAAGGTATAAGTAAAGGCGAACAAAAAAATAAACTTGCAAACGCCAGAAACCTGCTTGCCATGAAGGTTCTTACCAACGAACAGATAGCCCAGGCTGTGGATTTGCCGCTGGAAACGGTAGAAAATCTGGCAAAGCAGCTGTAATCCGTTAATGCACTTTCTGCCGGCTGCATTGCAGATATATGCCTGCACCGACAGCAATTGCATAAAACCCCAGTCGCTGCCTGCGAATATGCAGTTTGCCCTGCAAACTGCGCACTTGCGCCCGCTAATATGCGGTTTTACCAGCGGCAGTTGCATAAAACAAACAGAACCGGCTTGCGGCTGGTTCTGACCTTCTTTTTTTTTGTTTCCATACTGTAAAAAACGTGCGATATTAGAAGTATGAGTTTATTTACTTACTTTATGACATATCTTGTCTGCATTTCTTTTTACGGCGTGTTTTTTCTTCGTATTTTTCATTACGTATTCATTTATCAGGATCCGGTACAAATTCCTTTAGGCTGCGGAACAGCCGTTGGCTTAACGATAACACTTTGCGCCATCGTGGGCGTAATTCAAAAGAAAATAATCAGGCATTTTGAACAGGCACTAAAAGCAAATGATTTTGCAAAAGCACAGGAAAGCTATAACAAATTCAATATGCCTGTTGCCTGTATTTACGCCCTGGGCTTTTTTGTTGGCGTAGGCGGCACCAACATAATAGAAAGCATTACCGGCAAAATTGAATTTGATGCCGTGGTTTTTGTAATTATGCTGCTGCAGGGAATAGCCGTAGGTTTTTTGGGCTATACGCTGACCATTTACAAGGTGAAAATGGGACGCATGGCAGACATGCTGATAAAAGCCGGCGTTAGGGAACTGAACACAAAAATAAATTCTACGCTGAATGTGTCTGTTTTTGCGTGCATTCTTTTAAGCATAACAAGCTTTATGAGCGTTCCAATCGGAATGCTGAAAAACCCTGCCGCCAGCCCGATGATAAAATTTTCCGTTTACTGCGCCATTGCCTTTATAATGACCGGCGCAACCTGCGTTTTGTGCTACACCATGCTGGCAAACTCCATGCAGAAACGCGACCAGACCCTTAAACACCATCTGTACGAACAGACCCAGACACTTGCAGATGCGGCAAAAGATTCTGCGGCAAGCGGACAGGAACAGAGCGCAGCCGTAAAGGAAATTGTTGCTACGGTAGAAGACAACAACAATTTAAGCTGTAACATTCAGCAGAAACTTTCTGACGTTACGGGGCTTGCAAATAAATCGCGGGATGACGTTACCAGCGGCATTGAATATTTGCAGCAGAACGTAAAGGACCTGATGGAAATAACAGAATGCAACTTGCAGACAATAGAAGGCATAAAAGATTTGTGCAGCAAGGTTGCAAACATCTGGGATATAGTAACCCTTATTACGGATGTTGCGGCACAGGCAAAAATAATAGCCTTTAATGCAGAACTTGAAGCAAGCGCGGCTGGTCCTGCCGGTGCAAATTTCCATATCGTGGCAACGGAAGTAAGGCGGCTTTCGGACAACATTATCGACAGCTCGCTTGAAGTAAAGCAGCATATTGCAGAAGTGCAGAAGTCGGCAGACCAGCTTATTGCAGCAAGCAAGCAGGGCAGTGAAAAAATCAATTCCGGCTATCAGAATGCAAAGGAACTTGAACAGCGTTTTTCCAGCATAAAATCATCTTCCGAAGCTACGGCAACGGCATCGCTTGACATGAATGACTACATTTACCAGATGACGGCGGCAAGCCAGCAGATTTTGGTAACAATGAAGCAGATTGCCGGCAACATTGAAAGTTTCAGTCAAAGCACCAGCAATGTTTCCCAGTCATCGGAATCGCTAAAAGATATAGCATCTTTGCTTTAGTTTGTTTTTTTCATACATCAAGCCGAAACTGTTATCCGCCTTGCAGCGCATAACAGTTTCGGCTTTTTTTTCTCTAATTCGGTAATCGGACAAAATATCGGACAAAATATAGGGTTTGAGTGAATGCGGCAAAAGCAGGCTGAAAAATGCAAAATCCTGCTATTGATTGTGCGATTTCATTTCCTTAACAAGTGCCAGAACCGATTTCCTGTCATTTTCCGAAAGCCTGTCGAAGGTTTCTGCAATAAAGTTTGCCTCGCGCGAAACGGGTTTTGCAGAACCTGCACCGTTTTCCGAGTTTCCCGTTACAAGATATTCAACAGTAACGCCAAGAGCTTTTGCAATTATTACGGCATGTTTTAAATTGTTTTAATAGTCACTCGAATGCCGGATTTTTATAAATTATGCAGGGAACACCTTTTTCGACCAGTTATAGGCAACGCTCTCAAGATTAATTTTGAAGGTTTTGTCTAGTCTTAGCATGCTTTATATAATTTGTCAGTATTTTCAAGATACTCTACAAATCCTTCTATAGAATAGTCTCTGATAATCAATTTTTTTGTAAATTTTACGTACTCGATCTGACGCTTAGAATCAGGGTAAATTGAAGGTGCAGTAAAAATAACTTGAGAATCAATTTTATGATCTTGAATAAAAGTTTCTAGGTGCCTTTCTATCGGCCATATTTCCATCATTGTTTGGGTTCGACCTTCTGCCATTGTTACTTCTACAAGAATACCTTTATTTTCTTCATAGCATTCTATATCGCCTTTATTACCGCCAGCAGTAGAAGTCGGAAGCCCTGTATCATCACAAGAATAATTTGGTTTTACAGTAATATTTGGAAGTTTTGATTTGATAGCTAGAGCTGTTAAGAATTCCAAGCGAACGGGGGCTGACAAGAATTTAAGAATATCATCTTTTGAGGGTTTTCTTGTAGAGAGATTTTTTAGTTCCTGTTTTATAGAATCCCAATTATATGTTTTTGTCCATTCAGAAAGTAAATCATTGGTTTGTTTTGTTGATACAGTTTCTGCTTCAAGTGAAATAAGGTTTTTGTCTATAGATGACATATATTTAAAATATTCATATTCATCTGTGTAATGTTCGTAATCGCCATATTCCTCAAGAATGTAATCTACTTTTTTATCTTCATTATGATTTATATCAATGAAACGACCGGCACCACGTAACGAAATAAGTCCTGACATACGCATTTTACGAATAAATTCATCCGTATAATCAGTCATCAAAGAATCTGTTTTGAATTTCTTAAAATTTCCACCCATGATTTCGTTCAAACAAATATCTGATATTACTTCATCACTTGGTGTAAAACCATAATCTTCACGTAATTGCTTAATTCTTAGGAAGAGATTTGCTGCATTGTTATCTTTCCAAAACAATAATAAAGGTAGTTCTCTTCTGGAAATTCCTTTGCCATTGTCAAAATTAATCAACCGAATTGTTTGTAATAATAAAAGAAGAGGAATGTTGTCATTTAAAACTTTTACAAACGGATTTGATCTTTGTGACCGTGCTAAAGATTGAAGAAAAACATTCTGTTCTCGTTCTGGTTGATTGAATTCTACTGTAAGTAAACTATTTTCTTCTGTTACTTTAACTATATCTACAAGAATATTTCCGAGCTCTGAAAATTCAATTTTTTTACCCGTCATAAAATATACAAAACCAAATTCTTTTGCTAAATCAAAAATTGTGGCAAATCTGGAAGGATATCCCCAAGCGAAACCTGCTTCTTTATGTTTTTGCGGATTGTCGATTTGTATTTTTTTTGCATCTTTTTTTGAAATAAGAGAGACGGCAAATTCTCCTTTGGGAGTTTGCTTCCAGATTTCAGCTATATTTTTCGGAACTTTCATAGGTCTATATAATCCGTATCGAATTAATTCACCGACTATTTCAGTTGCTAACTCATCTGTAAGAATTTTTCCGTCATATTTCTTTAAAATAAACAAATTAAGTTTAATTCGTTCAGGGTTTCTTACAGTTGTCGTATAGAGCAATGGTTTATATTCTGCATTTCTTTCTCTAGTTTGATTCATAATTTGTTATTAAAACCTCCTTAAAGGATTTTATGCTGTTGTCATGATAATTTATGTAATTACTTTTTATTGGATATACATTATATTTTTTTGCCCATTCAAGTAATCTCGTATTCTCTTTTCCTTTGTAGCTTACTACATTCGACATCGCAAATTTAATTTTTCTCTTAGTGAAATCATCAAGTAAAGATAGCATTTTGATATCATCTTCCTGATTCCATAACTTGTTATATTCGCTTGCTGTAATTAAATATGGTGGATCGAGATATACGAAATCATTATTTTCAAATTCAATTGAACTTAAAAATAAAGAAAAATCTTCATTACTCCATACAATATTTTTTTTATTAACAAGTGTTATATAGTTTTCCAAAGCATCATGAACGTTTTTATTATAGTCAACATTTCCAACGGGAACATTATATTTACCTTCTTTGTTAAATCGGAGCATTCGGTTGAACCCATATATTAACAATAAGTACAAGATAACAGAATCCTTTTTGGTTCCGTTATTATAATCCTTTTTCATTTTATCAAAGAATGTTTTATTATATTTTGCAAAATAAGTTTTTTTAAATTGATTTCTTAAATCCTGTGGAACAGAATTTTCAATGAAGGAGCATGATAGATTATAATTACTTATTTCTTTAAAGAGTTTTTTTTCTAATTCATTAATATCTGTAAAGGATGATAAGAAAGAATGCAATGACATAATATTGGCATCAATATCATTTTCGAGAAAAATTTTTGCTTCTATATTTAAAAAAACAGACCCGCCACCTACAAATGGTTCAATAAACTTATTAATATTCTGAGGAAAATAGAGTTTCATTTCATTAATTAACTTGTATTTGTCTCCAGTATAAAACATTGGAGATCTTATAACTGTTTCTTTTTTCATTTTTTTACTTTAGTAATAAATAGCAGTTCCTGATGATTGTTTAAATCTGTTTTTCCGGCGTTAAAGAATCTGTAATCTTTTGAAAATACTTTTGTTTCTCCTTTTCTATTCAAAATTTCTTCAATTTCATCTAATGTGATTTTATTCTTGGAACTTCCACTTTTTGAGTTGTAAGTATTGTTATAAGATACTACTAGGTATTTTGTATCTAATTTCTCTATTAAATCAGCGAATGCTGATGGAGCAGATACAGTACAATATTTGCTCATATTTTCTACTGGGGGTTTCATTGCGACACCGCGAAGAACAGGTTTATTCCATTTAACTAATGTTTCATAAACATGGTAAAATCGGCAATATTGTCTGGAGTTATAAGGAGGATCGATATAAACTAAATCAGATTTGATTTTTTCAGCAAGGATATTTGAATCTTCTTGGTGAATTTCAATATTCTTACATTCATGAACATCGATTAAACGAATATAAAAATTAGCTTTTTTGATGGGTTTTTTTATATAAGCTTCAAAATGCCCAACGGTATTTGCGTGTTTATCAATGTTATAAATCAAGGTTGCTAATAAAATAGCGTATTCTTTCTCTGTCAGATTTGGTTTTGAATCTTCAATATCTTGACGGATAAATCCTATCTTTTTAGCTAAATCATTTTCAAAATATTTATCTCCAAAGTTTTCTGAAAAATAATTTTCCTTAAGGCTATTTGCCTCTAAAGAGTTGTAATAGTTTATTTTTTTTAAGATTTTTTCTTTATCCCATGTAGTAGGAGAAAAAAAAGCTTCGTATATATAATGATTTGAATATAAAGTGTCATTGACAATAACTTTGCTATAGAGTTTTAGCATTCGTTTTGCAACAACACCAGTTCCAGTAAAAATATCAACGGCAGTTTTTACATTTTCGGTTTCTTTTTCAATTATTTCAAAAATCCAATTTATAAGCTTTGCTTTACTACCAATGTAACGTCTACTTTCTAATGGGATAGAGCTACCTAAAATATTTGTATTTTGAGTTAGGTAGTTCTCCTTAGAATCAATTTTTTCTTTCACTATCAAAAGAGTTTCCTCTGGATATTGTAAGGAAGAAGCTTCATTAAGAAGTTTGTCGCTATCTCTCTGCTTTATAAGGTCTGTGGAATCAAGATTGTATAATTCTGAAAATTTAAGTAATAAATCATCGGTTGGCAGTCTGGTTCCTGATTCAATTTTTGAGAGTAGACTTTCTTTTATGCCTATTTGCTCTTGCAAGTCTAATAAAGTGTATCCATTTTCTTCTCTGAGATTTTTTAAAATTGTTCCAGTATACATAAAATTATTCCAGTTGTTGTCAAATTTATGTAAAAATTGATAAATATTCAATGGTTTTTTTTTCGAAAATTCTTGAAATTAGACTATCCAATTAGTATATATCCGTAATAATCGAAAAACTGCTTTTCACAAAGTTGGGTTTCCTCAAAATGCGGAAAGCTGTTTTTAAAAAAGTTGGGCTTCCGCAAAATGCGGAAAGGCGTTTTTTTAAAAAGTTGGGTTTCCGCAAAATGCGGAAAGCTGTTTTTTAAAAAGTTGGGCTTCCGCAAAATGCGGAAAGGCGTTTTTTTAAAAAGTTGGGTTTCCGCAAAATGCGGAAAGGCGTTTTTTTAAAAAGTTGGGCTTCCGCAAAATGCGGAAAGCTGTTTTTTAGAAAAATTAGTTTGCAGAAAAATGCGGAATCCGGATTTGAAATATGACTAAAATTCTGCAAAATATGGAATATTATTCTTTTTTTCTTTTATTTATATATATTGCGGAAACCTTGCTTATCCTTTGTTGTTTCTTATGCAAACATAACAAAAACTTACTTGTATAAGGAGACAAAAGTAATGAAGAAATTAAGAAGTCAGATTCGCAATACCGAGATTGACGGATTTTCGGACACAGTCCTTCGCCTGTATAAGGATGACGCGCTGGCGCAGAAAGAAGAATTCCTTAGCGGGCTGATGGCGGAACTGGATGAGCTGAGTTCTCAGATTACGAGTGCGATTCTGCAGGACAGGGCTCTTTCCATGCTGGACGCGGCGGACTGCGAACGCGACGAAGCCATAAAGACTTTGGGCGCGGTGCTTGGTGCCTATGCCGTTTTTCCCATTGCGGCAAAAAAGGAACTGTCGCTTCCGCTTAAGGCAATTTACGATAAATATGCTAAAGCCGGAATTGTTACTGCCAACTATGCAAGCGAATCTTCCATGATTGAAAGCCTTCTGGAAGATTTTGCGGCAAAAGAAATTGCAGGTAATATTGCAGGTCTTGAAGGTGTTGCCGAAGCGATTGGTGCAATCCGCACTGCACAGGATGCTTTTACAAAAGCCAATGATGACTATGTAAAGGCAAACGCAAGCAAGAGTGCTTCGGCTTCCAGCTATAACAAGCCTATTGTTTCGCTTGTAAACGAAAGGCTTGTGCCTTATTTAAGCACAATGCAGATTATGGGCAACAAAAACTGTGCAGGTTTTGCAAAAAATATTGAAGTTGAAATAAGCCGAATGAATGAATCCATTGCAAAGCGTTCCGGCAAAAAAGCTTCGGCAGAATCTGCAAAAGAAGCATAGCCAGAAATAACACCAGACAAAAAAAGACCGCTGAAAAATCAGCGGTCTTTTTTTATGCGCTTAAAGCACAAAAATTAAAGCTTGTCGTTAGATCCGAGAACTTCAATGATTTTGTGTTCGTACATTTTCTGCATGTTTTCGCGTGCAGGTTTAAGGTACTGGCGTGGGTCAAAGTGATCCGGGTGTTCGTTGAAGTATTTGCGAACAGCAGCTGTCATTGCAAGACGAGAGTCTGAGTCAATGTTGATTTTGCAAACTGCTGATTTAGAAGCTTTGCGGAGCTGTTCTTCTGGAATACCAACTGCATCTGGCAATTTACCGCCGTTTGAGTTGATTGTATCAACTTCGTCCTGTGGAACTGATGAAGAACCGTGGAGAACGATAGGGAATCCAGGGAGCTGTTTTTCGATTGCTTCCAAAACGTCGAATGCTAATGGTGGTGGAACCAGTTTACCTGCTGCGTTGCGTGTGCACTGTTCCGGTTTGAATTTGTATGCACCGTGTGATGTACCGATAGAAATAGCCAGAGAGTCACAGCCTGTGCGTGTAGAGAAATCTACAACTTCTTCTGGTTTTGTGTATGTTGAGTGTTCAGCAGAAACTTCGTCTTCAACACCGGCAAGAACACCAAGTTCAGCTTCTACTGTAACGTCGTGTGCGTGTGCATATTCAACAACTTTTTTTGTAAGAGCAATGTTTTCTTCGTATGGAAGGTGTGAACCGTCAATCATTACTGAAGAGAAACCGTTGTCGATACAATCTTTGCAAAGTTCGAAAGAATCGCCGTGGTCAAGGTGAAGAACGATCTGCGGATTTTTGCATCCAAGTTCTTTTGCATATTCTACAGCACCCTGTGCCATATAGCGAAGGATTGTACCGTTAGCATAGTTGCGGGCACCTTTAGAAACCTGCATGATAACTGGTGAGTTTGTTTTTACTGCAGCCTGTACAATTGCCTGCATCTGTTCCATTGTGTTGAAGTTGAAAGCAGGAATGGCGTATCCGCCTTTAACAGCCTTTGCAAACATTTCTTTTGTGTTTACAAGACCAAGTTCTTTATAACTTGTCATTTTTTGCTCCTATAAATAGAAAATGATACTCGTATAATAAGCTGTATATTGAAAATAATCAATAGATTGAAAAGCTTTGAAAAGAATGGCAGACGTTGCAAAAGCTAAGCACGGATTGAAGGAATCATAAAAAACTGGAAATGCGCATTGTTTTTTTTCGCTGTTTTTTTTAACGGACTTTAGGGAAAAACTTATTATTCTTCAAGTTTTTTTCAGTTTTTGACGATAATACCATTGTGTTTCTCTGAAACTGTGAATGCACTTCTGCGATTACAGTGCTAAAGTCAAATTATTTGACAAAGCAACAGAGGGATAATATAATAATTCGGTAAGAAGTGTAATGAGCTTTTTCTGATTATAGTAAAAGGAGTTTTGGATGAAACAGGGCAGATTAATCGTTTGTCTGGTTCTCGTTGGTTTGCTGTTTGCTTTGCCAGTTTTTGGTCAAAACAAAGACACAACAAGCTACGAATCAATTATGATCGATAACTTTGACCAGCAACCTCAAGACTGGTCATGGCATGTTACAGCTAGTAGATTTGTTCATGAAGGTTATCCTAGATTGCAGTATTTTGAAGGTGCTCCAAATTCGGTTAAGTATCTTCAAGACCCAAGTCTTAATGCAAAAGTTCTTGGTGTAGAAATTTCTTATGACCGTAAAGGTGATAACTGGTTTGAAATTTTCCCGGCTAAACAGGACTCGAACGGAAAATACGTTCCATACGATGTTCCTCTTCAGGGAAAAGTAGACCACATCGATACTTGGGTATGGGGTGCCGGTTACGGATACAACCTCGACCTCCTTATCAGAGATGCTGACGGACGTGTTCATGCTTTGCCAATGACAAAGCTTACATATCACGGCTGGCGCAACATTAAAACGGTTATTCCAGGTTGGCTGGTTCAGCGCTCAAGACTTAGAGGCGGCAGCAAGACTGCTTACTTCGTAGGTTTCCGTGTAAGGACAGATCCTGAAGCACCAGTTGATATTTTTACAGTTTACTTTGATCAGTTGAAATATCTTACCAACGTATTTGCTGATATTTACGATGGTTACAACTTTGATTCAATCGTTTTTGATGAAGGAGCTGGTAAATAATGAAAAAGATTTTAACAGTTTTAGCTTGCTTGCTTGTATCTGCATGCGTTTTTGCTCAGCAGAGCTTGGTTGAACCAGATCCAGAAATGCTTGGTGTTGATGCTGCTCGTCAGGCTTTAAGAGAAGTTTCTCTTGATTTGTTTGAACGTGAAGCTGCCTGGGATGTAACAATGCCGATTGACGACGGTATTATTAGCGCTCGCCTTTTCGACGGTTCTCCTCTTGCAAAAGAACCACTTCCTGCTGGTGTTCCGGAAGGACAGACTGATAATAAAGTTCTTGGTGTTCGTGTTGATTTTATGCACCGTGGACATGAAAGTTTCTTTATTAAACCTGTACGTCCAATCCCGATTGAAGGTGTAACAAAAACTGTTTCACTGTGGGTTTGCGGTAGAAATGTTAACCATAAATTGACATTGCTTGTTCAGGATTTCTACGGAAGCAGTTTTGAACTTTATGTAGGTTCACTTAACTTTTCTGGCTGGAAAAAACTTACAGTTGCTATTCCACCTTCTCCAGACGGAGTACACGGAATCGTTCAGGCAAATGCCCGTTATGGCGATCATCCTGGATTGCGCATCTGCGGTTTCCGCGTAGATACAGATCCGCTTGAAGCATACGGTTCTTACTATATGTATATTGATGACCTTCGTGCTGTTACCGATTTGTACGCAATGGAAAATCGTGACAAAGACGAAATGTCAGACAACTGGTAATAGAAATATTGCTTAGTGAAAGCCCGGTTAACGCCGGGTTTTTTTTGTTTTAAATATATGGTCTGTTTTTTTTATACGGGAAGCGGTGAGAACAGCTTGTTAAAAAATCCGCACCGAAATCATGTTGAAACGATAAAAGTTTTTTCTCTATTTAGTTTTGAATCAAAATAAATCCGGGGCTTGTAAAATCTGGTGCTTAAAAGGTACGTTAAAGTATAAAACTGTAATATTTGCTTTTGCCTGCAACTTTGGTTTGTTTAATGGCGTTCAGTTTTTTCAGGCACCAGATTACCAGACTGGCATTTTCTTTTATTGCGGTTTGCTTTAAGTCCTTCAGGCAAAATTCTTCTTTTTGCGCAATTTCATTTTTTACTAAATTTATTAAATCGTTTTTGCTTGTAATTTCAATTTCGTTGTTTATTGCTGCCAGTTTTTTGTCTAGTGGAATCCATTCGCGTTTGTGCCGGCGGCTTTTATTTGCCAGCTGAACGGCTTCTTCTGTTTTTTGGCGTATGCGCTGCTGGTTTATGAATAAAACTTTTATGCCAAAATTTTCCCAACCGAATAAATCTAAAATGCCGGTAATTTGCCTGTAAATACAGAAAATGTTTTCTTTTTTTGGGCTTTTTCTTTTGCTGATGGTTTTGCCGTTTTTGTCAATTATTACAATTTCCGTAATTTCTGCAACAGGAAAAACTATCCAGATTTTCCGGGTTTGACTTAGGTTTTCAATTTTGGGGCGCAGTTTGGAAATATTTGAAGTTTGAATCTCGTAAATTACTTCGTCGTTTATAACGTCGCAGATAAAACCGCCGTATTCAACTTCGGTTTGCCCGCGGCATAATGCGGCATATTTTTCTTTTAGTTCGCGGTGCAGCGAAGATTCGTTGTAAGTATTTATCATAATTTTACGTGCAATAGCATTAAAAAGGTAATGCATTTTTCTGCAAAACTCTACCTATACATATGTATATATCGAAAATGTGCTGTCGGCATACTTTCTTAAAAACTTGAACATTTTTTGCGTTGACATAATATTTTTATTTGGTAAAATGGAAATATGTGGGAGAAAGTGGGAATAAGTAGGTAAAAGTGGATGAAGCTTCTTACTGGCGAGTACCGTAACACTTTGGATGAAAAAGGTCGTATCCTTTTTCCAACGCGTTTACGGTCAGAGTTGACAGATAATGTTCTCATTCTTACACAGGCATTGGACCGCTGTTTGTGGCTGTTTACGCCTGAAGAATGGAAGAATTTATCTGGAAAAATTATGGAAGCTGTTTCTCCATTTAATCCGCAGGCGCGTCTGGTTTTGCGCCGTTTAATAGCACCCGCCCAGGAAGTGGAATTCGACAAATCTGGTCGCATTTCAATTCCTCAGTCTCTCCGCGAATATGCTAATTTGTCAAAAGAATGCGTTGTGCTTGGGGTTAACAAGTACATAGAATTGTGGGATTACGCAAGTTATCAGAAATATCTTGAACAGACAGAATCCTCTTTTCAGCAGGCCGCTGAAGGCTTGTCGTCAATTTGCTTTTGAAAAATGGAGTTCCTTTGGAAATTACACATACTTCGGTACTTTTAAACGAATGTTTGGAATACCTGTCGCCGGAAAACGAAAATTATGGCAGTTCGCCGCTTTTAATCGATTCTACTTTGGGCGAAGGCGGACATTCTGAGGCTTTTTTAACCAGATACCCTCAGCTGAAAGTTACCGGAATTGACGCAGACCCTGTAATTCAGGAACGGGCAAAAATGCGGCTTGCGCCATTTGGTGAACGCATGTCGTTTTATTCCGGCTGGTTTGACGATTTTTACGCAAATTACCCGGAAGAAAAAGAAAAACCGAACTTGATTTTATTCGATTTGGGCATTTCACTGTTTCATTACGAAAAATCAGGAAGAGGTTTTTCTTTTCGGTATGATGAACCGCTGGATATGCGCCTTTCGCCAAATGCGGAAACAAGCGCCGCTGATTTAATTAAAACCTTAAACGAAAATGACCTTGCCGATATGATTTATGCTTACGGCGAGGAACGTTATAGCCGGAGAATCGCCAGGGCAATTGTAGAAGCCCGGCGGGTTAGTGCAATAGAGAATGCAAAGGAACTTGCCGATATTATATACAGAGCTGTTCCGGCGCAATATCGTCACGGCAACATTCATCCGGCAACTAAAACTTTTCAGGCTTTGCGCATAGCCGTTAACCACGAGCTAGACCGTTTGCCAAGAGTTTTAGATTCGGCTTTTAAAGTATTAAAAGTCGGTGGAAAATTAGGTGTAATTACCTTTCATTCCCTTGAAGACCGAATTGTGAAGGTTCATTTCAGAAACCTTGCAAAAGAATGCATTTGTCCGCCGGAACAGGCGCAATGCACTTGTGGCGGAAAACGCCGCGCCGAACTTTTGACGCGCAAAGCCGTTGATCCTACGCCAGAAGAAATTGCAAAAAATTCACCTTCACGCAGCGCAAAGCTGAGGGTTATTCGCAAAGAAAGGGATTAAAAGGTTTTTATTATGACTGCAAAAGATTTTTTTGAAAAAGTTCGTGTAGACGATGTAAAAAAAATCAAGATAAACGTAAAAAATGTTTTCGTTTGTATTCTGGCGCTGGCGATACCGGCTTTGCTTGTGCTGAATGTTTTGCAGGCAAAACAATATGCACAGCTGGAAAATGATACAAAAGAAATTGAGCGCAGGCAGTACGAAGTTATTGAACAGAATAAACGCCTTGTTGCAGAAATTTCAAAACTTTCCAGCCCTGACCGCATTGAATGGATTGCGACCAACAATCTTCAGATGGAAAAGGCATCGCCGGAAGATATTATACGTGTAGAAATAAAAGATAAAGATAAAAACTAAAAGTTGAAAAAGCAGTTAATTTTTGCAATTCATTCAGTTTATGTTGAAAATTGCAAAAAAAAGAGTTCTTTTAAGATTGTTAGTTTTTTTCTGTTTTAAGGGAAAAATTGTGAGAAATATAGCAGAAACACTTTTGCCATTCGATTTGCTTGTAAAAGCTGTAAACGGGCTTGTGATTGAGCCCTGTGCAAAAGATGTATGTTTTACAAATGTTGCCACCGACAGCCGGAAAGTAAACCAGAATACGCTTTTCATTCCGTTAATCGGCACAATGCAGGACGGGCACGATTACATTCCGGCTGCGTTAAAAAGTGGTGCTTCTGTTATTTTTGTTGCAAAAAGCCATTTACCGCAAAAACAGGCTGAATTTAGTGCCCTTGCCGCCGAATCTGGCGCGGCTTTTGTTGCAGTTGAAAATACAATGACCGCATTGCAGGCGGCGGCAAAAGCCTATGTAGAACAGTTTCCGTCTTTGATTAAAATCGGCGTAACCGGTTCTTCGGGCAAAACCACCACAAAAGAAATCATCGCTTCTGTTTTAAGCCAGAAATATAACGTTGTTACCAATGAAGGTAATTTGAATTCTGAAACGGGTCTGCCTCTTTCGGTTTTTAAAATTCGCCCAGAGCACGAAGTTGGCATTTTTGAAATGGGCATGAACCGCCGCCACGAAATTACGGAAATTGCCGGCGTTTTAATGCCTTCAATTGGCGTAATTACAAATATCGGCAACGCACATATCGGTATTTTGGGCAGCCAGCAGGCGATTGCCGAAGAAAAAAAGCAGATTTTCGCCGGTTTTACAGAAAACTGCGTTGGTTTTGTGCCTGAAAATGATAAATTTGCTGATTTTTTACGAGATGTTCCTAAAGGCAAAATCTGCACTTTCGGTGTAAAATCGAATAAAGCCGTAAAAGATGTTTCTGCAAGCGGTTTGGACGGCACGATTTTTGAATATCACGGAACTTTCATAAAGTTTCCGGTACCGGGCAAACACAATTTCAGCAACGCGCTTGCGGCATTGTCTGTTGCAGAATATATGCATTTAAGTGTTGAAGAAATTAAAAAAGGCTTGGAATCTGTAAAAACGATTTTCGGCCGCAGCCAGGTTTACCGTGGCAATTATACTTTGGTACACGACTGCTACAATGCAAACCCGGATTCAATGGAAAGTGCGATAAGTTTTTGCGACGACCTTTTGTGGAAGGGTAAAAAGATTTACGTTTTGGGTGATATGCTTGAACTTGGCGAAAAATCCAACGAAGAACACGCCAAAATCGGCGCTTTGTGTGCAAAAAGCAACGCGGACTTGTTTTTGTTTTTCGGACCGGAAATGTACGCCGCTTACGATACTTGCAGAAATTCAAAAGCCTGTTTTTGGACAGAACAAATGGACGAATTAAAGTCGTTCTTAAAAACCGAAGTTTGCAAAGGCGATCTGGTAATGCTGAAAGCTTCTAAAGGCATGGCTTTGTGGCGCGCTGCCGAAGCATTAAACATTACCCTTGGGGGCGAGATTTGACCTCCGGGATTTTTCAGGATAAAGTTATCATTTCCAAAAAAACGGACATGAACTTTATCATTGCTTTCGTTTTGCTGCTTGGTTTAGGTTTAGTAACCTTGTACAGCGTTTCTAGCGGTATAAGTTTGCGCCCTAAAGGCGACGAACTGTTTTTTATAAAGCGCCAGCTGAAATTTGCTGTTGTTGGGCTTGTTTTTATGATAGGGTTAACGATGGTTGACCTTGATAAACTGCGCCAGTACCTGCCGGTTATAGTTCTGGTAACGATTGTTGCGTGTCTTTTGACAAACGTGCCGGGCATCGGCATTGAAAAAAACGGCGCGCACCGCTGGATTGGTTTTGGCGGCTTTGAACTTCAGCCTTCCGAACCGGCTAAAATTGTAATCGTAATGTTTTTGGCAAATATTTTTGCAAAAAAGCATGAAAAAATAAACGACTTGATGACAAGCATCATTCCGGCGCTTATAATGTCGGCGATTTTTGTCATGATGATTTTCATGCAGAATGACTTTTCAACAAGTATCATTGTTGTCTGCATCTGCATAGTAATGTTTTTTTTCGCCGGAATAAGCTTTTGGTATTTTCTTGGTATGATAGTTCTGGCTGTACCGGTTGCCTTTATGCTTATTTTTGTTGAAGAATACCGCGTAAACCGCCTGATTGCGTTTTTTAAGCCCGCTTCTGATACTTTGGGCAAAAACTTTCAGCCAACTTTGGCAAGGCAGGCAGTTGCAAACGGCGGTTTCTGGGGCAGCGGCATAGGTGCTTTTACAAATAACATTCCTGAAGTTCAGTCTGACTACATTTTTGCAGGCTGGGCTTCGCAAATGGGATTTTTCGGCATTATTTTATATTTTCTTGTGCTGATTTATTTTGCCATAAGCGGTTATAAAATTGCCTTTAAATGCGAAGACCGTTACCGGAGTTTACTTGTTTTTGGAAGCGTCAGCGCTCTTTTGGTGCAGTCGCTTGTAAACTGCGCGGTTGTCTGCGGACTTTTGCCACCAACCGGTATACCGTTACCGTTTTTTTCGCTTGGTGGTACGTCGCTGATTGTTTCTATGCTTTTTTGTGGATTAATAATAAATGTGTCGCGGTGGAATTCTGCCGGGGGGAAGTATTAAATGGGTGACAGTTATCTTTTTTCGGACTATGCAGATTTAGATCAGTATATGCCGCAAAAGAAATCGGTGGTAAGTTCTCATACATCAAAGAATTCTGATGTGAAAACGAACATTTTAAAAATTCTGGTGGGCGTACTTTTTGCTGTTTTGATTATCGAAGCAGTCGTTTATCTGGTTATTATTCCGTGTACCGCTTCGGTTCAGGTGCGTTTTTCGGGCTTAACCCAGTTTTCGCCGGAAGAAATTATTAAAATGAACGGAATTAACGTGCGCCAGACATGGATAAATTTTGACGTAAACGATATTTCTGCAAAATTGTCTAAATCTCCGCTTTTTGAAAGCGTTGAAGTTTCAAAAACTTTTCCGGATCAGGTTTTGATAACCGTAAAAGAGCGCAAAACCGCCGCAATCGCAATTGCATCGCTGAACGGTCATTCGGTGGCTTTGCAGATTGACAAAAACGGCTATGTTTACCGCGTAGACGGCGCAATTCCAAACGGCAATATTCCTATTATCAGCGGACTGAATTTTGATAACCCGCGTCCGGGTGTGCGCATTAACAGCAAACTGCGCCCGCTGCTTAACCAGATTGGTACGATTTTGGAAAATCGCCCGGAATATTTTAGTGCAATTTCTGAAATTTGCATTTCGCCGAAAGATTACGGCGAATACGATTTGATATTGTATCCGATGCATTCAAAAATTAAAGTTTTGGCCGATAAAGAATTGAATGAAGAAGCATTACAGTATATGATGATTGTACTTGATGTAATCGGTCGCATTGAACCGGATGTTTCTGAAGTTGATTTGCGTTATGGTGCAGTTTCCTATAAGACAACTGGTTCGCAGGTACCGCAAATTCTTTCTAGTGTTTCTTTGCATCAGGGTTTTTCAAATGGCGTTATGGGAGCAGGGCGTTGAGTGATGTAATTGTCGGCTTGGATATTGGAACAAGTAACGTAAGGGTTGTTGTTGCAGAATTTACAGAAGAAAACAAGCTGGAAGTAATTGGTCTTGGTACAAGTCCTTCAACTGGACTTAGAAAAGGTGCTGTTTTAAATATTGAAGCAACTGTACGGGCAATTACAGATGCCGTTGAAGAAGCTGAAAAAATGGCAGGGCACGAAATTAAAAGCTGCAATGTCGCTATCGGCGGTTCTCAGATTGACGGCTTTAATTCTAAAGGTCAGGTAGCCGTTACCGTAAAAGGCCGCGACAGCAGCGGCGACAATAAAGAAATTGATCAAAACGACATTAACCGCGTAATTGAAGCTGCGCGCAATATAAAAATTCCGCCGGACAGATGCATTTTGCACGTTATTCCTCAGTCTTACACTGTTGACGGTCAGGAAACAGATTCTTCGCCAAAAGCAATGCTGGGCTGCCGTCTTGAAGTGGAAGTTCATATTATTACAGCCTCGGTTACGGCAATGGAAAATATCCGCCGCTGCGTTTTCCGTTCCGGCTATGAAGTAAGCGGAATTGTATTGAAAACTTTGGCGGCGGCACGTTCCGTAATGACCGAAGAAGAACGCAAGCTTGGTTCAATTTTGATTGATCTTGGCGGCGGTACTACTGATGTGCTTATAATACAAAAAGATGCGCCGGTTTGTTCTTGCTCGGTTCCGCTGGGCGGACAGAACGTTACAAAAGATATTGCCGCCGTAAAAGGCATTACGGAAAGTACGGCGGAACAGTTAAAAATTCAGTCTGGCTGCTGCTGGGCACCGCTAATTGACAGTGATGAATATATTACGCTGCCAAGTGTTGGCGGCCGTCCGCCGGAAGAAATTTCGCGGCAGGAATTATGCCAGATTATTGAACCGCGCGTAATGGAAATATTGATGATGGCGCGTGACAAGCTTGCCATGCACAGCCGCTCGCATCAGCTGGCGGGCAGTGTAGTTTTGTGCGGCGGCGGCGCACTGATGCCCGGCGTTCAGGATTTGGCGCAGCATGTTTTTCAGACAAATGCCGTACGCATCGGTAAATCTGCGGATTTATCGCGTGTGTTTAACAGAACTAATTCGGGCTATGCTAATCCGGCAGAAAATGCTGGTTTGTTCAAGGAACTTTCTGCAATGAACCAGCCGGTTACAACTTCCAGTTTTTACGATGAATATAATTCTTCGGAATTTGCTACGGCAACTGGAATTGTCCTGCTTCGTGCCGATGAATACCGCAAACAGATTGAAGAAGGAAAATATCAGGTTCGGTCTGCACCAAAAAGCAGCGAACTTGGTCAAAAGCTTTGGGGCTTCTTAAAAGAATTTTTCTAGTTGCTGATAAATGGGCTTTTTCAAAACTTATGTTTGCAAAAAGCCCGTTTTTATTTTAAATAGTCCGAATGTCGGGTTTTAAAGTTTTGACATCCCGAACTTGCTTCTGAATCTGTTTTGGGTACCAAATCTGATGCTGAACTAAATTCTGCATGACAGAATAAGTTGCATTAAATAAAAGTGATTCTTATTTAGAAATTTCTAAAAACTTGAAATTTGGGCTAAATAAGTTGCAGAAAATTGCATTTTTCTTCTATAAAAATAAGGCGAAAAACAGTTACACATTTATTTGGGGAAGAAATAGCGTCGCGGCTGGTAAAAAAATCCGGCGCAAATAAAAATTTGCAATTTGCTAAAATCTTTGCTATTTTATATTTCACTTGGCTTGTTAAAAAAATTGAGGGGTTTTTGCAATAAGCCGTCGGTTTGTTAAAAATATTGCTGAATTTATTTTTTTAAATTCCGATAGTTTTAGATGAGGAATTTTCGGTTTTTCAATTATTAGCTTGAAAAATTGCAAAAATCCGGTTTTTTGAAGTAAAAAATGCAAATATTTTCCCAGGTGGGGAGGAAATATGTTAGACGTTGAAGTTTTGGGTCAGCAGAATGTTGGACCTGCAGTTATTAAAGTTATTGGTGTCGGCGGCGGCGGTTCTAACGCTGTTAACCGGATGATTGCCTGTGGTCTTGAAGGCGTTGATTTTATCGTTACAAACACAGACCAGCAGGCGCTTAATTTATCAAATGCCGAAAAAAAGATAGCCATCGGTTCTAAGCTTACCGGCGGACTTGGGGCTGGTGCAAAGCCCGAAGTTGGCGAAAAAGCCGCGATGGAAGATACAGAAACCTTAAAAGAAATTCTGAAAGGCGCAAATATGGTTTTTGTTACCGCCGGAATGGGCGGCGGCACAGGCACCGGGGCAGCGCCTGTTATTGCAAAGCTTGCCCGCGATCAGGGTGCGCTTACTGTTGGCGTTGTTACCAAGCCTTTCGATTTTGAAGGCAAATACAAAATGCAGCTTGCCGAAGAAGGAATTAGAAAACTTCGCGCTTCGGTTGATACTCTGATTGTTATTCCAAACCAGCATTTGTTCAAAATTGCCGACAAAAAAATGAGCCTTAAAGAAGCTTTTCAGCGTGCCGACGATGTTTTGCGTCAGGGCGTACAGAGCATTTCTGACCTTATTACCCGTGCAGGCTATATGAACGTTGACTTTGCCGACGTAAAAACAACAATGGCAGGCAAGGGCGATGCAATTATGGGCACAGGTTTTGGTAAAGGCGAAAACCGTGCTGTTGATGCTGCAACAAATGCCATTAACAATCCGCTTCTTGAAGATTCTCGTATTGAAGGCGCACAGAATATTCTTATCAGTATTACCGGCGATGACACTTTGACACTTGACGAAATTCAGGAAATTTCTTCAATTATCAATGCAACCGCCGACCCGCAGGTAAATATTATTACCGGTACCGCCCTTGACCAGAATATGAACGAAGAAATCCGTGTTTCTGTTATTGCAACCGGTTTTAACGTTGATTACCGTCAGGGACAGACCAGCGACAAGGAATACATTCAGCAGACGGTTGCGCAAAACCAGATGCAGATGCAGATGCCGCATCCGGGTCAGCAGATGAGTCAGCCTCATCCAATGGTTCAGCAGCCTGTACCGGCACCAATGCAGGAAAAACCGGCTGCGGCGAAACCGGCGCAGGAACAGAATAACAATCTGTTCAGTCATGCAGAATGGCTTAGACTTGCCCCAGACGGAAACAAAATGTCTACTTCGCCGCGCATACCAAACAAGCCAACCATTGAAGAAGATTTGGATACGCCGGCATATTTCCGCATGAACGGACAAATGAAAAAATAATATGGAGTTTTGCTGCCAGACGATTAAGCAGTTTTATGCTTATCTTTTAAGCGTTCAGCACAAAGCCAAATTAACCGCCGAAACCTACTGTTTAAGCATGACAGAATATTTCAGGTGGTTGCAGACAGAAGACGGCCGCGCAAGCGGCTGTTCTTTTGAGCAGATGCCGGCGGTGCAAGACCTTATGCGCTTTATTTTAAAACGCAAGGAACTTGGTGCAGACGAACGAACCATTTCAAAAGACATTTCCGCTTTGCGTTCTTTTGGCGAATATATGATTGTTTTTAGCGGCTGGCAGGATAACCCGGCTCTTATGCTGGAAAAACCTTCGTTTAACCGCAATTTGCCGCGGGTTTTAACTGTTGAACAGGTTGAAGCCCTTTTAGAATCCATCGATATTTCAAATCCTTTAGGGTTGCGCGACCGCGCCCTTTTTGAACTGATTTATTCCTGCGGGCTTCGTATAAGCGAAGTTTCAACCCTTTCAATTGAAAACCTGCACATGAACGAGCGCATGATTTTGATAAACGGCAAAGGCAGCAAGGAACGCATCGTTCCGTTTGGTGACGAAGCAGCTTTCTGGCTGGATAAATGGCTTTATCAGGCGCGCCCGGAAATTGTGGGCAGCAGAATTGAAAACGCCGTTTTTGTAAACTATCAGGGAAAGCCGCTTTCGCGCAAAGGAATTTGGAAAAGGTTTCAGGAACTTGAAACAAAATCGGGCGTAACTTCAAAAGTGCATACCTTGCGCCATTCTTATGCAACACATCTTTTGCAGGGCGGCGCCGATTTGCGTTCGGTACAGGCTTTGCTTGGTCACGCTGATATTTCTACTACACAAATTTATACCCACGTTGACAACGAATCTTTGCGCGATTATCATTCGGAATATTTTCCTTCGCATAATTCTTCCGAAAAATAAAGGAGAGATTTAATATGAAAAAAACTTCTGTTTTGGGCAAAATAGCCGCAGCAATTGGAATTTTTGCAGTAATTTTTGGTTTTAGCAGCTGTAACGGCGTAAACGCAAAAACAATCAAGCGCGTACAGATGATGGAAGAGGGCGTTTCAAATCCTTCCACAATTGAAGAATTAAGCAGCGCCATAAAAAAATACGAAAAACGCAGTGCTGACCTTATTGCCGCACAGGAACAGACCGGCACATGGTACAAAATTCTTGCAACACGCTACCTTGATAACGGCATGTACGCCGAAGCACTGGACGCGCTTGAACACGCAATTCATTATTACCCTACAAACCAGAATCTTTTTTATTATGTCGGCGTTTCTGCCGGACAAATGGCAAACGCTTCGCTGGATTTTAAAGCAACCGGCAGCAGCAGCGAACGCACCCGGTATCTTCTTCTTGCCGAAAGTGCCTTTTTGCAGGCGCTTCAGCTGGAACCGACCTATGTGCGCGCCCTGTATTCTTTGGGCGTGCTTTACACCTGCGATATGGATCAGCCGCTGAAAGCAATTCCGTATCTGGAAAAACTTTTGACGATTGATACAAAACACACCGACGCAATGATGGTTTTGGCGCGGGCACATTACCAGCTTTACAATTACGATGCCGCCGTTACATATTACGATCAGGTAATTTCAACAAGCGGCGATAAGCAGAAAGTTGCAAATGCCACATACAACAAAAAGGTTGTTCTTGATGCAGCGTACAACTAAAACAGAACTTGCGCTGGCAATTTGTCATTTAACCTTTTTAAGCAGCAGCGAAAAAAAAATCATTTTTGAAAAACTAGAAAGCCTTACTCACTTAAAATCTCTTTCGGTTGAAGAAATGTCTAAACTTGTAAACCGGAATTTGCGCACAAAAGACGGTCTGAACAAAGATTTTGACAAGCTGGTAGAAAATTGCCTTAAGCTTATGGCGGCATACAAAATAGAAGCCTGTTTTATGGAAGATTCTGTGTACCCGTCTCTTTTAAAAGAAATTTTCGACCCGCCTTTTATGATATTCTGGCGCGGAAATATTGACTGCCTGCACCAAAAATGCTGCGGCATGGTTGGCACGCGCCGGGCAACTGCGGCGGGGCTAAAAAATGCCTTTAATACCGCCAGTATTCTTGCCCAAAACGGCGTAACGGTAGTTTCCGGGCTTGCAATGGGCATTGATACCGCCAGCCACAAAGGCGCCCTTGATGCAAGGCAAAGCCTTATAAAAGCCAATTTGCAAAATGGCGCTAATTCTGAACTAAACGAAAATGAAAATGTAACCGAAAATATTGGCAAAACGGCTGCGGTTTTAGCCTGCGGCGTAGAAAACATTTATCCGGCTACAAACCGAAAACTAGCCGGGCAAATCATTCAAACCGGGGGCTGTATTTTAAGCGAATACCCGCCGGGGCAGCCGGCATTTACATGGACTTTTCCGGCGCGGAACAGGATAATTGCAGCTTTGTGCCAGACAACGCTGGTTGTGCAGGCACCGGCTGGCAGCGGCGCGCTTATTACCGCCGATTTTGCGCTGGAACAGGGGCGCGATTTGGTTTTTTGCAGCGAGGCGTTAAAATATCCGGCTGGTAAAACCGATGAAAAGAATGCCGGAAAGCGGAGCGTTCAAAATTACATAGAAGAAGGCGCGCCGCTTATACAGTCGCCGGAAGAAATTCTTAATTTTGTGTAGTTTTGCAGAATTGGCGCAAGTTTTTTTAAGAATTGAAAATTAACATAATTAAATAGAAAGAAATTAACAGTTTTGGGCACAAAACCGAATTTTTGCATAAATTTTTCAGTTTTGCCGATTGTTAAGTTGGAGCAAGGTTATGCCAGAGAAGAAAGCAGTTTCAAAAAAATCCCCAAAAAGTACTCTCGTAATTGTAGAGTCGCCTACCAAGGCAAAATCTATCGAAAAATATTTAGGTCCGGGTTTTACCGTTCGGGCTTCCATGGGGCATTTGATTGATTTGCCAAAATCTCGGCTTGCGGTAAATATAGAAGACAATTTTTCGCCCGAATACATTACTGTTCGCGGGCGCGCCGCTTTGCTAAAAGAATTACAGAAAGAAGCCAAAAAAGCAGATCAGGTGCTGCTCGCATCCGATAACGACCGCGAAGGGGAAGCCATTGCGTGGCACTTGCGCAGCGCTTTGGAAGGCAAGGTAAAAGCACCTATCAAGCGCATCGTTTTTAACGAAATTACGCCGGCAATCATAAAAGAAGCCGTAAAAAATCCTGTAGATATTGATGAATCCAAAGTAAATGCACAAAAAGCCCGGCGCGTTTTAGACCGTCTGGTTGGCTATAACCTTTCGCCGCTTTTGTGGAAAAAAGTAAAAAACGGACTTTCTGCCGGGCGCGTTCAGTCTGTTGCCCTGCGCCTTATCTGCGAGCGCGAAGCCGAAGTTGAAAACTTTATTCCAGAAGAATACTGGAGTCTGGACGCAGATTTTTCTAAGGGAAAATCCAAATTTTCGGCACAGCTGGTACAGTATCAGGGCAAAAAGCCAACTTTGGAAAACGAAAACGCCGTAAAAGCCATTATTGAAGAAATAAAAAACGCTGACTGCGTGGTTTGCGACATAAAGGAAAGCGATAAAATGGTTCGCCCCAAAGCGCCGTTTACCACTTCAAAATTGCAGCAGGCGGCGGCAAACCGTCTGGGCTTTACCAGCAAAAAAACCATGCAGGTAGCCCAGCAGCTTTACGAAGGTATTGCAATTGGCAGCCAGCGCGTAGGTTTGATAACTTACATGCGTACCGACTCTACGCGAATTTCGCCTTTGGCAATTGAAGAAGTGCGCAAATACATTGCCGAAAAATTTCCAAAAGAATTGCCGGACGAACCGATTGAATATGCCGTTGGCAAAAAAGCTCAGGACGCCCACGAAGCGATTCGCCCTACTTACGTAAAATATACGCCGGAATATGTAAAAGAATACTTAACCCGCGACCAGCAGCGCCTTTATGCAATCATCTGGGAACGGTTTGTTTCAAGCCAGATGAATAATGCCAAAAACCGTACCACAAGCGTTGACATTCAGGCGGCAAATGCAATTTTCAGGCTTTCTGCAACAAAAGTTATAGAAAAAGGCTTTTACAAAGTTATTAAAACTTTGGGCAGCAAGGAAGAAAAAGGCACGGCTTTACCGGCTTTAGCAGTTGGCGAAAAACTTGAATGCCAGAAATTTTACCCGGAACAGCATTTTACACAGGGCCCGGCACGCTATACAGATGCAAGTATCGTTAAAATGCTTGAAGAAAAAGGCATCGGACGCCCGGCGACTTATGCACCGATTATTTCGGTATTGGGCGACCGCTATTATGTAACGCGCAGCAACAAGCAGCTTGTGCCAACGCCGCTGGGCAGAATGATTAACGAGATACTGGTTGAATCATTCCCGGACGTTATCAACGAAAACTTTACTGCCCAGATAGAAACAAACCTTGACCTTGTAGCCGAGGACAAGCTCAACTGGACTTCGATGATGGGCGAGTTCTATTATCCTTTCAAGGGGCATTTGGACGAACTTATGGGCAGCCTTGAAAGCTATAAAGGCACAATGGACGAAGAAACGGACAAGATTTGCGAAAAATGCGGCAAGCCGATGGTTAAAAAACTCGGTCGCTTCGGATTTTTCCTTGCCTGTTCGGGTTTCCCGGAATGCCGCAATACGCGTTCAATTCCGCTGGCAAAGTGTCCGCGCCCGGGCTGCAACGGCGAAATTGTTGCGCGCAAAACAAAAGGTCGCGGCAAGGAATTTTTTGGCTGTACCAATTACCCGGAATGTGATTTTATAACCCACTTTAAGCCGATTAATTCAATCTGTCCTCAGTGCGGTCAGTTCCTGGTAGAAAAATATACCAAAAAGCACGGTTCAATTAAGGCGTGCATCAACCCGGCATGTAATTATTTGCACACCCAGGAAGAAGAAGAACCGATTGACGACATTGACTGATAGGTAAAAAACGGTCTGGCAGAAAGAAGCTGAAAGCGTAAAATATTTCAGTCTTTTTGCCGGGCATAAGTTTCAAGTTTTTCAATTGAAAGACTTAAAACGTTCCTTTTATAAAGCTGGCTTTTACAAATTGAATTTTTAGAAGCTTCCTTAATTTTTGCGGCGGACTGAATTGCAAAACAATAAAAATATTGCTGATTTAATAGAAGAATTTTTGTCTTATATTTTTGGCGTGCGCAATGTTTCGCCGCGTACGGTAGAAAGCTACCGCAACGATATGGCGCATTTTTTGCAGATGATTGACAAAGATGCGCCGCTTTCTTCAATAACCCTTGCCGATTTGCAAATCTGCATAGCAAGCCTTTCCGAACAGAATTACGCCGCCACAAGCATCAACCGTTTTATTTCAGCGCTGCGCACTTTTTTTGACTACTGCTACCGTTTGGGCTATATAAGCACAAACCCGGCGGCACGGTTAAAAAACATAAAAGCGCCGCAAAAAATGCCAAAGTTTCTGTTTCAAAGCGAAAGCGATGAACTTTGCGCAATGCCGGACAAACTGAACATTTTGTGGCCGGTACGCGACAAGGCGATAATTGAATGCCTGTATTCTTCCGGCTGCCGTGTTTCGGAACTTGCCGGCATAAAAATTGCAGACCTTGATAAAAATTTGCGCAGCGCAATTGTTCTTGGTAAAGGCAGCAAGGAACGGCGCGTGTATTTTTCGCCGGAAGCCGCCGCTGCGCTGAAAGAATATTTAGAAGACCGCCTGAAAAAATTTCCCCGCGCAAAAGATATGCCGGAAGTTTTTTTAAATATGCAGGGCAACAAAATAAGCCGCACAAGCATCTATACGGTTATCAGCCGTTATTCCGGGGTAGAAGGCACAAATCACCCGGTTTCGCCCCATGCTTTGCGCCATACTTTTGCAACAACAATGCTGAACAACGGCGCAGACATTCGCATTGTGCAGGAACTTTTGGGGCATGCAAATATTTCTACCACCCAGCGCTATACCCACGTTACCACGGCGCAGCTGGTAAAAACTTATAATCAGGCGCACCCGCACGGCAGCGGCGCAGAAATTGATAAAGAAATTCTTCCGGCAGAAGAAAAACAGAAAAAATAGGAAAAACTTTTTTGCTTTCGGTTTAATTTCTTTGCCAATGAATAAAAAAAATAGTATCTTTTAAAAGAAGCGCACGCTTTCAATTGAAGTGAAAAAAAACTGACTGATACAGGAGCAGAAATGCAGGAAAAAATAAGAAGTACCACAGTTATTGCCGTAAAAAAAGACGGCAAAGTTGCAATGGCCGGCGATGGTCAGGTTACGATGGGCAACACTGTAATGAAAGGCAACGCAAAAAAAGTTCGCCGTATTTATAATGGAAAAGTTTTAACAGGTTTTGCAGGCGCAACAGCCGACGCATTCAATCTTTTTGACAAATTTGAAGCAAAACTTGGCGAATTTAACGGCGATTTAACCCGCGCCGCCGTAGAACTTGCAAAAATGTGGCGTACTGATAAAGCTTTGCGCAATCTTGAAGCGCTTTTGCTTGTTGCCAATTCTGAAAAAATTTTGCTTATTTCCGGTAACGGCGACGTTATTGAGCCGGAAAACAATGTTCTGGCAATTGGCAGCGGCGGCAACTACGCTTATGCGGCGGCTTTGGCTTATCTGGAATCTTCCGATTTAAGCGCCCTGGAAATTGCAAAACGCAGCTTGAACATTGCAGGTTCAATTTGTATTTATACCAACGGTAATGTTACCGCCGAGGAGCTTTAATTATGGCAGAAAAAACTGGCCTGGAAGAACTTACACCAAGAGAAATTGTTAACCGCCTTGATACTTACATCATTGGACAGAACAAGGCAAAAAAAGCTGTTGCAATTGCACTGCGCAACCGTACCCGCCGTTTAAAGCTGCCGGAAGAAATCCGTGACGAAATTGCACCGAAAAATATTCTTATGATTGGTCCGACCGGCGTTGGTAAAACCGAAATTGCCCGGCGTCTTGCAAAACTGTGCAACGCGCCATTTTTGAAAGTTGAAGCCACCAAATACACCGAAGTCGGTTATGTCGGCCGCGATGTTGAATCAATGATTCGCGATTTGATGGCAGTAAGTTACAACATGGTAAAAGCCGAAATGCAGGAACAGATGAAAGTTTCGGCAGAAAGCCAGGTTGAAGAAAAACTGCTTGACCTGCTTTTGCCGGGCAGCGGCAAAAAGAAACCAGAAGCCGAAAATGCAAACGTTTTCGGTCATTTGCCGGCTTTTACCGATGTTAGCGGTGTTGCCGCCAGCCAGCCTGAAACCAGTGCCGAAACCGGCAACATGGATTCTACCCGCGAAAAATTCCGCCAGATGCTGCGCGAAGGCAAGCTTGAAGACCGCGAAGTAGAAGTTAGCGTAAGCAAAAAGGCAAACGTGCCTACAATGGAAATTTTTGCAGGCGGCAATATTGAAGACCTTGAAGCCACAATGCAGAGTTTTTCTTCGCTTTTAACCGGCAACCGCAGCAAAAAGAAGATGGTTACCATTAAAGAAGCCCGCGAAATTATTACCGCTGAACAGCTGGACAAAATGATTGATCCGGACAAAGTTTGCGACGAAGCTAAAAACCGCGTTGAACAGATGGGAATTATTTTTATCGACGAAATCGATAAAATTGCCGTTCGCGGTGACCGCGGTTCCGGACAGGATGTTTCGCGCGAAGGTGTACAGCGCGATATTCTGCCAATTGTTGAAGGTTCCAACGTTAACACAAAATATGGCGTAATTGATACAACCCATATTCTGTTTATTGCTGCGGGCGCTTTCAGCCTTTCAAAACCGAGCGATCTGATTCCTGAGCTTCAGGGTCGTTTTCCGCTGCGTGTGGAACTGGAATCGCTTAACGCCGAAGACTTTAAGCGTATTTTGCTTGAACCAAAAAATGCGCTTATCCGTCAGTACCGCGAGCTGCTGGCAACAGAAGGCGTTACCCTGGAATTTACAGACGATGCAGTTGATAAAATGAGTTCGCTTGCAGAAGAAGTAAATTCGCGCATGGAAAATATTGGTGCGCGCCGCCTGCATACGATTATGGAATCTTTGCTTGAAGAACTTTCTTTTGAAGCCGATGCCCACGCAGGCGAAACCGTTAAGATTGATGCCGCTTATGTAGACGAACATCTTGCCGGCATTGTAAAAGATCAGGATTTGCAGAAATATATTTTGTAATCCGCAAAATATTCGCAAAGCTGGCTAAAAAACAGCAGGCAGGGAAGGGCGGAAAGCCGGACATTCGCAAAAGGCAGAAAAGTCCGCAAAGTTTTCCGCCTTTTCTGCTTAAACAGCTGTTATAATTTCTAAAACCCGTAACAAAATCAAAAAAAATCTGTTTCTTTCTATTTATTCTCTAATTCCTTGCGTTGATTTTAGTTAAGTCTGTTTTTTGAATGCCGACAATGTAGTTAGGTAGGTCAGAAAAATGAACAGTTTTACACGAACAACAGATTTACTTCATCGTGCAATGGACGTAAGTACCTTGCGTTATCAGGTAACGGCTAACAACCTTGCCAATTCTGAAGTTCCAAATTACAAGCGTGTTGAAGTTAATTTTGAAAGCGAGCTTAAACGTGCCCTGGATTCTGAAAAAAACGAGCACGAATCGTTTAAAATGCGCACAACAAACGAAAAACACATTCAGTCTGAAACACCACGCGATTATCGCGATGTACAGCCACGGCGTGTGCGTGATTATTTAACCACGACAAAAGCCAACGGCAACAACGTAGATGCTGAAACAGAAGCAATGAACGTTCTTAAGATTCAGCTTAACTACCAGTTGTTAACACAATTGCAGACTTTCGAGTTCAGCCAGGTTAAATCAGTTTTGAAATAGAGGTAATTTATGGGTCTTTTTACAAGTATTAACATTGCAGCAACCGGAATGAGCGTTGAACGCTTGCGGACAGACGTTATTTCAGATAATATTGCAAATGCTTCAACAACTCGTACACAGGACGGCGGAGCTTTTAAACGCAAGCGCGTTGTTCTTGAACCTGTTTCTAAAGAATTGTCATGGCGCACGCCATTCGTACCGGAAAACATGGATGCCGGCGCAGGTGACGGTGTAAGAGTTTCGGAAATTGTTAAAGACGATACACCGGGAAGACTGGTTTACGATCCCCAGCATCCTGATGCAATCGTTTCTGGTCCAAACGCCGGTTATGTTGAATATCCAAACGTAAATATTGTAAACGAAATGGTAGATTTGATTTCTGCCTCTCGTGCATACGAAGCAAACTCATCTGTTATTCAGGGCTCTAAAGAAATGTTCAGCAAAGCCCTTGAAATTGGGAGGTAATAGATGATTACAAGCATGGGCACTTTGTCAATGATTCGCACTGATTCTGCACATCTGGGAACCAGCAGCTTAACTTCGATGATGTCTGGCAATGTGCAGAAAAAGCAGGGCGAAAAGACTGAAAAGGCAAAAGGTACTTTTGAACAGTATTTTCTGGACGCTGTTAATTCGGTAAACGACAAGCAGATTTCCAGCGATGCCATTGCCCAGCAGCTAATCACTGATCCGGATTCTGTTGATGTACACGATGTTACCATTGCAATGGCAAAAGCAAGCCTTAGTTTAAGTCTTGCCCAGACTGTTGTAGACCGTGTCATTAAAGACTGGAACGAAATTACCACAAACCGGTAATTAAGTAAAAAAAATTGAAGGTTTTCTTCAATAAACGGTAATCAATTATTTAATATTGTGATATAATTAGTAGCTTTTCTAGCAAACCGGCTTTTGCCAGCAACTAGAAAAAATATAAAAAAGCTTTCAAACAGAAAGTACTGATAGTTCGTTCACGGGAGGGGTGTGATGAACGAATGGCTTAAAAAGCTGTCGGCACAGATTAAGGATTTATGGTCTAAATGGACCGTCGTGCAAAAGGGCATTTTATTTGGAATTGTTCTTGTTATAGTTGTAGGGCTTGTTTTACTTTTACGTGTTTCTTCAAGTCCGTCTTCAGTTCCGCTTATCAGCGGCGTAAACTTTACTGATGCAGAACGCGACACAATCATGATGCGTCTTGCAAAGGAAAATGTTGATGCCAGTGTAAACGCAGCAGGCGTAATTACCGTAAAGGATAAATCAACTGCGCAGCGTATGCGTTCTGTTTTGTGGAACGAAGGCTTGATACCTGACAGAGCAGACCCTTGGGCACTTTTTGACATGCAGAGCTGGCAGACAACCGACTTTGAACGCAATGTAGATTTGCGCCGTGCCGTTACAGATGCAATTAAAAAGCACATTGAATCTTTAGACGTTATTGACAATGCAAACGTTGTAATTACCATTCCGGAACGCCGTACCTTGGGTTCGCAGCAGGAAGACCCTACTGCAAGCATCGTTCTGCGCCCGAAAGTTGGCGTAAACCTTGCAGACAACCGTGACACTGTACGCGGCATTCAGGCTCTGGTAATGAAATGTATCAGCGGCTTAACTGCTGACAACGTTACGATTTCTGATTCCAACGGTAACATCTTAAACGATTTTACAAACCAGCTGGCTGCTGACAACGTTAACATTACAGAACGTGAACAGAACGTTATTAAAAAGCTGGAAGCCAAATACCGCGCTGACGTTTTGAACCAGTTGCAGTCAATTTTTGGCGACGACCGCGTACGCGACCTGAACATTAAAATTGAAATGGATATGTCAAAACGGTTTGAAGAATCAACCGAACATACTCCAATCGTTATAAAGGCAGACAACCCGGATACACCTTACGACGACAGTGAACTTGTAGAATCAATTACGATTTCTTCAGAACAGGTTGACAAAGTATGGAAGGGTACAAGCTACAATCCTGAAGGTCCTGCCGGTGTTGAAGGCCAGAATCCTCCTGTTTATTCAGACATGAGTAACCTTTACGGTGTTTCAGAAGAACATGGCGTTAAAAAGAATCAGGTTGTTAATGAAAAACATGTTTCTTCAGAAAAACGCCCTTCAATCGACAAGATTTCAGTTTCTGCTGCAATTGATGGCAAATGGATTATTAAATATAACGAAGACGGTACGCCTGTAGAAAATACAAACGGAACTCTTGAACGCGAATACATTCCTGTAAGTGCTTCGGATCTGGAAAGTGCTACACGACTTGTTCAGAGCGCTGTCGGTTACGACCGTTCGCGCGGCGATACAGTTTCCATCGTAAACATCAGTTACGACCGTACAACCCAGTTTGAAGAAGAAGACAAGGCATATTTCCGCCAGAAACAGACAAAAACAACCGTATTCTACACAGTTACCGGTTTGGTACTGCTGTTAGTAATCTTCATCCTTTACCGCCTGATCAGCCGCGAAATGGAACGCCGCCGCCGCCTGAAGGAAGAAGAACTTATGCGCAAGCATCAGATGGAACGCGAAGCTGCGCTGCTTGCTGCTGAACAGGCAGGTATGGAAGTTTCAATGTCTGTTGAAGAACGCAGACGTATGGAACTGCAGGAAACTGCCCTTACATTGGCAAAAGAACATCCGGAAGATGTTGCTCTGCTTATTCGTACCTGGATTATGGAAGAATAGTATATGCGCTTAGATGGGTTTATCAAACAGACATCTAGCCTTTCTGGTAGTGAAAAAGCCGCAATTCTTTTAGGCGAACTGGGCTTGTTCACTACCGAACATTTGATGCGGTATTTTACCGATGACGAAATAAAAAAAATAAATCGCGGTTTTGCCAGAATTGGCAGAAACTTAGATGCCAGCGTTGAAAATCAGGTTCTGGAAGAAGCTGTGGCTTTCGGCATTTCAAAAAAGCATTTACCCCAAACTGCTTTGTTTGCCGGTCAAAACTCTTACTACGGTTCCAACGCTTCTCAAAACGATTATTCTACCGGCAATGATATTGCATACCAAGGTACCGGTGTTAATACAGACGATCTAGCCCAGGCGATTTCGCAGTGGTTGAGGGAGGAATAAATGGCTAACCAGGCTAATGCAAATGGTTCAAAAGAAAGCTCGAAGAAAAAAGAGAAAAACTATAAAAATCTTAACGGTAAACAAAAGGCAGCTATCTTCTTAGTTTCTCTTGGTTCTGAAGTTTCTGCCGAAATTTTCAAACACCTCCGTGAAGACGAAATTGAAACTTTAACCTGCGAAATTGCCCGTCTTGATTCTGTTGAAGCAGAATTTAAGGACGCAGTTCTTGAAGAATTTCAGGAACTGATGCAGGCACAGAACTTTATTACATCCGGCGGTATCGATTATGCCCGCGAACTTCTGGAAAAATCCCTCGGTTCGCAGAAAGCAATCGATATTATCAACCGTCTTACAAGTTCCCTGCAGGTTCGTCCGTTCGACTTTATCCGCCGTACCGACCCTGCGCATTTGCTGAACTTCATTCAGCAGGAACACCCGCAGACAATCGCCCTTATTCTGGCATATCTGGAACCGAACAAGGCTTCAATTATTCTGCAAAGTCTTCCTGAAGAAATTCAGAGTGACGTTGCCCGGCGTATTGCAACCATGGACCGTACATCACCAGACGTTTTGCGCGAAGTTGAACGCGTTCTTGAAAAGAAACTTTCAAGCCTTTCAAGCGAAGACTACACGGCTGCCGGTGGTGTTGAATCAATCGTTGAAATCCTCAACCTTGTTGACCGTTCTTCTGAAAAAACCATCATCGAATCTCTGGAAGAAGAAGACCCGGATTTGGCAGAAGAAATCAAGAAACGCATGTTCGTATTCGAAGATATTGTTATGCTCGACGACCGTGCCATTCAGAAAGTTATGCGTGAAGTTGATACACAGGAACTTGCAAAAGCCCTTAAATCGGTTGATACCGAAGTTCAGGACAAAATCTTCCGCAACATGTCTAAACGTGCCGCCCAGATGCTTAAAGAAGACATGGAATACATGGGACCGGTTCGCTTGAAAGACGTTGAAGAATCACAGCAGAAAATCGTATCTACGATTCGCCGCCTTGAAGATTCTGGTGAAATTGTTATCGCACGTTCTGGCGAAGACGAACTTGTTGTATAACGGTTTGGTGCAAAGCCCGAACGGGTTTTGTTCCGAGCCATCAGGTTTTCAAATTTCTGTTTCAGGAAAATTGAAAACCTGCAAAATTTTAAATATCGAAAAGAGATATTTTTTTATTTACGGTTTACTACAAACCTTAAAAACGGCAAAGTCAGGATTTTGGCATCTGCCAGCCCGGACTTTGGCGTATTGCTAGGAGAATTGCATAAATGGCAAAATCTGTTTTTCGGCCTAATGAATTTACCCCAGTTGCAGACAAAATTATGCTTAAGTTGTCGCACAGTTATGTTGAAGAAACCCCGGAAGTGGTTGAAGAAACTGAACCTGAATATCAGGGACCAACTGTTGAAGAACTTAAAGCCGAAGCCGACGAGTTTAAGGCAAATTGGGAAATTGAAAAAAAACGCATGCTAGACGAAGCAAAAGCCGAAGCTGACCGCATAATAAACGGAGCGGAACAGGCTGCTTTTGAAGAAGTTAAGCGTCAGACTGACCAGGGACAGGTTCTTAAAAATCAGGCTGCGGCTGAAGCCGAAAAACTTTTAAAAGATGCAAAAGCCGAAGCTGAAGCAATTCTTGCCGAAGCAAAGCAAAGCCAGGAAAATATTACGAACAACGCCTATAAAACCGGCTACGAAGAAGGTCACGAAGAAGGTTTTAAAGAAGGCAAAGCCGAAGCTGAACGTCTGGTAGACCGTTTGCACTTGATGATTGAAAAAATCATGGACAAGCGCGAACAGATTTTAAGCGAAACAGAACAGCAGATTGTAGATCTGGTACTTTTGATGACCCGCAAAGTTGTCAAAGTTATTTCAGAAAACCAGCGCAATGTTGTTATGTCAAATATCGTTCACGCTTTGCGCAAGGTAAAAGGCCGCGGTGATGTTTTAATTCACGTAAATATGGCAGAACTTGCGCTTACAACCGAACATTCAAAAGAATTTTTATCTTCAGTTGAAAACGTTAAAAACATTACAATCGTTGAAGATTCTGCCGTTGACAAGGGCGGCTGTATTATTGAAACCGACTTCGGTTCAATTGATGCACGCATTTCAAGCCAGCTTAGCGAACTTGAACAGAAGATTCTTGAAATTTCACCGGTTAAATCAAGCGTAAAACCAACCATTCCAACAGAAGGCTAGGGCATGCCGACACTTTTTGACAAATATATCGAAAGTATTGAACAAACCGAAACTATTCTCTACAACGGAACTGTAACAAGGGTTCGCGGCATGCTGATAGAAAGCCACGGACCGCAGTCTGTTATTGGCGAGATTTGTCATATAATTATTCCAAGCACCGGCGAATCAATTGCGGCGGAAGTAATTGGCTTAAACCAGACAACCGTGCAGCTTATGGCTTTTGGCGAAACCAAAGGTATTGAAATCGGCGCAAAAGTTGTTGCTTCAGGTTCAATCTTAAAGGTTGGAGTCGGCAAACAGCTTTTGGGGCGTGTTTTGGACTGCATGGGCAAAGCCGCCGACGGTAAAGCCGACATCATACCCGAAACTTTTTATCCTGCAATCGCAAGTCCGCCAGACCCGATGAGCCGCCGTTCCATTAAAAAACGCGTCGTTACCGGTGTTCGCGCCATCGATTCGCTTCTTGCCGTGGGCGACGGACAGCGTCTGGGTATTTTTGCAGGTTCTGGCGTAGGTAAATCTACGCTTTTGGGCATGATTGCCCGCAATACAAGCGCCGATATTAACGTAATTGCCTTAATCGGCGAACGTGGCCGCGAAGTTATTGATTTTATAGAACGCGATTTGGGCGAAGAAGGCTTAAAACATTCCGTTGTTGTCAGCGCTACTTCGGATCAGTCGCCGCTTTCGCGCATTCGCGGTGCATATACGGCAACTGCAATTGCCGAATATTTCAGGGATCAGGGCAAAAGCGTAATGCTTATGTTCGATTCTGTTACGCGTTTTGCAAAAGCCCAGCGCGAAATTGGTCTTGCCATTGGTGAACCGCCTGCACAGCGCGGCTATACGCCAAGTGTTTTTGAAACCCTGCCAAAACTTCTGGAAAGAACCGGTACAAATCAGGAAGGTTCGATTACGGGCTTTTATACCGTTTTGGTTGACGGCGACGATATGGACGAACCGATTGCCGATACCGTGCGCGGTATTCTGGACGGGCACATTATCTTAAGCCGAAACCTTGCCCAGTCGCGGCATTATCCGGCAATTGATGTGCTTGCTTCAATTAGCCGTCTTGCCAACCGTGTAAGCGGCGCGGAAACCAAAAAAGCCTGCGATTACGTGCGCCGCCTGATGGCTGTTTACGCAGAGCAGGAAGACTTGATAACCGTGGGCGCGTACCAGAAAGGTTCAAATCCGGCAGTTGACGAAGCGATTGCAATGCACGATGCTATTAACGAGTTTTTGGAACAGGAAGAACTTGAAAAAATAACGATTGAAGATACAATGCGCAGGCTTGGCGAACTTGCCGGCATTGATATTCCGGAAAGTGAATATAAAGAAGTGAGGCTCTGAAAAGTTTTTTTAGAATCCTGTTTTGGGACGAACCGGATGCTGAAATAAATTCAGTATGACAGGATTTGGTATATAAAAAAACTTGGATTTGAGCTAAAGTAAAATAATAAAGAGCGTATTTTATGAAAAAGTTTCAGTTTACTTTACAAAAGGTGCTTGATTTGCGCCAGTTTACCGAAGATCAGGCAAAAACAGCTTTGGCGCAGGCAATCAGCCATGCTGACTATATTAAAGTTCAGCTTGCAGAAGTTGCAGAAAAACGCGCCGCTGCCAATGCTTCGCGGTCAACCTGCGCCAGCATTGAAGAACATATTGTAATTGAAAACTTTATTACGCGCATGGATATTAAAAAAGAATCTTTGCTGCAGGAACTGGCGCAGGCAGAACTTGTTATTGAAGAAAAACGCAAAGTTTTTGCCGAAGCAATGAAAGACCGCAAGGTTCTTTCTAACCTGAAAGAAAAAAAATACGCCGAATACCGCAAAACCTATTTTAAAATTCAGGATGAAATGGTGGACGACATTACAAGTTCACGCTACAACGTTGCAATATAGCAGGCGCGCCGGTTTTTGGTGCAGCCGCCTTCGGCTGGCTTAAAGCTTGCTTTCGCCGTTTCAAATATTTTAAGATTTGTCACAATCCTTAAATAAAAAAAGCGCTTCGCAAACCGAAGCGCTTTTTTTGTACCCTGCAAGCTTTTTACAGCAAGCAGGGTTTTTGTATTTTTCAGCAATATAAAAATGCCTTAATATTTATATTCGCTTCCGCCAATAAATTCGCGCAGCAGCGACTGACCCGGAACAAAATTGGAAGGAATAGGCGCAAAGTTCGACAGGAATTTCAAAAGCCTTGAAGCTTCGGCATATTCTTTTTCCATCGGCGTAACGCAGCGCAAAAGCGGTTCTGCATAAACCTTAAGGACAGCAAGCTCGTAATCAAGGGCGGTGTTTATCATCAAGTCCGCATTGCCCTGAAACGGGAAAATATGCAGGCGTTCGCCCTTGCGTACATTTGGCCACATTGAAATTGTTGCCGCCGCCGATTTGCCCCTGAACTGGGAATCGCGGACAATGCGCCGGATAAGGCGGTTGTCGCTGGTTGGAATGCGGTTGTGGTCGTCAAGGTTAAGCTGGGTTAAAGCCGAAACATAAATCTTGAATTTTACGGAACTGTCGATTAGCGGCGTCAGTTTGTCGTTCAAACCGTGAATTCCTTCCAGAATCAGGATATCGTTTTCGTTTAAGCGCAGCTTCTTGCCCGTAAACTTGCGCTTGCCTTCGTTAAAGTCGTAGCCCGGCATGTCAATTTCCTGCTGGTTGAACAGTTTAATAAGGTTTTCGTTCAAAAGCGGAATATCAAGCGCTTCAAGACATTCATAGTCGTAGTTTCCAAACTCGTCTTTCGGGGTCTGGTCGCGCCCAACGTAATAATCGTCAAGGCTTATAACCCGCGGCGTATAGCCGATAACCTGCAGCTGCTGTGCAAGTTTTTTAGACGACGTAGTTTTGCCCGAACTTGAAGGACCTGCAATAAGCACAACCTTAACGCCGCCGCGCTTGTGAATCATATCTGCGGCTTCGGCAAAACATTTGTTCTGCATGGTTTCGGTAATGTTGATGAATTCCTTGTAGCTGCGGTCAATAATGCGCCTGTTCAAATCTGGGGCGCAGGTTACGCCGATAACTTTTCCCCATTCCTTGTAGCGCTTGTAAACCGAAAAAAGTTTCGGGCTGTCGGTATTTTCGTCCAGTTTTTTTGGGTTGCCGGAAAGCGGGAAGCGGAGCATGAAACCCTGACCGTATTCTGTAAGGTCAAAGGTCTGCAATTTGCCGGTGCTGTCTAAAAGCGGTGCAAAATGCAGGTTTGAAAAACCGGCAAGCGAGTTTAATACGACGCTTGGCGGACACGAATAGCGCAGGCTTTCGCGGGTTTGAACCATGTTAAGGCGTTCCAGCTCTTCCAGTGCTTCTTCGTAGCAAAGCCGCTTTTGGGTAATTTCCAGATTCTGCTCAACCATCAGTTTCATTTGGGCTTTAAGCTGGGCAATTTCAAAAAGCGTAATATTTTTTTCGGAATCCATGGTGTAGTAATAGCCGTGCCCCAGACTGTGTCCTACAATCAGGCGTTTTTCCGGAAAAAGGGTGTGTGCCGCCGCAGCAAGCAAAAAACACAAAGTACGGCGGTAAATTGCCGCGCCTTCGTCGCTGGTAAGCAAAACAGGTTCAATTTTTGCATTAAAATCGATAGGGTAGGTAAGCTGGCAAATTTCGTTATTTACCCGCACCGCCACAATAGAATCAACCAGAACGCAGCTGGCTTTGGCAAGTTCTGGTAAAAAGTTTTTTGCCGGTGTAGCTTCGGCAAATTCTATAGATGAATCATCTAAAAAAGTAAGCTTAATCATAGCGCAATTATAAAACACAAATTTCCAAAAGTCGAATTTTTTGTAAATTAAAGGGAATTAATTTGTAAAACCGGTG
>JAKSTR010000022.1 GCA_024402495.1 Treponemataceae bacterium
CCGTGTTTTTACCGATTTATGAAGTGAGTAGTTTTTCACTTTTTGAATTTAGGGTGTTTTATGAAAAAATCTTCAATTATATTAACAGGGGCAATCGCATTTATGGCGACTTTAGTTTTGGTTGGCTGCCAAAGCGGCGGCAAAAGCAGCAGTGTGTCAGCTTCTTCAGTTTTGCACGGCGCGCAAACCCGCAAAGTTACTGCTGCAACATTTAACAATAACGGTTTTAGATTAATTGAAAAAAGACAAATTGCCGCGGTTGACGGAACTGCGTATATTCTGGAGCACGTTCAAAGCGGCGCGCACGTATATTACGTTGCAAATGACGACAAAAACCTTTCGTTTGACATAACTGTAAGCACTCCGCCGGAAAACGACAACGGCGCAAACCACGTTCTGGAACATATTTGCCTTGCTTCTACAAAAAGCTACCCCGGCAAAGAAGTTTTTAACGGCGCGGCAAACACCACAATAAACACATACATGAACGCCGCAACTTCAAACACTTACATTGAGTTTCCGTTTGCAACAACAGACCAGCGCCAGTATCAGGCTTTGGCAGATTATTATCTTTCGGCGGTTTTTGAACCGAGCCTTGAAGAATTTGCCTTTATGCGCGAAGGCTGGCGCTACGAAATGGCAGACGAAAATTCGCCGCTTACAATAAACGGCATTGTTTATAACGAAATGAAAGGCGCAAATGCCAATATTCTGCGCGTGGCAAGCAAAGCCGTAACCGAAACTCTGTTCTGCGACACGCTTGTAAAAAACGATTACGCCGGTGACCCTGAAAATATTCCAAGTCTTTCCGGCGAACAGCTGAAAGCGTACCACCAGAAATATTTTGTGCCGTGCAATACAATTATTGGCATTTACGGCGATGTTGAAATTGAAAGTTTCCTCGAATTCTTAAACGGAAAATGGCTTAGCCGTTACCATAAAACCGGCGACCTTGCCAGAATTGAACAGCAAAAGCCCTTTGAAAAATCAAAATATATTTTCCGCCAGCTGCCGGTAAGCGCAAATACGCCTACAGCCGGCAAAAGTGCAATTTCAAAAGGCTATGCGCTGACCGGCATAAGCGACAAGGATTTGCCCGTAATGCAGCTTGCCCTGCGAATCCTGAACAACCAGAATTCGCCGCTTATAAAAAGCCTTAACAAAAGCCGCGTTGCCGACAGCTATTCGGTTTTTGCAAATATTGCCACACGCCAGCCGCAGGTTGAATTTGTAGCCGAAAACATAAATTCCGCAAAAGCCAGCACTTTTGAAAAACTGGTTTTAGACGCGCTGACCCAGATTGCAAAAAACGGCGTTGACAGCGACCTTTTTGAAAGCGAAAAAACAAACTTTTACGCCTCTGCCCTTCTTGCCCGGGAAAATACCGAAGTTGGTCTTGATTTGCTTAGCGGCATGGCTGCCGACCAGATTACGATTGGCTACCGTTATGCCAGCGCCCAGGCAAGCTATGCCGTGCAGGACGTAACGGTAGAAGATGTTAAAAACTTTGTAAAAAAATATTTTATAGAAAACAACCACAGTGCGCTGGTAATTGTTGAACCCAAAGCCGGGCTTGCAGAACAGAAAGAACAGGAACTTGCTGAAAATCTTGCAAACCTTAAAAGCCGGATGAGCGATGCACAGAAAAAATCGGTTGTAAAGAAGACAAAAGATTTTAAAGCCTGGCTTGAAGAAGAAGATACGGTTGGCGCAGAAAGCGTAAAAAAATTGCAGGTTCTTACGCCGCAAAACTTAAACCCGGCTTTGGAAAATTACCAGATTGCAGAAACTACAGAAGACGGCGTGCGCTATTTAAGCACGAATGCTTCGGAAAAAGCTTTGCTTACCCGTTTTATGCTTAATGTTTCGCACCTTGATAATGAAGAGCTGCAATATGCAAAATTGTATACCAGCTTAATCGGCGGCTTGCCGGCAGGTACTTACACCGAAGACCAGATTGACTACCAGCTGAGTATGCTGATTCTGGGCATGACATCCCGCGTGCACGCCCAGTGCGACAATTACAAAACCGAAAATTATTACCCGGTTTTTGATTATTACTGGTTTACCGAGCCTAAAAATGCCCAGAAAGCCGAAAGCCTGATGACCACAATTCTGTATGATTCAGTTTTAGACCCTAACCGCCTGAAAGTGCTGGTTGCAATGGCAAAAACCAACAGCGAACGCGCCATGCAGAATTATGCATATTCCTTTGCGGCAACAAGAGCGCGTGCGGCGTGCTTTGACGGCTATATTCTGGACGATTATTTAAGCGGCGTGCCGTATTATCTGTTTTTGCAGAAAGTTTACAAGGATATGAACAAAAATCCTTCAGTTGTAATTGAAAAAATACTGAACGTGCGCGACAAGATGCTTTGTGCAAACCAGCCCGTGGTAATGTACTGCGGCGGCAAGCAGAATCCGCTTGTAAAACCCGGCAAAACTTTGGTCAGCCGCCTTAATTCTTATAAGGGAAAATCTGCCACAAATTATACCGGGCTGCCAAAACCGGCAAAAAAAGAAGCATTTATCATCAACGATTCGGCTTCAATTGTTTCTGCCGTTACTTTGGACAGCAGCAGGGAACTTGCATATTCAATTGCGGCGGATATTTTGACAAACGAATATTATACGCCGAAAATTCGCCTTGAAGGCGGCGCTTACGGCGCAGGTGCAAGCATTAACCGCCCCAATGCCCGCGCCTATCTTGCCTACAGTTTCAGGGATCCGCAGGCAGATAAAACCATAAGCACTTTTAACATGGTTCCGTTTTTTGCAAAAAGCGCCGGAATAACAGACCAGAGTATTGCGCCGTACCTGATTGCGTATTATGGTCGTCGCACTGCACCAAACGGTCACTACGGCGAAGCTTTGCTTCATTTCAACAATTACCTTATTGGCTACACGCCCGAAGCCGAGCTGCAAAATTTGCAGGCGATTGGTTCAGTTAAGGCAAAAGAAGTAATTGAAGCAATGCAGAATATTAACGCACGCAGCCAGTACACGGTATTTTTAAGTGAAAGCGAAAAAAAGACGTGCAAGCTTGAGTTTGATCAGGTAATCAGTTTGATAGAAGGAAACTAAATGCCGAACAATAATTTAGACAATGCCGGTGCACAGCTGCAAAAGCTGGGCATCGACCCGAAATATCTGCCCAAACTTCTGGCTTATGCCAAAGAACTTAATATGTTCAACAAAGCCTACGATCTGGTTGGCGCAGATAATATAGAAGACATTTTTTACAAGCATATTCTGGACAGCCTTGCGCCTTATGCCCGGATAAAAGAACTTGTGGAAAAACTTGGTGCCGCCGGGGCAGAATCTGCAATTGTGCATGCTGCGGACGTAGGTTCTGGCGGCGGTTTGCCGGGCATTCCCCTTGCCATCGTTTTTGAAAACGTGCATTTTACGCTTATTGAAAGAATGAGCAAGCGCTGCGCATTTTTGGAAAACTGCAAGCTGCTTTTGGGCTTAAGCAACGTAGATATTTTAAATACTGAAGCCGAAAAAGCGCCCAAAAAAGCTTTCGATTTGGTAGTTTTCCGCGCTTTCCGCCCGCTGGATGAAGCAATGACAAAAACGCTTTTGGCTTTGCCTAAAGATACCGGGCTTTTGGCGGCGTACAAGGCAAAAAAAAGCAAAATTGAAGAAGAAATGAAAAATATTTCGGCGCTTGTACCAAAATGGCAGGCGCTGAAAATAGAAGCCCCGTTTTTGGGCGACGGCAAGGAAGAACGGGAACGCCACCTTGTGCTGATAGCCCAGAACGCCTGCAATATATTTTAACGCTTTTTACCCGAATGCCCTGCACTACCACGTGCAGGGTTTTTTATAAAAAAGCGCAGTTTGCGGTCTTGCGCAATATATTTTGCCCGAATGCTATGTTTACATACCGTTAACTTGATATTTATCTGTTTTTCTGCTTATAGTAAAACTCTGATTAATTTCTGTAATGTGCAGAATTATTCAATCTCAAAAAAAAGTTTCATTAGGAGTAGAGAAAATGAAAGTTAGGGTATGTAAAAAAGAGAACGTTCTTTTTGCACTGAAAGTGATTTTTACGCCGGTTGTATTGTTCGCAATAATTATTGGTTTTGCTTTTTGTGTAATGGATACAAATCCGGAAGAAGTGTCGCCGCTTGCGGTTCTTCCTGTGTTTATTTTTTATTTCCTGCTGATTGCTGTCTGGGTTTATTTTAGAAAAATATTTCTTGTCGGTTATTTAAAGGGCAATGGTGTAGAAATAAATCAGGAACAGTTTCCAGAATTTTACGTGTTTTATCAGAAAATGGCAGAAGAACTGAATATGAAAAAACTTCCGCCGCTTTTTGTCTTGCAGGAAGGTGGCTCGCTGAATGCTTTTGCAATAAGATTTTCCTGCAAAAACTACATAGCCATTTTTTCTGATATTTTTGAATTGTACGACACGGAACCGGAAGTTGTTAAGTTTGTTCTTGCCCATGAACTTGGTCATGTAAAAAGAAACCACTTGCAGAAACGTTTTTGGACTGGTCTTTCTTCGCTCATTCCGTTTTTGGGTGCCGCATATTCGCGTGCCTGCGAATACACCTGTGACAACATTGGCTGCGATCTTTCGGAAAATGGCGCAGAAAAAGGCCTTTTGGTACTTGCAGCCGGTAAAAGTCTTTATGCCAAAATGAATGCGGCAAAATATATTGAAAATGCAAAAAAATCCAGAAGCGCGTCCGTTGTGTTTTCAGAATTATGTTCAAGCCATCCGTATTTGCCAAACAGAATTAAAAACATTCAAAACGCACCTAAAGTCGAAACTGCCGTAGCAGGTGAAGCACAGGAAAACTAACCACAAACGCCCTGCACCACCACGTGCAGGGTTTACGTACACAATTTGATTTCAACGTGTTTGTGGGTTGTGCGCACAAACCGAAGGAATTTTTTCATGTCGCTGTCGTTTGGCGTTTTGTCCAAAAATACTTCAAAAGGTTTTCGGTCATAAAAATCAAATCGCCACGAATATTCGGTATTGGTGTTTAGCCTGCCTCTGTAACGTGAAAAAAAATAAATTTCGCCGTAAACCTGCGTAATCGATTTTAAGTTTGAAAAATTATTCTTCAAAGTTCTGATTCTGCTTTTAAGAATCAGCTTTTCGCCGTCGTATTCAATAGAATTTCTTCTGTTGATTATGATTTTTGCGGCGACAAAGATTATTACAAAGTTAACGGCTGCTGCAAACTGAAACAAAGGGTTTGTTATGCCGAATTTTTCATCATTCGGTTCTGCTGCAAGCAAAACAAAGGCGCCGTTTATAATCAGCAGGTAAAATGCAAAAATGGCATACACGGCATAATTCCATTTGCTTTTAGGCGCACAAATTTTTTTCATATTTCAATAATACAAAAAAACCGGCAAAAAAGCAGCGCAGTTTGCAGGTTTCGTACACCAAGTAATAGTTAGAGACAAAGCAAACAGCAAAAGCAAGTCATGCTGAACTTGTTAGCCTTCGGCGGCTGAACACTGTATTTGTCATGCTGAACTTGGTTCAGCATCCGATTTGTTATTAAAACCAGATTCCGAAACAAGTTCGGAATGACAGTTTGTCCGGTTAGGAATGACAAAACTTAAAAACCCGGCATTTGATCTGCAAAATATTTTCTTCCTTCTATTAAAAAGCTTTTTTGGGAAAAATTTTGCCATTAAAAAAGCCAAGGTTGAGGTCTTGGCTTAATGTGTCATATTATTTTTTCAAATATCATAGTAGCTTGTATTTTGTCGCCTCCAAAGAATCCTTTGGAATCAGAAGATGTGGTTGAAATTGTGTGTAGTCTATACCCTTTGGCAGCTTGTTCGTTAATAGTTCTTTGAAGGTTTGTAAGGCTTGATACACCAGAACCGGTGCCTAAAAATTTTTCTGTTAACACAACCTGAAGAACTACGTACATATCGTTTTTTCTGCCTTGTGCTGCAATAACACCTGCATCAAATCCAAATCCTGCCATTAAAAAACTCCTGTTTGTGGTTTACTTTTTTACGGATATGCAAAAATAATTTACTACCAATAATATCCATGCGGTGCAGCATCATACAAGATTTTGTATGTTGAATAATAATTATTTTTTATAGTTGAATTACAATATTCATATGGGTATGAACCATCGTATTTTTCTGCTTTGTTTGCGCCGTTATTTAGTAATACTTTTATTACACTGTCATTTTGGTTTTTATAACAAGCTGCAAATAAAGGAGATACTCCGTCTTCATCTTTTGCGTTTACTTTTGCACCATTTCTTATAAGTAGTTCTACAATATCTTTTGAGGGATATGATTTGTAGCATTGTGCTAATAAAGGAGTTCGGCTTTTTTGAGATGAACAGATTGTATTAACATCAGCATTTTTACTTATAAGAATTTTTACTGCTTCGTAATTATTATTTTCACAGGCAGCATATAAAAGAGTTCTTCCTTCTTTATCTTTTTGAAAAACATCAATAAATTTACCATTCAAAAATAATCGTAGCAGGTCTTTGTCTTTACAATTTGTTAAAATCCGTGTTTGTTCAGTTATTTCCATTTCACTAACGTGCGGTAGTAAATATTCTGCGGCTTTTTTTGATTCGAATCGAATTGCATTAAAAAACTGGTCGTTAAAGTCGTTTTCTGTTTTTGAATTTAACAGTTCCAGCTTTTTTACATTGTCAAATGCAATTAAAATTGTTTTGCCCAAACTATAGTCTGAATCAAAAGATTTTATAGATGTAATTAAGTCTTCAAAATTTTCATCAGAAGAAAAGCATGCTGTCCAAAGTGCATTTGTTTTTGTATCTTCACTTGCATATTTTAAAAGAACTTTTAAATGGTGATTCTTCCCCTCTTCTCTTAAAGGGTTCAACTGCTTTAGTTGCTGCAAATTAGAAAAATCAGAAAAGAAGTCTTCTGCTTTTTTGTTCCATTTAAATGATGGAGTATTAAGTAGAGCCCAATCTAATGCATGCCAAGTATAATTATCAGTTGCAGCAACATCTGCACCAAGTTTACACAAACGTTCTGTTATGTCTGCATTTCTGTTGCAGCGTACAGCCCAAATTAGCGGCGAATAGCCGTCTTTATGTCTTTTATCGTTAATGTCTGCACCATTATTTTTAAGAACATCAATTACATTCGGATTTGAGTTATACATTGCAGCCCACATAATCGGGGTTGTTCCAAATTGGTTCTGTTCATCAATATTACCGCCTTGCTTGCACAAAAAATCAATAATTGATGTATTAGGATTTGTCATGCAGGAAATGCTTAAAAGGCTTGTTGGGTATTGAATTGTAATGGTGTCGTTAATATTTGCACCTGCGTTTTTTAATTCAGAAAGAACAGTTACATCATTTGCAAATAACGCAGCGTAAACAAAGACAGGTCTTTCTGACCTGTCTTTAAGTTGAACGTTTGCACCTTTTTTTAACAGGTAACTTACAGCTTTTGTGTTTGATTTTACGTCAGGAACACTATCTAATGCAGCATACAATTCTTCATCGTTATCATTAATAAGTGCAATCCTGAATTTAGAAAGACTTTCTGCATACGCAGAAGGGTTTCCGCCTAAAACTGCATAAAACAAAGGCGAATAACCTTCCGAGTCAAGTTCGTTTACGGATTGTCCCTTTTTTATGAATTTTTCAATTTCAGAAACTTTTCCGTATGCACATGCTTTATAAAAGTCATTAGAAAATTCATCTGCTTTTATTGCTGTATTATAGTTTTTTGTTGCAGCCTGACTATTGGGCATTTTTAATGCGTTCTGCATGTTCTTTGTACAAGAAACAGCAAAAAAACTTAATGCTAATAATGATAGAATGTATGCCTTTTTCATTTTTATGTTATTCCTGTTCTGCTTCTGCTGTTGATTCTACTGTTGCTGTTTTCTGTTCTTGTTCTTTATTTTTTTCATTCAGGGTTGAAGTTCTTTCTTCGTTTTCTTCGTCTGTTTCTGCATCTACAGTTTTGCTAATTTCTTTAAAATACATTGCAGATACAACTTCGTGATATCCAACAGCAAAAATAAGGCCTAATCCGCAGGTAACAATTCCTATAATGAACCAGCCAAGGAAGCTTAAATCAAGGTTAAATAAAATACCTCTGTTTCCGATTGTGTATTTTTTAGAAATTTCAATAGCTTCTCCGGCTGTAATATCTTCTTTTGTAGCTAAAACATATCTTGAATAACTGAATTTATAATGAGCCATAACGCCAGGAACAATGAGGAGTAATGCCCATAAAAGAGTAAATAAATAGATTTCTACACCACAGATAGCATATTCAATAAAATATCTTGCTTTAGAAATTGGCTTAAAAATTGCATTTATTTTAATTTTTTCATTATTTACAATCATTAAAGGTATAGTTGCTAAACATACATAATATGGAAAAATCAGAGCTGCAAAAATTATAGATCTAAAAAACATGTAAATGCCCCAGCAAATCCACTCAACATCCAGTGTAATGAATGTTAAAGGCAATGTAATTTGTGTCCAGTTTTGGGTGTAAATAAAATTTGTTAAAACTTTTTCTAAAGGATTGGGAATAAAGAAAACAAAACTAGCAAGAGCAATTGTTATAAGCAGAAAACATAAATTACATAAACACAGTATCCATGTCTTTCCGTCTAGCATTTTTTTTGCTTCTTTTTTGAATTTTATTCTGTCAATTGTTACATCCATTTAGGACTCCTTGGTAATATAGTTTTTAATAGCTTGAAATTCGGTATTTATTTACGCCTTATGTACTTGGCGTAATACGAAAATCGCTATTAGTTTGTTAATTCACATTATCAGATAATTGTTGTTAGGTCAAACCGACAGTAGTGTTTTATATACTATTGGTGATTTTATATGACAGAAAAAGAAATCAGAGATGTTTTTTCTCAAAATCTGAAACTTCTTAGAGAAAAAAAAGGGCTTTCTCAGATGGCTTTAGCTTCTAAAGCCGATTTAGCTACAAACTTTATTAACGATATTGAAAATGGCAAGAAATGGATTTCTCCGGCTACGCTTTCTAAATTAAGTGAAGCACTTGAAGAAATGCCGTATTCTTTCTTTGTGCCGGTACAGATTCCGGCTGTAAGTTCAAATGAAATGATTAATCAGTTTTGTACAGAGATTTCCAATGAGCTGTTGTATACAATTAAGCAAATTTCCGAAAAATATGTTCAATAAAAAAAGCAGCGCAGTTTGCAGGTTTCGTACACCAAGTAATAGTTAGAGACAAAGCAAACAGCAAAAGCAAGTCATGCTGAACTTGTTAGCCTTCGGCGGCTGAACACTGTATTTGTCATGCTGAACTTGGTTCAGCATCCGATTTGTTATTAAAACCAGATTCCGAAACGAGTTCGGAATGACATTTTGGGATTTTTGTATTTTACCAGCTGTCGTTTTCGTCAAGCGTTATAAAGCAGCCTGGGGTGCTTTTTTTTTACTTAGTAAAGATTGGCAAAAAATTCCAGTTGATATAAAATCACTGCATCAAAAGGAATAAATAAAAGGAAACATGGTTTTTAAGGATGTTCTGAAACCTGGCAACGGAACATTCGTTCTAAACTTCTCAAATACTGGTTTGAGAAAGCGGAAGGTTATTTTATGAAATCACTAAAAACCAAGCTGGTTCTGATAATTTCAATTCTTATGGCTGTTGCTGTTGGCATTATTGGAATGCTTGCGACAGAAACAGTAATTATGCATCTGGATACCCAGATAGAAGCTACCCTTTTGGAAACGGCGGAAAACGCTGCCGAACAGGTAAATGCTGCCATTCAAAGTGAATTTGAAGTGCTGCACACCCTTTCACTTCTTCCGAACATCATTGATGAAAACGTACCGTTGCAGGAAAAATGTACTTTTCTTGCAACTTTAAGGCGCGATGACCGCAACATTGCCTTTTACGACGTAGAAGGCCGTTTTATAAACGCGGCAGGCAAGCCCGTTCAGGCAAAAGTAGACGAAAGCGAATACTTAAAGCCAACCCTCAGGCAGGGCATAGATTATTCTACCGACCCGCAGTTTTCTAAAATAGGAAACAGGGTTTTGATGTTTTTAAGCGTGCCGGTAAAATCGAAAGACGGAAAAATTATCGGCTGTGCAGTATCTGCAAAAGACGGTTCAATTGTAACAAGCATTGCCGACAGCATTTCTGTTGCAGAAAACTTTCATCCGGTTATTATCAGCAACAAGACCGGTGAAATCCTTTCTAATGTTGAAGAAGAAATTAAAAGTAACGAAAAATCTTTTGCGGAATATACAAAACTTATGCAGGATATTGCAAAAGACCAGAAAATGAAAACTTATACCGATTCCATTACTGGTCAGAAAATGATTTCTGTTTCTGCATCTGTACCCGGCAAGGACTGGAAAGTAGTCTGCTCAATTCCGTACAGTTACTATTACAGTTCGGTAAACGCACTGCGTCTTATCATTCTTCTTATTGGTTTTGCTGCCGACCTGCTGAATACTTTTATAATTTATTTCATTATAAGCAAATCGCTTAAGCCGCTTGTAACGGTTAAAAAATCATTTGAAAAAATTTCAAGCGGCGACGCAGACCTTACCCAGCGTATTGAACTTAAGTCCGAAGACGAAATTGGTCAGATTATCAGGGAATTCAATAAGTTTACCGAAAAACTTCAGGTTATTATTGCCGGAATTAAGAATTCCAAAAAAACGCTCGAAGCCGCCGGTACGCAGCTGCAAAATTCTACCATGAATACGTCTTCGGCAATTACCCAGATTTCTGCAAACATCAGTTCTACCCACGAACAGATAAATACTTCTTCAAATGCCGTTGTAGAAACTGCGTCTACGCTGAACGAAATTTCTGAAAAAATCAATTCTTTTGACAGGATTATTGAAAATCAGGCTGGCAGCGTAAATTCGGCTTCGGCTGCAACTGAAGAAATGATAAGCAACATTGCATCCGTAAAGCATTCAATGGATATTCTTGCTTCTTCGTTCCGCGATTTGTACGATTTGCTTTCCGGCGGTATTGAAAGCCAGAAGTTCATCAACGAAAAGATACAGAAAATTGAAACCCAGTCTAAGGCGCTGGAAGAAGCGAACAAGGTTATTAACGGCATTGCAAGCCAGACCAATCTTCTTGCAATGAATGCCGCAATTGAAGCGGCACACGCTGGAGAAGCCGGTAAGGGTTTTTCTGTTGTTGCCGACGAAATCAGAAAATTAAGCGAAAATTCAACTTCCCAGTCTAAGTACATAAAAGACAATTTGAGCGATATTTCCAAAACTATTGGAGAAACGGTTGCCGTAAGTAACGATGCCAACAGCAAGTTCAGCAGTATTGGCGAAAAAATTAAGGATACTAATGATTTTGTTGCCCAGATGAAAGAAGCGCTTGAAGAACAGAACAAAGGTTCGCAGCAGGTTAGTCAGGCTCTTCAGTCCATGCTCAATGACAGTTTGCAGGTTGAAACTTCTTCCGTTGAAATTGCAAAAAACAACGAACGTATCATGCAGCAGATTCAGAATTTGCAGGTTATTACCAAAGAAATTACCCAAAACATGAAAGAAATGGATATTGGTACAAAACGCATTAACGACAGCGGCATGGAACTTGAGACCGTTTCTAAACAGATGGCAAAATCCATTGACGACATCGGTTCGCAGATTGATAAATTCAAGGTTTAGCCAGCATTTCGCGTAACAAAAAGGGGCGTAGTTTTTGTGCAAGCAAAAACTAGGGGCTTTTGCGTACACCAAGTAATAGTTAGAGGCAAAGCAAACAGAAAAAGCAAGTCATGCTGAACTTGTTAGCCTTCGGCGGCTGCGCACAGCATCCGATTTGTTATCAAAGCACGGATTCCGAAACGAGTTCGGAATGACAGTTCTGTTTTTTTTGTATTTTACCAGCTGTCGCTTTCGTCAAGCGTTATAAAATTGCCGGCTGTGCCTTCGCTTTCAAACAGGATTATGGTATTTTTGCCCGGTTTTAAAAGCGGCGCTGGCAGGTAAAGTTTTTTCTGCGGTCCAATCTGCCAGTAGCGCCCAAGATTAAAGCCGTTTATAAAAGCGCAGCCTTTTTCAAAGCCTTCAAAGTTTAAAAAAGTATCGCAGGGTTTTTCTACGTTAAAAACGAATTCGTAAAAGGCGGGCAGCCCTTTTGCAAAACCAGCGTCAAAATCAATTTTGGCAATTTGTTCCGGGGTAAAAGGCAGGTTGAAAATGCTGAGACCCTGATGTTTTTTGCCGTTGATTTTTATGCTTTCTATGCCTTTGCGCTGGCCTGCGATTTTTTTGCCAAAGTTAATTCTGCCCAGATTTTCGCACAAAAGGTCAATTTGCGTATTTTTTTCACCTTTGCCAATTGAAAATTTGTTTTTAAGGCTTTTGCCAAAAGCAGTTTTTACCGGGTTCTGGTCTGCAAAAATATTTACGCGGTCAAAAGCGTTCTGCATTTGCAGTGTTTTTGCGTTTTGCGCGTTCAGGCGGTACAAAATATAGCCGTAATTCTGCCCGTTTTCTTCCATACAACCGGCATTTGCCTGCTGCTTCGGTACGGCAATTTTTTCCAGCGTGCTGAAAAGGTCAGTTTTCCGGCTTACTTCAATTCTGCCGAATTTTTTATATTCTATATCTGTGCTTAAGTTTTCTTCGCAGCCGCCTTTGTAGGAACGGATTATTTTCTGGAATTCCCGGTATTTGGGCGTAATTTTTCCGTCCTGAGTCAGAATTCCGTCGTAATCGTAGCTGGTGGTGTCGCCGTACAGGGTCGTAACGTTCCGCCCGTTCATAAAGCCAAAGTTCGTGCCGCCTTCAAACATATAAAAGTTTACGTTGCCGGTACGCATAATTTCATCAAGGTCTTTTTTGTTCTGCTCAAGGTTCGAAGTGTGGTGACTGTCGTTCCATGCGTCAAACCAGCCGCACCAGAATTCCATTACCATAAGCGGGCGGTTTTTGCCTATTTTCTTTTGCATTGCGCCAAACTGAAGCTTCACTTTGCTGCCAAAATTGCCGGTCGGCAGGGCGTTGGGCAAACTGCCGCGTTTTATAGCGCTGCCCCACGGACCGTCGCTGGTTACAAACGGCACGGTTATGCCGTTCTGGCGCATCAAATCGGCGTAAAACTGCAAATATTTTTTGTCTTTGCCAAAATAGCCGTATTCGTTTTCAATTTGAACCATGATGATTGTGCCGTTTCGGTTTATCTGGAAAGGCGCGATTTTGGGCAGAAGAATTTTGTACCAGTTCCGCACCGCCTGCAAAAACGGTTCGTACATGCAGCGTACTTTCATGTTTTTGTCTGCAAGCAGCCATGCCGGCAAGCCGCCCCACTCCCATTCGGCGCAAATATAGGGCGAAGGGCGAATTATTACAAAAAGCCCCAGATCTTTTGCAGTTTGCAGGAATTTTTCCAGATTGTGCATGCCTTCAAAATTGTATTCGCCTTTGTTTTCTTCGTGAAAATTCCACGGAACGTAGGTTTCTACCGTGTTGCAGCCAAGATTTTTCAGTTTTTCCATCCGGTCGCGCCAGTATTCGGGCACGGTTCTAAAATAGTGAAAGGCGCCGGAAATAATCTGAACCGGTTCGCCGCTGATGTAAAACTTGTCTTTGATTTCAAAAGTTTGTGCCATATTTGCCCCCGCAAAAATACCTGCAAATTTTACATTCAATCCGGTAAAAAGTCGATATTTTCTGCTTTTACCCCGAATGCCGCGCTATCAGTATTTTTTGTGCCAGCGGTTTGGGCGCCGGGCAAAAAAAATGGTATATTTTTAGTATCAAAGTGCCGTAAATACCTGAGTTTTAAATATCAGCCTGAAAATTGCAGGATGATTTTATAAATTTTTAACTTGGCATTCGGGCAAAGTAATAAAATTGGGGGCAAAAAAAATGAACGAAATGCAGCAGAAAGAAGTAAACGATGCGCTGCGCGTAATTGACGAAATCTTACCGATGCTTGGCGAAGCTGAACGCAAATTCAGCAGTGCGCGTAACTGGGGATTTTTTGATATTCTGGGTGGCGGCTTTATTACCGACCTGATAAAGCACAGCAAGCTGGACGGCGCGGCGCGGCTGATGAACCAGATAAACTATAAGCTTGGCGAATTGCAGCGCGAACTGAAAGACGTTCAGTTTGGAACGGATTATTCCATGAACACAATGACTTTTGCAACTTTTGCCGACTTTGTGTTTGACGGCGCAATTGCAGATATTTACATGCAGTCTAAAATCATGTCCAGCCTCAGCCAGGTGCGCGACCTTCAGAACCGCCTGATGAATTTAAGAAGTTATTTGATTAACCTTATGCGCCGCTAGATAAAAAAAATACGGCAAAATGCAGTGCGTTTTTTATGCTGAACTTGTTGCCCTTTTGCTGGCAGGTTCAGCATTTTATTTTCTTTTAATAACACGATTTTTTAACAGATACCGCCGGCAGAATGAATGTTTTGATGGCGGTATTTTTCACTTTCAATTCTCAGGCTTTATATCAGTTACCTTTAAAATCTCTAAAAAAATCTCCAAAATCTACATTTTGTAGCGTTTTGTTTATTGCTAATTCTGTTATTGTACATTATGATTTTGTTATTGGCTGTAAATTTTTCAAATAAAACGCTTTAAATTAAAAGTTCTTTTGAAAAATATACGGCAAATTTCGTGCAATTTAGAAAATTTACAAAGTTTTTCTGTTTTGCAAGCAGAAAAAACTATATATCATAGCCTTTACAAATTCAATTTGAACTTGTAAAGGCACTTTTTTGAGGGGAAATTTATGGCTGCCGGTAAAAAAGCAAAAATTGCAAATGGCGTTGTGCCGTTTGTAGGACTGATTGTTTTTGTTGTCTGCGTTTTGCAGGGCGTTCTGGTTTACAGAACCGTAAAAAGCCGTCTGGTTGCAAGCGCAGAAATTGAATATCTGAATCTTGCCAAGGCTTATACTTCGTTTCTGGAAGAAAACCTTCGCCGTTACAGCAGCGAACTTGAGCGCTACGTAAACAGTCAGGCTGCAATCATGACGAAAGACCCGGCGGCAATCGTTGAATGGGCGCGTTCAGAACCGAATATCCGTCCGGCGGACTATGACTATGTTGGCATTATTGACATGAACGGTAATTTTGAAGCCGATAACGGTTCCAGCGCAAAGGTTGCCGACCGCGATTACTTTCAGGCAATTATGCTGGAAGGCAAAGATTTTTACGTTGACAATCCGGTAATTTTGCGTACAAACGGCAAGCGCATCGTTCATGTTTGCCGCCCTATAAAAGTGCGCGGCCGCGAACTTATTGGTATGGTTACCGGCGTTGTTTTTGCAGACAATTTTGGAGAAATCCTTAAGGAAGTTAAAGTTGGTGAAACTGGTTTCGGCATTCTTATCGACGGCAACGGCGAAGTTATCAATACAAGCGGCGACTACGATACGATTGCAAAAATTTTAGCCAGCAATGAAACCAGTTCAAAAAACGTTGATGTCGGCGGTCACGAATGTACGACTTCATGGCTGAAAACGGAAGAAGGCGTCCGCTACCTTTCTGCTCTTGCGCCGATTAGCAATACGCCGTGGAAAATCGGTTTTGTTATTGAAGAAAGCGAAGTTTTGACGCTGGTTGGCAAGTTGCAGACAATTCTGGTTTATGTCGGCATTTTCCTTGCGGCATCGCTTGTTTTTACAATCGGTACATTGATTGTTTTTGCATTGCGCCCGCTTGCAATGGTTGAAGATTCAATTGAAAAAATTGCTACCGGCGAAACCAGCCTTGCAAACAAGATTACCCTTAAAACCAAAAATAATACCGAAGTTGGCAGAATTGTAAGTGCTTTTAACGATTTTACCGGAATGCTTCGCAACATTATTATGGCAACAAAGGAATCTAAAAACGAACTTGTTGAAGTTGGTTCAAAACTTGGCGAAACGACTCAGGATGCCGCTTCTTCAATTACCGAAATTATTGCCAATATTCAGAGCATGGAAAATAACATTAACCGCCAGAGTACCAGCGTAAACGAAACGGTTGGCGCGGTTAATAAAATTGCTTCAAGCATTCAGTCGCTTGACAAAATGATTGACAATCAGGTTTCAAGTATTTCTCAGGCAAGTACCGCAATTGAACAGATGATTGGAAACATTGATTCTGTTTCAACTTCGGTTACGACTATGGCTAATTCTTTTGGCGGGCTTGAAGTTAAGGCAAGCGAAGGCGTAAAAACCCAGAACGATGTAAGCGAAAAAATGAAAGTTATCGAAACCGAATCGAAAGCTTTGCAGGAAGCAAACACTGTAATCAGCAGCATTGCAAGCCAGACCAATCTTCTTGCAATGAACGCCGCAATTGAAGCTGCACACGCCGGCGAAGCTGGTAAAGGTTTCAGCGTTGTTGCAGACGAAATCCGCAAACTTTCAGAAACTTCTGCGGCGCAGTCTAAAAATATCGGTGAACAGCTTAAAAAAATCAATACAAGCATCGGTCAGCTGGTTGATTATTCAAAAACGGCTTCAAGCGCTTTTGAAAGTGTTTCTTCCGAAATTAACAGCACCGGCGCTCTGGTTCAGCAGATTAAAAAAGCCATGTACGAACAGGGCGAAGGTTCAAAGCAAATTTCGGTTGCCTTAAACGAAATGAACAAAAGTTCCAGCGCGGTTAAAGCTGCAAGTGAGGAAATGGAACGCGGCAACCAGTCTATTTTGGACGAAGTTAAGAATTTGCAGCAGGCAACTTTGATTATGAAGACCGGCATGGAAGAAATGTCGGTTGGTGCAACGCGCATTAACCAGAGCGGCTCAAATCTTTCAACCCTTTCCAGACAGATGGAATCTTCGATTCAGAAAATCGGCGAACAGGTTGACCGCTTTAAGGTTTAATTCTGCGCCCGGCATTTGCCGGTAAAATATAAAAAAGGCACTTCGCTTGAAGTGCCTTTTTTGTTTGCAGAAAACGCTTTCATCCCGTTATTTTATCAATTTCTTTTTGCAAATCTTCCGGGCTTGTAAAATGTATTGCCTTTATGCCGGTTCCGGCGGCGCTTTCAACATTTTCAATACGGTCGTCAATAAATACGGTGTTTCGGGCTTCGGCTTCTTCTGCCAGCAGGATAAACCTGTAAAAAGCCGGGTCCGGTTTTGCAACGCCCATCAGGCACGAAGCGTAAGTCTGGTCAAAAAACGCATAGTCGCCGTTTTCTACGTGATTCTGGTAATGTCCGCTTATGGTATTTGTGCCGCACACTACGCGATGCCCGGCTTTTTTTAAGTTTTCAATAATTTTTACGGTTTTTTCGTTCATTACCGGGTGAAACAGAAAATGAAACCAGTCGGTATTTACGTTCATTCCGCTGGCTTTGTTGAACTCTTTCCAGAAAACGCTTGTATCTATCGTTCCTTTTGTGCAGGCGGCAAAAAGGTCGTTTTCCGTTTTTTTGCCGTAAAAACGTTCAAAATCTTCTTTGGTTATGCCCAAAACTTCACAGATACGGTCTGTGCCTTTCCATGTGTTGCAGCAAACGCCGCCCATATCAAAAATAAACAGCATATTTTCTCCCAAATCCGCGCCGCAAAAACGCGTGCCGCGGTTTTTTTATATTTTACAGTCCGCTGATATCAAGCAGAATGTCGGCTTTTAGGTTGGCGGCGGAAACTTTTATGCTTACCAGATTGCCCGTAACCTGTGTTTCTATTGGCGAAATTTGCGAAAGCCCGTACAAAGGCGAAGATGTGTCTTCAAAATCCTGCAAAAGACTTATTTCGCACAAATACCGGCGGGAAGAAATCTGGTTTACGCTTATGTAAAAGGTTTCGGTGTTTGCATTTTCGCCGGACTGGTTTTTGTGCTGGGCGGTTAAAAAAAAGCTGCCGTCGTCTGCTTTATTTGAAAAATAAATGTCGGTGGTTGCGTTCAAAAGGTTTTTGCCGTTTGCCCAAAACCGGATTATTTTTCCGTTCTGATTGATTACCGGCGTATTCTGGGCTGTTTCAAGTTTTTCAATTTTTTCTAAAACCTGCTGCAGCAACAGATTTGTGGAATTATTTGCACCGTTTGCGCCGTAATTTGCATAAGCGCTGTTGCCGCCCAAAAGTGCATTTAAGGTTGCCATGTCGCTGCCGCCCATCAGCCCGCTTGTAAAATTGGAAAGCATATAGGCTTCGCTGTTTACGCCGGTTTTGGTATTTGCGCTGGCTGCTGGTTTTGTATTTTCGGTTTTAGTGCCTGCCGTTTGGCTTTGGGCGCTGTTTTGCGGCGCGGCGTTTTTATTTTGCGTTTCTGTACTGACGGAAGGAAAACTTGACATTGAAGGCATTTGCGGCGCGCTTGGGCTGCTTATGCTTGGCATTGAAACGCCGGGCATTTGGCACCATGCAATACCTGAAAAAATAAAAACGGCAGAAAATATAAAAACTTTTTTTGCTGTAAAACGCATGACAGTATTTTACTTTTTAGCGCCAGTTTGGGCAATGCCGCTTTGTACCGCTTTAAAAATAAAAAATCCGCCCAAAACTGAGCGGTTTTTTCTGCTTTGTATAAACTGAAAAAGTTAAAACAGCCTAAAATCTTTTTCAAAACTTTAGGCAATTTTTGCTTTCGCCGTTTTACTACTGCAAAAGTGAAAGTACGTTCTGTGTGCTCTGGTTTGCCTGAGCCAGCATTGCTGTTCCAGCCTGCTGAAGAACCATATCTTTTGTGAAGTTAACCATCTGTGCAGCCATATCGGTGTCGCGGATGCGGCTTTCGCTAGCCTGCAAGTTTTCTGCACCAATATCCAAACCGCTGATTGTGTATTCAAGGCGGTTCTGGTATGCACCAAGGTCAGCGCGCTGTTTGTTAATCTTTTTAAGTGCTTCATCAAGAGTATTGATAGCGCGGTTTGCGTCGTCTGGAGTTTCCAGAGAAATGATGGCTTCGTTGCCCAATCCGCGTACGCCAAGAGCTGTAGCTGTCATTGTGCCGATGAAAGCCTGAATGCGCTGGTCCATGTTTGCACCAACGTGGAACCACATTGAAGAAGTAACTGTGTTGTCGCCTGTTTCTTTTGCAAAACGACCAGTAAGCATATTCATGCCGTTAAACTGAGCGTGGCTTGCGATGCGGTCAACTTCTGCAACAAGCTGTGAAACTTCAACCTGAATCTGCATGCGGTCTTCAGCTGTGTAAATACCGTTAGCTGACTGAACAGCAAGTTCGCGGATGCGCTGCATAATATCAGTTGTTTCCTGCAAATAACCTTCTGTTGTCTGAATGAAAGAAATAGCGTTCTGTGCGTTTTCAGATGCTTTATTCAAACCGCGAATCTGTGCACGCATTTTTTCAGAAACTGCAAGACCAGAAGCGTCGTCGCCGGCACGGTTAATCTTCATTCCTGAAGAAAGTTTTTCCATGTCTTTCTGTGCCTGACCGTTTGTAACGCCCAAAGTTCTGTTTGCATACATTGCGCTAAGGTTGTGATTGATAATCATTTTATATCTCCCTTTGTTTAGCCGCATTAGCCGGCCCCCAAAGCCGTCTAATTACAAGTTCTGTCTTTTATCTGTCAATTTTTAGCTGACAGTTTAAATGTCGACTTTCAAAAAACCGACTTTAGCGTTTTTTAGAATTTTTTTGAAAATTCTGCATGTTTGTTTCGTTCAGCGTTTGCGGTGGCATTCGGTACAGCCCAGAATATGCACGTGGTGGCTTTTGTCGCTGCGCAGAAACATCATTGCAACCAGATGCCCGGTTTTGGGTATTTCTTTCCGGCAGACCGGGCAGAGCCTTTTTTTTACGGAATCTGCCGAAAGGCAGTGGACGCAGCCGTTTATGTGGCAAAGCCGCCCTTCCCGCTCGTTTCCGCCTTCAAAAACTACGCTCTGCACTCGTTCCGGCTTTACCAGCGGCGTGCCGCAGATTGGGCAGCAGCCGGGTTTTACTCCGTCCGGGTATTGCTTTTGTGCTGCGCTTGCCGCCGCTTTTTTAGCTTTCTGCTTTTTTTTCTTGCGCCTGGAAGAAAATGAAAAAGCCTGAATTACCAAAAAAATTCCAATGCCCAAAAACAGACAGATTATTAAAAGGTTCATAAAATCTGTATCGGCGCGTAATTTTTCAAATTAAATAGAAAGAAAATGCGTGTTTCATCTAATTTGTTTTAAAACAAAGACTTGAAAGCCTTTAAAATAGGCTGTATAATTTTATTGTGTCGGTTTTATATATTGTAGCAACGCCTATTGGCAATCTTGGTGACATTACTTACCGTGCTTTGGAAACGTTAAAAAACGCAGACGTAATTGCGTGCGAAGATACCCGGCATACTTTACAGCTGTTAACGCACTTTGAAATACGCAAGCCTTTGGTTTCCTGCCGCTCGCAGAATGAACTTGCTGCGGCACAGAAAATCGTTCAGCTTCTGGATCAGGGGCAGAATGTTGCGTATGCAAGCGATGCCGGTACGCCGGGTGTAAGTGATCCGGGGGCAGTGCTTGTAAGCGAAGCCCGCAAAGCCGGTCATACGGTAAGCCCGATTCCGGGTGCAAGTGCGTTTGCTTCATTATTAAGCGTTGCGGGGCTTTCTTCAAAAACCGTAATATTTGAAGGTTTTTTGTCTCCCAAACCGGGGCGCCGCCGCAGCCGCCTGCGCGAACTGATTGCAACGGGCGATTCATTTATTTTATACGAATCACCCTTCAGAATAGTTAAGCTTTTGTCTGATATTGCCGAAATTAATAATGAACGGCGAGTGGTGGTAGGTCGAGAGCTTACGAAATTGCATGAAGAAATTCTTGAAGGCGTTGCAGGCGACTTGAGAGATGATTTTGCGGCTAGGTCAAAGGTTCTTGGAGAATTTGCTGTTTTTGTAGCTGGCGAGAAAAAGCTAAAAAAAGCAGAAGAAGATGCCGATACTTAGTGTAAGTGAAAAAGGTAGGTTATTATGGTAATCAATCGACTTGGTGGAATGGATCCATTGCAGGATGTTCAGGGTTCTAAAAGAACGCAGGATAAACTGCCTACAATCAATACAGCTGATTCTATCAATGTTTCTGATGAAGCAAGAGAACTTGCAGAAGCTTATTATGCTGCCGAAGTTGCTGCTGTAACACCAGATGTTCGTGCTGACCGTGTTGCAGAAGTTAAAGAAAAAATGAAAAACCCGGCTTATATCAATCAGGCTGTTATTAACGTAGTAGCAGAAAGAATTATGGACGCTTACGGAATTTAATTCTGTTGCGTTGTTTAGAGAATTTTGAAAGAAATTTTTTTAACGGTTACAAAGGCGGGTATTTTTATCCGCCTTTTTCTATTTAAGGTATACATCTAACCTTAAAAACGGCGAAGTTAAGGCTTTAAGGCAGCCGGAAGCGGACGTACCTTGACTTTGGCGTATTTTAGTTTCCTTTGTATAAAAGAGGCATTTTATGGGCGATTTTTCAATAAAAATTTCACCAAATATTTTAATTGGTACACAGACAACTTCGCGTTTAGGTTCGCTTGCAGCACCTTTTGGCAACCGTTTCTTGCTTATTATTGACCCTGCTACCGACGAAGTTTCGGCGAAGCAGAAAATTGGTGAATCGCTGAAAGGAATGAACCTTGATTATATTTTGTACGACGATTTGCCGGATCACCCGGATACAACAACTCTGGAAAGCATTCTTAAAATCGCCCGTGGCGGCCGCATTCAGGGCGTAATTGCCTGCGGCGGCGAAAAAGCCATGAATATTGGCCGCGGTGTTGCGTCTCTGTTCAACGAGGACGACCGTTCGGTTTATGATTTTGCAGACGGGGATTATTCTACAAAACCTGCCCTGCCCTTTTTCGGCATTCCTACTTCAATACGCGATACTTTTGCTTTTTATGAACGATGCGGAATTATCGACGGTCGTTCAAACCAGTTCCGCCTTATAAAAGTTCAAAAAGATATTACGAAAGCTTTGATTTTTGACGTTGCTTTCTGTTCTAGCCTTACCAAAAACCAGATTGCTTCGCTTAGCCTTAACGTTTTGACTTTGGCGCTGGAGTCTTATTTTTCTTCACGCTCTAACTTTTTCTCGGATGCGGTTGCAGAAAAGATTTTTGAACTTTTGGCGCCGTCTGCAAGTTTAACAGACCCGCTGGCAAGTCAGGCTGCCGTAGACAACGACCTGCTTCAGTGCGGCTGTCTTGCTTCTCTTGCGGCGCAGCTAAGTGCCCCGGGACCTATTACGGCTTTGTCTTTTGCGGCGTATTCGCGCTACAAGTTGCCGCGCCCGATTATTTCTGCAATTTTGCTGCCTTATTTAATTGAAGATACAGTTTTTGCGCCGGAACGTATTAAAAAAGCCGCTAAACTTCTTGGCGCCGCAGATGAAAACTGCACGCCGGAAACTGCTGCAAGCCTTTTGGCAGAAGATATTCGCGGTCGTATTGCCCGTGCCCAGCTGCCGGCGCGCCTAAAGGAACTTTCTGTTTCAATTGAACAGCTTGCGGTTGCCGTAAACGACGCTTCTCAGCTTGACTTTGTGCCGTTCTATGCAAAACCAGTTTCGGCTGACGTTTTGTTCAATCTGGTAAAACAGGCTTACTAAATGATTTCGCCAGACAAACTTTTTCAAATTGAAGGCGGTCAGCGCCGGAGAAAGCTGGCGCTGTGTTTTGGCGCTTTGGAACGTGATATTTGCGGAACTGCCGAAGCTGGCTGCGGCTACGATTTTAAGCAGATGCCCCGCGCCGAATATACAAAGCGCATTGCGGAAGTTCTGCTGACCGACCCGCTTTTAAGCGCAGAAGCAAAGGCTGATATTGAATCCAATATAAAAGCCGTTCCGTTTGACGAGCTGCGGCTTTGCAACTGCGCCCGGCATCATCTTCTGGCAATAATCGGTACTTTGCCGGCAGAATGGGACTTGATTATTGCGCCCCACTCTGCCCCGCGGGATGAAAACGGCACTCTTTTGCAGCGCAAGTTTTTTGAAGGACTTTGGGTTTATGCCGAAGACATCCGTTCGCCCTTTAATCTGGGTTCAATTTTTAGAACGGCTGAAGCCTTCGGTGCAGAAAAAATGCTTTTGTCGCCGTTTTGTACAGATCCCATGCATCCGCGCTGTCAGCGTTCGGCAATGGGCTGCATAGATTCCTTGCCGTTTGAACGTACTTCGCTTGAAAACTTGCCAGCTGATATGCCGGTTTTTGTACTTGAAACCGGCGGTACGCCGATTGCCGATTTTAAATTTCCTGAAAAAGGTATTGTAATTCTGGGTTCTGAAGAATTGGGCGTAAGCCCGGCGGCTTTGGAGCGCGGAAATTACGGCAGGGTAACAATCCCGATGACGGGAATAAAAGCTTCACTGAATGTTGGCGTTGCTTTTGGCATTTTGATGAGCTATTGGACAGAATATTTATCAAACCTGAAAAAATAAACGAAGCCCGCGAGATTGCGGGCTTTTTTTAATATCCGAAAACGCCTTCCATCGATTCGTCGTTTTTTATCCAGTCTTCAACGTCTATAACGCGGAAATTGTCTTTGTCGCTGCGGATATAAACGTATTTTATGCCGGCGTTTATAACCAGCCGCTTGCACATTGAACAGCTTGAAGCGTTTTCAATATACGAACCGTCAGAAACTTCCGTACCGCACAAATACAGGCTTGAACCCAGCAGTTCTCCGCGGCTGGCAGAAATTATGGCGTTTGCTTCGGCGTGTACCGAACGGCAAAGTTCATAACGTTCTCCGCGGGGAATGTTCAGTTTCTGGCGTATGCAAACGCCCATATCGGTGCAGTTTTTGCGCCCGCGCGGCGCGCCGACATACCCGGTAGAAATTACTTCGTCATTCTTTACTATTACGGCACCGTAACGGCGGCGCAGGCAGGTGCCGCGCTGGGCAACAACTTCTGCCAGATCGAGGTAATAATTGTGTTTGTCGCGTCTCTGTTGATTTTCCATTTTAGCAGACATGTTTTCCTACAAAGCAGAAAGTTGGAATTGAACCGTTTTCGTCAATTTCGCCGTTTACGTCGTCGTTAAAAAGCGAAAAACCGCCCAAAATTAAGCCAACGTCTTCGTTATATGCTTTTGGTTTGCGCAAAATAAATAGTTCTGAAGAAGAAAGAACCGTGTCCCACTTTATGTTATTGTATGCTTCGGTTAATTGTTCGTTTGTAAACGGAAATTCGTTGCCAGCTTCCAGGCTGATGTATGCGATTGGCGGCATATCAGAAGTGGTAAAAGGCAGCATCATGCGAAAAATCCGTTGCACGACTTCATCTAATTGCATAATTTCAAGTTTATATTGTCATGTCGCAAAAATCAAGCAGAAACTTTACGGGCGATTTAAGCCGTAAAACAAAACTGAAAACCAAAAAAAAAGCCGCCGGCGTTTTTTTGGTTCGCCTGCGGCTTTTTGTAAATCATTTACTTACAGCAACTTAAATCTGGTCAAAACGTGCAACATCGGCAGTGTAATCTACACCGGCAATGTCAAAACCGTTTGTTGCATAAAAGTCGTGTCTGTAACCTTCAAGGTCGCAGATTTCTGCAATGTTTTCGTTGTTAACTTTTGCCATCAGTTTGTCAACTTCAGCCTGAACGTCAGCCTGCATTTCCCAGTCGTCAACGCGGATGCGGTTTTCTTCGTCAACCGGCACTTTTCCGGCAGAAGCATTTTCGCCCGTGTACAGACGTTCTGCAAAAAGGCGTTCCATCTGTTCAATACAGCCTTCGTGCGTGCCTTTTGCCTTCATAACCTTGAACAGAATTGAAAGGTAAAGCGAAATAATCGGAATAACAGCCGAAGAACGTGTTACGAGGCCTTTGTTTACAGAAACATAAGCCGCGCCGTTCAGTTCTTTTGCCAGTTTATCGTTCAAAGTGTGAGCGGTAGCTTCAAGGTGTTTTTTAGCCTGACCGATTGTACCGTCGCGGTAAATTGCATGGCTCAGTTCCGGTCCGATGTAAGAATATGCAACTGTGCGGCATCCTTCAGCAAGAACACCGGCAGCAGCCAGCTGGTCAATCCAGAGCTGCCAGTCTTCGCCGCCCATTACTTTTACGGTATTTGCAATTTCTTCGTCGTTTGCAGGTTCGGCAGCAGATTCTTTTAATGTGCTTGTAAGAATGTCGATGCCCTGACCGGCGTAAGTTTTGCCGATTGGCTTGATTACAGATTTATAAAGAATGTGTGCGCCGTCGTTGCTGTTCGGGTCAATTTTGTCCGGGTCAGAACGAACCGGTGAAGCCAGCGAATAAACTACAAGGTCGAATTTTTTTCCGGCTTTTTTGGCTTCTTCAATAATCATTTTGCGTGTTTCGTGGCTGAAAGCGTCAGCACTGAAAGTTTCAGTAAACAGACCGGCGGCTTTTGCAGCGCGGTCAAAGGCGAGGTTGTTGTACCAGCCCGGTGTGCCGCCCTTAGTTTCGCTTCCGGCTTTTTCAAAAGAAACGCCGATTGTATCTGCGCCGTATTCAAATGCGGCAGAAATGCGGCTGGCTAAGCCGTAACCTGTAGAACAGCCCAAAACCAAAACGAATTTCGGACCGTTTCCGCCTTCTTTAAGGCTTTTTGTGCCGCGCTTGGCTTTTTGTGCTTTTACATATTCAATCTGATTTTCTACTTCTTTAGCGCATCCAATTGGGTGAGCATTAAGACACATGTTAGAACGTACCATTGGTTTAACAACCATAATTTCCCCCAGAATATTGCCGCTACGGGCAAAAAATGAAAGGAAAGCCAGAAAGTGTTTAAGCTTCCAGCTTTCCTTTAGTATTTATTATACAGAATAAACTTAGTTTGCGTTACCTACAAGACACATCCAGGTTGCTTCTGCGGCAATTTCGTCGCCAACATAAGCTACGCCAGACTGTTTAATCATCTTTGGCGAAACCCGAAGGTTTGTAATTTCAAGGCGAACTTTATCGTTAGGGCGAACCTGACGGCGGAATTTTACCTTGTCTACGGTGCCCAAAAAGAAAAGTGAACCTTCGGCAAAAACTTTCTGGTAACTTAAACCGGCGCCGCCGGCCTGTGCCATTGTTTCTACCAGAATTACACCTGGAACAACCGGATATTCCGGAAAGTGACCTTTAAAGAAGAATTCTTTGTCGGTAAATGTGCGTTCTGCAACGATTTTTTCATTGTCGGCGCTGATAATGCGGTCAACAAATTTGAAAGGATCGCGGTGTGGAAGCAGTGAATCAATATTTTCTGTCAAAAAACCGCTCATTTTATGCCTCGTATTTCTTGAAAATTACAACGCCGTTGTGGCCGCCAAATCCCAAAGAACCGGAAGCTGCGCAGTTAACTTCCTGCTTGATTCCTACGTTCGGAACGTAGTTCAGGTCACAGCCGTGTTCAAGGTCTGGTTCGTCAAGGTTGATTGTCGGCGGAATGAATCCGTCCTGAATTGTTTTTACACAGATGGCGGCTTCAATTGCACCAGCTGCACCAAGACAGTGACCTGTCATACTTTTTGTTGAAGAAATTTTCAGTTTGTATGCGTGGTCGCCGAATGCGGTTTTTACCATCTGGGTTTCTGCCGGATCGTTAATCGGTGTACTTGTTCCGTGTGCGTTGTAATAGTCTACAGTTTCCGGTGCAATATTTGCATCTTTAAGTGCGTTCTTAATTGCCATTGCACCGCCACGGCCGTCTGGTGCCGGGCTTGTTGTGTGGTATGCATCCGAAGAAGCGCCGTAACCGGCAAATTCTGCGTAAATTTTTGCGCCGCGAGCTTTTGCGTGTTCAAGTTCTTCCAGAATTAAAACGGCAGAACCTTCGCCCATGATGAAGCCTTCGCGGTTTTTGTCAAACGGGCGGCTTGCTTTGGTCGGGTCGCCGTTGTAAGAAGATGCCAGGGTTTTTAATACGCTGAAAGCAGAAATGCCGTAGCCTGTAACAGCTGCTTCTGCACCGCCGGCAACACAAACGTCAATGCGTCCGCTTCTAATCATATCCAAAGCTTCGCCCAGTGCGTCTGTACCAGAAGCACAGGCAGTTGCAATTGCACGTGACGGTCCGCGGATGTTGAAAAGCATGCTTACGTTGCCAGGTGCTTCGTTTGGAATGAGCATCGGAATAGCCAGCGGTGGAACGCGGGTAGGACCGGCTTCAAAATATTTGCCCATAGACTGTTCAAGAATTTCAAAACCGCCAATACCGATACCAAAAATACAGCCTGTGCGGTCGCCCAAATCGCCGTCAAATTTTTCTTTTGAAAGACCAGCGTCTTCAATAGCCATTGCACTTGCAGCTGCGGCAAATTTTGTAAAACGTGCCATTTTGCGGGCTTCCTTGCTGTCTACCCATTTGGTAACGTCAAAATCTTTTACTTCGCCTGCAATCTGAACTTTATAATCTGTGCAGTCAAAATTGGTAATGTTGCCAATTCCGCTTTTGCCGCTGCAAACGCCCTGCCATGTTTCATCCATGCTGTTTCCAACTGGTGTAACAGCACCAAGACCAGTTACTACAACTCTTTTCATTTTATGCTCCCATGCCGCCGTCTACGCCAATAACTTGTGCGGTAATATATGATGATAAATCTGAACCCAAGAAAACTGCGGTGTTTGCTACGTCTTCGGTTTTGCCGCCGCGTTTTAATGGAATTGATTCAAGCCATGTTTTTCTGGCTTCTTCGCTGATTGCATCTGTCATTTCGGTTTCGATATAGCCAGGTGCAATTACGTTTACGCGAACGCCGCGGCTGCCGGTTTCTTTTGCAAGGCTTTTACTGAAACCGATTAAACCGGCTTTACTTGCAGAATAGTTTACCTGACCGCCCTGTCCGTGAAGACCAACGATGCTTGCCATGTTGATGATTGAACCTTTGCGCTGTCTGATCATGTCGCCGGAAATAATCTGGCAAACGATGAATGCGGCGGTTAAGTTTACGGCAATTACATCGTCCCAGTCCTGCTTTTTCATGCGGAAAGAAAGACCGTCGCGGGTGATGCCTGCGTTGTTTACCAAAATGTCAAAAGAACCGGCTTCGGCAAGAGCAGCTTTTACGGTTGCTGCAAGTTCTTCTGTATTGCCGCAGTTTGCATAAATTTCGTGAAACTTTGTGCCGTTCTGGGCTGCGTAAGCTTCAAGTTCTGCTTTGTTTGCCGAAGGTTTTGTACAAAGACCCCAGACTTCGCAGCCTTCCTGCATATAGCGCATTGCAATTGCTTTACCAATTCCGCGTGAAGAACCGGTAACTAATGCTTTTTTATTTTCTAATAAAGCCATTCTTTCCTCCTGTAAATATTCGGGCACTAAACGTGCGGTATTTTTAAGCTAAAACCGGGCTTTCTTCCCACGGTGTTGCAGGAATCTGTTCAATATAGCCTGTATCTTTCCACAAACCGCTGAGAACTTTACCTGGACCTGTTTCCAGAAGCTGCCATTCGCTGCCGTCTGCATCACAAAGGGCTTTAATTGCAGATTCTTCGCTTGTCCATAAAACCGGGCTTGTAATGTGCTTGATAGCGTTTTCCTTGGCTTCGGCACCGGTTGTCATTTCTTTTCCGGTAACGTTGCTGAAAACGTGAAGGGTAGGGTTGTTGAAAGTAATTTCGTCCAAAACTTTTGCAAATTCGTCTGCGGCTTTCTGCATTAAAGGTGAATGGAACGGACCTGCAACCTTTAGCTGAACGACGCGGCGTGCGCCGGCTGCTTTCATCTGTTCTTCTGCCCATGCCAGACCGTCTGCCGTACCGGCTGCAACTGTCTGGCGAACGCTGTTCATGTTTACGGCAAAAACATCGTCGCGGCCTTTCAGAATGTCTAAAATTGTTTCCGGCGCAAGACCCAGAATTGCAGCCATTCCCGGTGCCTTGCCGTTGGAACTTGCTGCAATTTCTTCGCAAACTTTCTGCATGATTGCGCCGCGTTTTGTTACGGCATAAACGGTTTCTTCAAAACTAAGAATACCTGAAACGCAGAGTGCGCTCCATTCGCCAAGGCTGAACCCGGCAACAATGCTCGGGCTGATGCCCTTGGCTTTCAAAATTTCAACTGCGGCTAAAGAAGCTGCGGTAATGGCTGTCTGGCTGTTGTCGCTGCGTGCCAAATCTTCTGCGGTAGAATTCCACAAAAGGGAAGGAATATCGATACCGGCAACTTTTGAATATTTGTCCAGAAGGGCTTTGCCTTCGCCAAATTTTTCACAAACGTCTTTAATCATACCCGGTGCCTGTGCGCCCTGACCGGGAAAAGCATAAATATATTTTACCATGTTAATGTACATCCTCCCCATGTTAATCCTGCACCAAATCCGGCAAGCAGAAGCTTGTCGCCTTTTTTGATTTTGCCTTTTTCCTGCAAATCGCACAAAGCAATTGGAATTGATGCACTTGATGTGTTTGCATATTGTTCAATGGTTACTGCAAATTTTTCCATCGGATAGCCAAGGCGTTTTGCAGCAGCCTGAATAATACGTTCGTTTGCCTGATGGCAGACAATCATGTCAACGTCGTCAATTGAAAGGCTGTCTTTTTCCATCAGGGTTTTTATAATTTCTGCCATTTTGCCAACTGCAAAATTATACACGGCTCTGCCGTCCATTTTAAGCAGATATTCTTTAGGATCAATATAAAGGTATTCGCCGCCGTTGCCGTCTGCACCAAGCACAAACGACCCGAAAGCTTCTTCTCCTTCGGCACTGCGCTGCAAGATTGCAGCACCGGCGCCGTCGCCAAACAATACGCAGCTTGAACGGTCGTTCCAGTCGGCAATTTTGCTTAACTGTTCTGTTCCTACAACCAGAGCTGTAGACCAGTTCATCTGGTTAAGCAGCGCACTGGCTGTCTGCAAGCCGTAAATAAAGCCAGAACAGGCGGCTGTAAGGTCAAATGCTGCGGCGTTTTTTGCGCCCAGTTCTTTTTGAATCAGACAGGCATTTGAAGGAAATCCCCAGTGGTCTGCGGCGGCAGTTGCGCATACAATCAAATCAATATTTTCCGGCAGAACGGTTATGCCTTTGGCGGCACAGTCTGCAAATGCGTTTTTGGTTGCAGCAACGCCAAGACTTGTACCGTTTTCGCCTTCTTCACAAATATAACGCTGACCAATGCCTGTGTGTGACCGAATCCATTCGTCAGAAGTTTCAAGTTCCTTTGGCAGTTCGTCGTTTTTTACAACTTTTTTCGGAAGTCCTTTGCCGATTCCAGCAATGCGTATTGGCATAAAATCTCCTTTTTTATATAGAATAAAAAATTAGAATGAGATTTTATCTGCATTTTGCAATTTGTTTGACACAAATTAAAAGAAATGGTTGCAAGATAAAATCATTTTGACAAAATTAGTGAAATTGTCAATTTTTATGATGATACAATGAACAAAAACACAAAAAATGTCAACATGAAATCGGCGCATTTATCATTTCTTCACGTATATAATAGAAGAAAGTTGAATGTTTTTACGCCGAAACATTGATTTTTCAATTGAAAATTTGTGAAGGCGGCTGAAAGTGCAAAATTTATTCTTATTAATAGAAACGGACACTTTATTTAAAATAGTAAAAATGATAAATTAAATCACACTATGAAAAGGACACAACCTCCAATGAAAGAAATTTCAAAGCTTTTAGATTTCCGCCCACAGATTAGGGTTTTGGATGCAACCATGCGCGATGGCGGCCTGGTTAACAATTTTATGTTCAGCGACGAATTTGTACGCGATTTGTATCATGCCAATATTAAAGCCGGGGTTGATTATATGGAATTCGGTTATAAAGCCGACCCGGATATGTTTAAAGAAACCGATTTTGGTAAGTGGAAGTTTTCAAAAGACGAAGACATTCGCGCCATTGTTGGTGAAAACAATACAGACTTAAAAATTTCCGTAATGGCTGATGTCGGACGCACAAACTACAAACGCGATATTTCTCCAAAAGCAGAAAGTCCTGTTGATATGATTCGTGTTGCCTGTTACCTTCACCAGATTCCGGGTGCAGTTGAAATGATTGAAGACTGCCACGCAAAAGGCTACGAAACAACCTGTAACATTATGGCAATTTCTACCAGCGGCGAAAACGACTGGCGCGCTGCCCTTGATATTGTTTGCCGTTCAAGCGTTGATGCCATTTACATCGTAGACAGCTACGGTTCGCTTTACCCGGAACAGATTCAGCGCATCTGCGCCTTGTACAAAGAATACGGCGACAAATACAATAAAGAAATTGGCATTCACGCCCACAATAACCAGCAGCTTGCTTTTGCAAACACAATTGAAGCCTGCGGCGACGGCGTAAACTTTCTGGATGCAACTTACGGCTGCATGGGCCGCGGTGCAGGTAACTGCGCTATGGAACTTCTGCTGGGATTCTTGAAAAATCCGAAATACAATATTTTCCCGGTTTTGCAGTTCCTTGAAAAATACATTCCTCTGTTAAAGGAAGAAGGCAATGTCTGGGGCTACGATGTTCCGTACCTGCTTACCGGTCTTTTGAACCAGCATCCGCGCAGTGCAATTGCCTATATGGCAGACAAACGCACCGATTATGCCGAATTCTATAATGAATTGACTGGCCGCGACTGATTTTAGAAACATTCAGTTTTTATAAGGTTCTGCCGGAATGTAAAAGTTTTCTTTTGGATAGAAGCGCAGAACCAATAAAAAAGCACTGAAAAACGGCAAATATCTGCCATATTTTTCAGTGCTTTTTGTTTTTAAAGCGTGTTTTTGCACTTTATGGTTTTTACAGTACGCGTTTTTTCAGGCTTGCTTCAACCAGACCGATAAAAAGCGGGTGGGGCTTGTTAGGGCGGCTTTTAAATTCCGGGTGAAACTGAACGCCGATATAAAAATCGTTTGGCGCATATTCTACGGTTTCTACAATTGTGCCGTCTGGCGAAGTGCCGCTTATCGTTAAGCCGTTTTGCAACAGCAAATCGCGGTATTCGTTGTTGAATTCGTAGCGGTGGCGGTGGCGTTCGCTGATTTCTTCTGCCTGATAACATTTGAACATCTGGGTATTTGGGGCAATTTTGCACGGATATGCACCAAGGCGCAAAGTGCCGCCCATGTTGATTTTTGCGTTCTGGTCTGGCAAAAAGTCAATTACCTTGTGGCTGCCGTTTTCATCAAATTCGCCGCTGCTTGCGTCTGTAAGACCGCATACGCTGCGCGCAAAGGCAATTACTGCAAGCTGCATGCCAAGGCAAATGCCCAGATAAGGCACGTTGTTTGTGCGGCAGTAATCCGCGGCAGCAATTTTGCCTTCTACGCCGCGGCCGCCAAAACCGCCTGGAACAATTACGCCGTGACAGCAGCCCAAAACCTGCGCCACGTTTTCTTTCGTTATTTTTTCACTGTCAATCCATTCAATGTTTACGTATGCGCCCAGTTCGTAGCCCGCGTGGCTTAAAGCTTCGGCAACAGAAAGATATGCGTCGTGCAGCTGAACATATTTTCCAACCAGCCCGATGGTAACTTTACGCGTGCGGTTCTGGATTTTGGCAAGCATCGTATTCCATTCGGTTAAATCGCATGGCGGCGGGTTCAGCTGAAGCTCGCGGCATACGATTTCTGAAAAATTATTTTTTTCAAGCATGATTGGTGCCTGATAAAGAACCGGCAAAGTCTGGTTTTCAATTACGCAGTCGCTTTTTACATTGCAGAACATTGCAATTTTTCTGAATATGCTGTCTTCAAGTTTTTCGTCGGCACGCAGAACGATAATATCCGGCTTGATGCCCATCCCCTGCAATTCTTTTACGGAATGCTGGGTTGGCTTTGTCTTGTGTTCGTCTGAACCGTGCAGGAAAGGAACAAGGGTTACGTGAATGAAAAGTGCGTTTTCCTTGCCGACTTCAAGGCTAACCTGACGGATGGCTTCGAGGAAAGGCTGGCTTTCAATGTCGCCGGTTGTACCACCAACTTCGGTAATAACGATGTCAGCATTTGAAGTGCGACCAACGTTGTAAATAAAAGACTTGATTTCGTTTGTGATGTGCGGAATAACCTGAACGGTTTCGCCCAGATATTCGCCCCGGCGTTCCTTGTTCAAAACATTCCAGTAAACCTTGCCGGAAGTAAGGTTTGAAAATTTGTTCAAATCTTCGTCAATAAAGCGTTCGTAGTGACCAAGGTCAAGGTCGGTTTCTGCGCCGTCGTTTGTAACGTAAACTTCGCCGTGCTGAAACGGGCTCATCGTGCCGGGGTCTACGTTGATATACGGGTCAAGTTTTTGTGCCGCAACTTTAAAGCCGCGGGCTTTTAAAAGCCGTCCGAGAGAAGCGGCGGTAATTCCTTTGCCAAGACCGGAAACTACGCCGCCGGTAACAAAAATATATTTTGTGGTTTTCATGTTTTCACCTCTTTTTGCTGAAAGATAAGAAATTTATAAAATAGGGTATGTGCCGTTAAAGCAGGCGGCGCAAAATGTGTTTTTGCCAAAATTGTTCGCAATTTTAAGCGCGTTTTCTATTGATAGATAGCCAAGCGAATCTGCGCCGATAATTTCCTTAATTTCTTCAATTGAATTGTGGCAGGCAATAAGGTTTTCCTGCGAATCTACGTCTGTGCCGTAATAGCACGGGTACAAAAATGGCGGTGCCGAAATGCGCACGTGAACTTCTTTTGCGCCGGCTTCCTTTATAAGCTTTACAATCAGCGCGCTGGTCGTTCCGCGCACAATGGAATCGTCTACCATTATAACGCGCTTGTCTTTTACCGTATTTTCAACGGCGTTCAGCTTTATGCGCACTTTGTCGGTACGTTCTTTTTGCTGCGGCGCAATAAATGTACGTCCGATATATTTGTTTTTTACAAAACCCAGCCCGTAAGGAATTTTTGACTGCATTGCATAGCCTAAAGCGGCATCCAGACCGGAATCTGGTACGCCGATTACTACGTCTGCGTCAACCGGATGTTCGTCTGCAAGAAACATTCCGGCTTTTTGCCGCGCCTGCTGCACGCTTACGCCGTCAATAACAGAATCCGCCCGGGCAAAGTAGATATATTCAAATACGCAAAGGGCTTTTTTAGGCACTGCCTGTGGCGGAATGTTTTTTAGTGTCTGGATTGAATCGATTTTTATCTGGTCAAAGGTTTCGCCGCGGCTGAAAACCACAATTTCGCCGGGTTCAACGTCGCGTACAAACTGGGCTTTTATCGCGGTTAAAGCGCAGCTTTCGGAAGAAACTACGTAAGAACCGTCGCCGGTTTTGCCGATGCAAAGCGGGCGCATTCCCAAAGGATCGCGTACTGCAAGCATTTTATCCTGCGTCATTATCGCCAGCGAATATGCGCCTTTTATCTGTTTCATGGCTTTCTGTACCGCGTCTTCAATGCAGTCGCAGCTGAGGCGCTGTTTGATTATTGCATTGGCAATTACTTCGCTGTCGCTGCTGGTGTGAAAAACCGAACCTTCAAGCTCAAGCCGGGTACGAAGGTCGGTGGTGTTGGTCAGGTTTCCGTTGTGACATAATGCCAGCGAACCTTTTATATGGTGAACTTCCAGAGGCTGGCAGTTCAGGCGGTTAGTTGCGCCGGTCGTTCCGTAACGCACGTGTCCAACCGCGGCAGTTCCTTCGCCCAGATTTTCCAAAGTCTGCTGGTTGAAAACTTCGTTTAGCAGCCCTAAATCTTTATAGGAAGAGAAAATGCCTTTGTCGTTTACGCAGATGCCGCAGCCTTCCTGTCCGCGGTGCTGCAATGCAAAAAGCCCGTAAAAAACGCTTTTTGCAACGTCCGTTTTGCTGCTGCTGAAAATGCCGAAAACGCCGCATTCTTCGTGAAGCTTGTCGCTTTGTAAGTTTTCTGGTGATTGTAAAGTTTTCACTTTTTTGCCTTTGCTTTGTAAAAGCCAAATTGGTTTAAAAATAAAAAAGCCGCAGACAAGAATACTCAAGTCTGCGGCGCCATTGTCGCTAAAATATGTTCTTATTTTTACAAAAAACTATTCCGAATGTCAACGCTTTTTCAGTTTAAATTGAAAAATTGCGCTTTAGCAGAAAACTGAAAAAAATGCCGTTTTTTTACAGAATTTCCAGCATGCGCAGTACGCACCACAGCAGCAGAATTGCCATAACTACGTTTGCGATTTTGTAATATTTTTCGTAAAGCGGCTTTAAAAAACTGCCTGCAAACGCCCAAAGCAAATTGCCGGTTGCGCTGAAAAATACCAGATAAAATGCCATTAAAATTACCCAGAGTGCGCCGCTTACATTTGGCAGAATAAAGCTTGAATACATTGAAATTGCGTAAACGATTAATTTTACGTTCAAAACCTGAAGCATCATGCCTTCAAAAAAAGTCGGAATCGTTCCGGCGGTGCTGTCCTGCGGCGGTTTGCGGATAATGGTTTTGTAGGCAAGGTAAATCAGATATGCCGCGCCGAAATATTTCATTACAGGCTGAATGCGCGGCACGAATGTTGCCAAAGTCTGGCACAAAAAGCCCGTAAAAACTGTCAGCAAAAGGCAGCCGGTCCAGATGCCGAGCAGATATTTTATGTTCTTTTTGGCGCCGTATTTGCCGGCAAGGGCTAAAAGCATAACGTTGTTCGGACCGGGTGTCCAAACGCTCAGCATGGCGGTAAGTGCCATGTTTAATAAAATTGAAATTGTCATAATTTGCGGTATTTTGCGGCACAATTTGGTGCCAG